>JAHIPS010000048.1 GCA_018902915.1 Candidatus Omnitrophota bacterium | reverse complement strand
GCAGTAGTGCTTTGGCTTTTTCGAATCAGGGTTCATCTTAAAAAGCTCCTGCTTCGCCCATGCCTTCTGCCACTTCGCTTCGATCTGTTTGAAAGGATACGCCTCTTGGGTCATAATATTGGTGGAGCTGACGGGAATCGAACCCGTGACGCGACAATGCCATTGTCGTGTGATCCCGCTTCACTACAGCCCCACCTTTTATACAGGTTACTATATGAACTATATCTCGTCAAGAATATTATATATAGCAAAGCTATACTATTTGAAATGCTGCGTTACGCTTTTATCTGGTCTCTTCGGTCAGGGGAGCCTTCAAAAAGACGCTTAGCTGCCCCGTTCCAAATTCTTAAGTATCGGTAAATGATATATGAGAGTTGTACGCAATCAGCTACAAACGATAAATCGATTATCGATTAGAATTTGGAACGGGGCGTGTCGGATTTGTCAAATTAGAAAGCAAAGGAGGTGCCGACGGAGATTGCGGATTTTATGATAGGGTGTTTTGGGTCAACGCGCCTTATAGAGGTAACTGCATCCTTTAAACCAACTGCCACGATATCCCTGC
Organism: Candidatus Omnitrophota bacterium; assembly: GCA_018902915.1. GTDB lineage: Bacteria > Omnitrophota > Gorgyraeia > Gorgyraeales > Gorgyraeaceae > JAHIPS01. The sequence continues at coordinate 28,828 of JAHIPS010000048.1, read as the reverse complement.
CCTTCAGCGCTGCCATTTTGCCAAACTCGCCCCTGGCCGCCAACCCGCACGCGAACGTGCCCAGCCGCGTCGCGAGCATCCTGTCAAACGGCGAAGGTGAGCCGCCTCTCTGGAGATGGCCCAGGCTCGTTACCCTTGCCTCAAGCCCGGTGCATTTTTCAACATCCATGGCTATCCTGTTGCCTATACCTCCCAGACGAACAGGATCGGTAGAATCCTTAACGACCTTCTTCACGACCATGCGTCCGCCTTTTGGCCTGGCGCCTTCTGCAACAACAACAATACTGAATCTCTTGCCGTGCTTGAATCTATCAACCACCCTTTTACAGACCTTCTTAATATCATACGGGATCTCGGGTATTATGATTATATCGCCGCCGCCAGCCACGCCTGAGTAAAGCGCGAGCCATCCAGCGTACCTGCCCATTACCTCTATCACCATTACTCTGTGATGCGACTGTGCAGTTGTGTGAAGTTTGTCTATTGCCTCGGTCGCTGTTATGACAGCAGAATCAAAACCAATGGTAAAATCAGTCGCCCTCAGATCATTGTCTATTGTCTTTGGGATCCCGACAATCTTAAGTCCTTTCTTATACAGCCTGTACGCGACGCTGAGCGTGCCATCACCGCCTATGCACACGAGGCCATCGAGCCCCATCTCTTTTGCATTATCTATTGCCAGATCAGAAAGGTCTTTTGATTTATTGCTTGCGGAAGGATAATTAAAAGGATTTGCTTTATTGGACGCGCCAAGAAAAGTGCCGCCTTCGGCCAGTATACCTGAAACATCTTCATAAGAAAGTTGGCTGTATTTATTTTCTACGAGTCCGACATATCCATCCTTTATGCCAGTAACCTCCATGCCATAATCAAGGATGGCTGTCTTTGTAACTGCTCTTATAGCAGCATTAAGGCCAGGACAATCGCCGCCGCCTGTAAGAACACCTATGCGTTTCTTAACACTTCCTCGCATGGCGCTTGCCTTTTCTCTTCTTCTTAACTTTTGCTCTTCTTTTTTTCCTAGTCATGTTTTTCCACTCGCTTTTCCATTTCATCCAGGATCTTATTTATGCCTTCAGCAATCGATTTCAATTCATCCTTTTTACGAAAGTTTATCCTCATCGAAAAATTTCCCTTTGCGATATCCTGCAGGTCCTTTTCGAGCCGGTAAATAGGTCCCGCCAATCTGTGCGACAGTATCAACACGCGCCACGAGACAAAAAATACCACAACGATCCCCAATACTATAACGACAGGTGATGATTTAAGATAATACAGGACCAAGAAAAGAAGTATTATCGGAGGGATTATCCACTTGAAAAAAAGCCCAAACTGCAATCTTTTATTTACGAGGTATTTTCTTCTCTGTCGCTGCGCCATCTATTTTCCTATAAACTCTTCAAAGAGACAAGTAATCCTTTTTGATACATCTCTACGCGGTAATCCTTTATGTAGCCGTATCTATCCCTGTAGACCCTGGGGACCCGTATCTCTGTCTTGTGCCAGCCTTTTTTGACATTATTGTGGCCTGTGCTTGTAAAAGAAAGCTCCGCGCCTTTATCGAAGACGCAGAAAAGTTTAAACATCAGTCCGTCTGTCCACTCGTCTTTTGTCTGGTAATTTATTTTGAATATATAACCCTTCGAGTTCCTGATCTTTGAAAGATTTTCTATAAAGGAACCGGACGCAAAGGAAGAGCATGCAAAGAAAAGAAATGTTACCGCTGATATTGAGATACGGACTATCCTGCGCATGTTCTATAGGAAATTATACCGACCGATCACGCTATAGTCAAGATTTTTGTACCTAGTAGGAATTTTTTGTGGCCACGAGTATGCCGTTCCTGTAAAGCTCGACCTTGTACCCGCGCAAAGAACCGTATCTTTTCTTTATGACATCTGATATGGCTATCTGGGTCTTGTGCCAGCCGCGCTCTAGATTATTCATAGAGCTGCTCATGAACGTAAACTCTTCGTCTTCAAACTTGCAGTGCACCTTAAAGACAATATTATCCGTCCACCTATCGTGCGTCTCGTAATTTATCAGAATAGCATAACCGCCCATCCGGTGTATCTTCATTATGCCTTTTATAGACACTGACTGGGCGATAGAATCTTCGACATGCATAAACAGGAAAGATGCGAGCATTATAATTATAACCGCGAAATTTTTAAATACAGTTTTCTTGATCATTTTAAAATAATTGCAGCTGTGATGGGTCATTGAGTATTATCTCGTAAGTTCCTTTGTATTCCTTTATTATACCATAGACCCTGACGGTCTTGTATTTGAAATAGGTGTCAGGTGAACGCGTTATCTCTTTGGGAAACCGTTCCAGGTTATTCCTGAAGATCGCGATCTTAAAATCATCCCTGCAGTTCAATATCAGGACCTTGTCTGAAAGATAGGTGCTCAAGATTGTGGCCTCCACCATCCTTAGCATGCCTGAATTCTTGCTGGCTAAAGAGGCGGGAATGATATTGTCCTCCATGCCCTTCCACAGGCCTTTATTATTTTCTCTCGCATATTGCTGAGCGCCTACAAACTCTTCTACATATTTTACATTCGGCGGATATGTGTATATCATTGCATAGCCTTCTCTTACCATTTCAAGATTGACCATTTTTCCGTCGATATAGACATACGCGAGCAGGCGGTTGTACTTATCCTTTTTCTGGACATCAAACTCTAACCTGACTCTTTTCCCTTCCACAAGTGTCCTGTTAAACTCCTTTGCCTCTTCAGCATAAGGCCGCGGTTTATAGAGCCACTGTGAGCCAATGTTCTCGTGAATCTCAGGCGTATCTATGCCTATATATCTCACGCTCTCGCCGATAAAGAGCTCTATGGTGTCGCCGTCGATTACCTTGGTTACATAGGGTTCTCTTCCATGTCCTCCTGGCGCGATGCCGGTATTCTGGAAAAACATGGAAAGGGAAAACGCGATGCATATAAAAACTGCCGCTAAGATTATTATCTTTTTATTCTTCATAAAGAGATGGATCAGCGCAGCGTCAGAGGATTATAATTATGCCTGGCAAATATCGTATACGCTGTGCCAGCTGCAGAGCCTGTTCTGGAGCCGCGCGGCGCTCTCCAGCCATGACCTGTGTCAACATCATCCTGGCTGGCATAAGGAAGGCAGCCCTCGCCCTGGCCTATCCTGGAAGGGCTTATGATCACCATTTTTTCTAATTCGGAAAGGTAAAACCCTGCTTTTCTTTTGTAATAATCTTCTTTTAAAAATTCGTTCATCTCCTGATGATAGTCCGCCATTATCTTCAATGTCACCACCATCTGGGCGGTCCATTCTGTAGATACTATACCTCCTCTTGCCAGGTGCTCGTATTTTCCAAAATCAAACCCTGTGACCTCGAGCTCTTCGCCGCCTGGCCGCGCATATTTAGTTGTAACAAGGCAGTTCGTCTCTGCAAAATCTATGATCTGGTCAGGATCCATGCCTGAGCGTTTTAAAAGCGCCGGGCCCATGGCTGCAACAGCCCAGGCAAAGGTATCTGTCGCAATAGTGGCGTCACCTTTGCCCCTGTTCAAACGACCCTCTCTCCTGTTAAAGGCGTATTTCTTTATCCACTGGAGTGTCTGTCTCTGGGCCTCTAAATATTTCTCCTCGTCTGTAACCTCGTATAACATGCCAAAAAAAGCGTACGCGTCCAGATTGTGCTCGGTGCTAAACCATTTAAACTTAGGCCCGCCTTTTATGCCAAAGTCTTTATCTTCTCCCTGCAGGCCAATCAGCCAGCTGGCTATATCCTCTGCCATTAAAAGATATTGTTCATCCTTAAATTTATGCGCGTATTGAATCGCTGCTATGCCAAGCCATATATTTGGGCCTGCGTGAACATTATATTCTAAAACAAGACCGGTGTAAGCGTCGTAGGCATTGCAAAAACCCCCGTCCTTCTTTTTGGCCTTGTCCCTGTAAAAATCCAGCACCTTTTGCGCATTGGCCTGGTCACCCATCAGGTTAAAACACTGGGTGGCAAGAGACTGGTCATAGGTAAATGCCCAATCCTTAAGGTCATTGTCGCCTTCGTAACTCACGATCAGACCAGTAAGGTCGTTTTGATGATTCTTTATCCACCTGTACATGCTGGATATACTCTTTTCCTCGACAGCCTCAAACGAGAATAGAAGGTCTTTAAGGCCTTGTTCAGCTGAAACCCTGCTCTTTGAGAGTTTCTCAATCCTCTCCTTTAGATATTCTGTTTCTTTTGATAAAGCAGTGGTCTCTTTTGAAAGCCTCGTCCGTTCACCGAGGGCTTCTTTAAGTTTATTTTTTGTATCGATCCTATCCTGCTGAAAATATTCCAAGAGCTCTTCTTTTTCCCTGAGCTGGGATTCCAATCTTTCCAGCTCGGTAAGCTTTCCTTCGTATTCCTTGAGCTTTTCCCTGTTCTCCAAAAGCTTGGCTTCTTTTTCTACGCGCTCGCTGTCAAAACCCATGATATCCTTTTCAAGTCTTGACTTCTTACCGGAAAGCTGGACAAGCTCCTCGACCAATCTTTTGTTTTCCAATGCCAATCTCAATTGAGACGAATAGAAATATCCGACCCCTAACATAAGAGATATGATAAATATTGCCACTATCCTGGGGGCATATTTCTTTAGCCTGGCATGCGAATAGATCCTGTTTCTTTCTTTTGGATCTATCTGTAAAAATGAAAGGCCTATGAGGTATTTATTCGGGTAACCTGACTTTGCCTTTTTGTACCACGCGATATCCGCTACTGCCTTTGTGTCTTTGTAGCTCAGGGGGATGTGGAGCCGCAGGTCCAGCCTGGCATTGGCCTCTTTTAAAAAATGCTCAAAGCCTTCCTCTACGTGATTGACCTCTAAACAGATGCCGCCTTTTCCTATATCCCGGGTAAAGCCCTGCTTTATGTCACTTATTGAACCGCCTGTCTGCGGGTCCAGAAACTGGAACTCCACAGGAAATACAGCGTCCAGCCTGATATAGCTCCTGCGCTCGGCCTGAGGATTTGCCTTGTCTTCCTTCATGATAAAATATTAGCAGCAAGAGCCTCTCATTGCAACAAAAATCCTATGGTTTGGGGCGAAGGAAAAAATAGGCAGAGAAAAAAGCAATGACTATTAGAGAGAAAAAGATAAGATTTGGCAAGGGTTTCGATGTTAAGTTTTCTGCTTGCGTTGGCGTTTTTTCAACAGTGGGCGACACAATGTTTTTTACTGGGCGTGGGGATTCGACATCTAAAGGTGCTGATTCATATACGAATGGCCGAAGCGTATTTTCACGCTCCTCTCTTAAAGGAGAAACATCCTTCATCAAGGCCTCTTTTTCTCTTTCAATTTCAGCTATCTCCTCTTCAATCTCAGGGGACAGAGCATCTTCTTTTCCTGTCTCTCCTATATCTTCAAGAGGCCTGAGGCCATACGCTGATGCGCCAAACAATAAAAAGCACAGAATAAAAATTAAAAAAAATCTTATTCCCACCATCTGATGATCTCCACTTTCTTAGAAACAGGCAAATCCACTTCTATGATCCTGTTCTGACCCGTCGTGTATCTGGAATTTATCCTCTCGTCGTAATTTATGGTAAGTGTATTACGGTATATAATGGCCTCGTCCTTGGATATTATGGAACCATTTACCACTGCACCGTAACCTGTCCTGCCGGCAAATGCATGATTTGTGTAGAATATACCATCCAGGCGATTGACATTGTTATCAGCTATATCACCAAAATCAGACACGCCTGCCGGACAATTCGCGAATTCTGTTATTGGCACCTGCGTCTGGACATCTGACCAGTTATAATTATTATCCCTTACGCCGTCACCGTCCAGGTCCTCGTATTCACTCTGGAACACGCCGTCATTCTCATGCGCATCATTTGTATCTGGTATGCCGTCTTCTCCTACATCCTCATCACCCATACCAAACAGCCAAGAATTTGAATACCAGCTCCCGCCTGTCTCGCTCGTGTAATCTCCCATTACAATGTTTTCAGTAGCGGCAAAGCCTACAAGATCTTTATCTTTGTGCGCGTTTACCCAGTTATCCACCGCGTCAGGATTATTCGAGGCAGGCCTTGGGCTTGACGGCGCGGTCCTGTATTGAATATCATCTGCAAGATATATATTCCTTCCAGCATAAATGCTTCCTTGACCTTGGATAACACCTTTTATTACAACATCTCCCCTTATGACCACTGTGCCAGTTACTTCAATCGGGCGTGAATGCGTGCCAACCAGGGCTATGTTTCCGGTCTCGCCAGCATCATCTCCAAACACACCATCCACCATGGTCACGCCATCTACTACTATGCTCCCATTACCGCTACTGGCCTTATTTTCATAATATGATAGATCATAAAGGTTTGGCATATCCAGGGTGTCTGAATTAGGATACTGGTTTGAGGGGTCGCCTCCAGAACCTCTTATGCCCTGGCTGCCGTCGTCAATCTCACAACCAGCATAGATGTCGCCTTCCACACGCGGCCTGCTCCTGAAATCAAACCTGCCGTTTGAACGCACATCGCCACGCGAAGTAATACCGCTTCCATAGAACCACCCCCAGTTATTTATAAAATATCCATAGTCAAAGACCTTTGACGGAGGATTTTTCTGTATGGTCGTATTTAAGGTCTTGGTAGAGTTGCCGACCTGGCTGGTTGAGGAAACCTGATACATGTTATTTCCCAGATTGGTAATCGTAACTGTGATATTTTCATCCTCAAGATAATTTGCCGCAGTGGCCGCACCTTTTAGCTGAAAAATCTCTGATGCGATTATACTGTCATTCTTTACCCGCCATATAGCCCGCTCCACACCTGCCTCTGCTAAAAAGAATGACTTTTGCGTATCTATCTGTCTCTCTGTATACTTTGCCTCGTTCGTGACCATATAGAGATACGAACCGCCGCCCATAAAAAGCACTGCTAAAAAAGTCATAGCCACGATTAAGGCAAAACCTCTCTTATTCATGTCAGACATTCCTCATTTTAATAGACGTGGTCATACCTGACCAATGGGTACCGTAGATAGCGTCGCTATTATAAAGCCTGAATGTAATCACTACCAGGCCCCCTGAGGTTTGAAAATAAGGTATTGCTGACTCTTTTGAAACATTGCGGAGCATACTAGTCTCGTCGCCTGTAACCGATATATCCGGGTCGTACATGATGTCGGTACCTGAGATATAGTATTCGCCGGTTACATCATCCGATGTGGTCCCTGGCGTCCTGTTCGGGTCAGTGACAAATCTTATCCTGTCTCCATTATTAAGTATGATGGCGCCTGTTGACGAGCGAAGATTTTCTGAGATCCTCGCAAGCACAATCCTACCCCTGGCCTGAAACGCGATTTGCGTAAATCCGCCCCTCCACAATCTCTGCGTTATCGTATAGGTCGTGAATATAACAGCTAAGACCATACTCATGATGCCGGCTGCTACGATTAGTTCGACCAGGCTAAATCCTTTGCGATTCATACAAACCTCTATAAGTATGAAGTGATGGTGGACTCCAGGACCTCGCTGAGTGCACCATGATAATCATTCCAGGAAATCGTTACGATGATCTTATATCCCTCGCTAATGGCTGAGACCTGAGTGACCATTGTTCCGTCAATATCATCAGCTGCAGCAGCAGTCTCGCCGCTGTCGATCTTGACTGTCTGTGTTAAAGGATAGGTTGCGAGCGCTATATTTTCATACGCGACCTCTCTGATATTCTCTATCTCGGCCTGGGCTAAGTTTACTGCCATTGTCTTATGCCTTGAAATAGCTGCCTGGATCCCGCCCAGGGAGTAGAGCCGCATCATGCCCACGAGCATGAAAGCCACTATAAATATACTCACTATTACCTCGATTAGCGTGATACCTTTGTTCCTATTCATGGCAGGACCCTCTACTATAAGTATATCATCAAAAACACCCTCCTTCAACGAGTGGAGACGAGGAGTCTTCTGGCAGACCGGGGTAGTCAAGCGTCTTTTCGAAGACCTGCCTGCCTCGGACAAATCCTTGCCCCGTTCCAAATTCTTAAATATTATCAAACAATCTATCAGCATTATACGCAATCAGTTACAAACAATAAATTGGGTATCGGCTAGAATTTGGAACGGGGCTTGCAATTCTCTATCCTCTAAAGTAAACTATACGTATGGCCTTTCAACATAAACACAATTCAGGCTTTACTCTGCTCGAGATGATGATAGGGGCTATGATATTAATTGTGGCCCTGGTAGGGATCATTGCAGCTTATACTGGCTGCTTTACGCTCAATGAAACTGCCAGGAATCTTACCATTGCCATAAACGGGTGTCAGGAGAAACTGGAAGAAATCCGCAATGAGAGTTTTGGCCAGATTTTTGCCAATTATAACAGCACTACCTTTGAGGTTGCTGGACTATCTAATTCAGATTCAGAGGGCGTGGTTGAAGTTAACAATACTAATCCCGACCTTTTAAGGATTAGTGTCACAATATGCTGGCAACAGAAAGGCGACCGTATATTTGGTGAGGATAGTGATTTAGATGGGGCCTTAGATGCAGGAGAGGACGTTAATGGAAACGACCAATTGGACTCTCCTGCTAAATTAGTGACTTTGATAGCGAGGAGATAATTCTGTCACTTATGAGCAGCAAACAGGCGAATGGATTCACATTAGTGGAATTGATGGTAGTGGTACTTATATTCTCCATTATTATAGGAGCCATATTTGCCGTTTTGGCTATGGGCAAAAAGTCCTGGCAAAGCGGAAATGTTCAGATAGAGATACAGCAGGAGATAAGAAAAGGTATGGACAGTATGCTTAAGGAGCTACGACAGAGTAGCCTGGGCCGGATAACTATTACTGCAAGCACGGTTACATTCCGGATTCCTCAGAGCGTAAATAACAGTGGCAATATTACCTGGAGTGAGGCTATTGTATATTCGCTCGGTGGTATGAATGGTAAACAGTTGTTGCGCACCCAAGATGAAGAAAGCCGTGTATTGGCAAATAATATTCAGGGCCTCCAGTTTAGCGCCTCTGGAAAAGAAATAACTATAACCTTGGTAGTAGAAAAGGAGACAGTATCTCAACATACCTTAACTGCTACTTTATCTTCGCAAGTTACGCTGAGAAACTAAAATGAAACATAACAGAGGTATTATTCTTGTTGCTTGTTACCTGGTAATTGCAGTGTTGCTGGTGCTGGGAGGTGCTTTTATAAGCCAGAGCGTTTCAGAAAATAGATTTGCCCAGCGAGGGAGGGATGCGATTAAGGCCTTGCATATTGCCGAGGCAGGGATAGAGCAGGCGCTGTATGATTTAAGGCAGGACTTTGTAGAAGGAGGTGAAGATCCAAGCTGGCGAGATGGCTCAATCAATATCTATAATGTTGGCCCTAATGATAATGAGTTTTACTTTCTTTACGGTGAAGAGCCGATTTCATTAGATAATGGTTCCTATAGCGCAGAATTGAAGAATGTTTCTGGCGAAACTAACAAGATCTGGATAAGGTCAACAGGTACCTTTGAAAGCGCTACCAAAACTATCCAGGTCTATGCAAGGATAGCAAACTATTCTCCCTGGAATAACGCTATATTCGCAGGCGTAGGGGCAGAAGGATCCACCATAAGCGGTAATGTTGATATTCGGGGTTCGGTTCACCTCTTAGGCACAGGGTTAGGCGACGGGGATTTGGCGATTGATATGGGTGGTAGCGCCGACATCGGCAATAACTATCAGGGCATACCCTCTGCATTGGAGGAAAGAATTCCTGAATTGCCAACAGTGATATTTAATGGAGAGACAGTACAGTCACTGGCGGCAGAGGTGCGTATAAAGAATGGCGTGGCTGGTTTAAGTGGTAGTGCTACAATTGGAGAAGAAAATAGCTCTGGCGACTCTTATAAAGAAACTGTAGATGGCGTCTACATTACTGATGGTTACGCCGGCAATAAGGGAGAGACTAATGTTTATTCTGATAATGGCACAACCAATACCTATGATCTGGGCGATGCAACGAGTTTTCCCAGTCTCAGTGACCCTTATCAGGACTATACAAGCTATCAGGAATACTTAAGGGATAACGCCCTGGTCATCTCTGATGATGCTCAACTCAGCGAGCTCAATAACCTCACTCCTGGTTCTAACTTCAGCTATAGTGATGGAGCAAATACAATCGCTATTGATGGTAATGGCAATCTGACCATTAGCGGTATTGTCTATATTGACGGTGGGGAATTAAAAATAAAGAAGAGTGGGCCGAATAAAACAATCACCTATTCAGGCAAAGGAACAATCTTTGCTACTGAGGATGTAGATATAGAAGTTAATCTTCTTACCAATGGCCCGGACTCATTCCCTGATAATGTCCTCGGTATTATGACTCCTGGTAATATAGAATTTGATGAGGCTAATATTGATGTCATGGGTGTATTTTATGCAGAGGGTGAGATAGAACTTGAAAAGCAGACCAATATTGCAGGAACCCTGGTATCCAATTATTTTGACATTGGAAGCCAGGTGCCGAGCATCTATCAGGTGCCCAGCTTATCTGATAACCTGCCTTCAGGAATGATCTCTTCAGAGTCGGATTGGATTATAAGAGTTGTTGCCTGGCAGGAGTTATAAAAATCAGTAATTAGCAAGCCACATCTAACTGTTTTCCCACCTAACTACAGATTAAAAATACTAACTTGACAAAGATAGTTTGGTGTGCTAATATTTAGTTAGGCGAACTAACTATCATAAGGAGGTAGTTTATGGCCACTATTGACGAATTGACCCATGAAATATCCATAATGATACCCAAGCTCATGAAAGGCGCAAGATCAAGCTTCCTTGCCAAGGCAAATATCTCGACTGCCCAGATGATAATGCTCGTCTCTATCCATGACCATGGCCAATGTAAGCTCAAAACACTTGCCAGGGAACGCGACATCTCCCCTCCTACTGCAACAGGCCTCATAGACAGACTGGTCAGGGCCGGCTACGTAAAAAGAGGTTCTGACCCTGAAGACAGGCGCGTTGTCATGGTCTCGCTCACACAAAAAGGCGAAAAGTCAGTGCAGGATTTTTTGCGCACAGTACGTAACAGGTGGAAGAATATCCTGGTCCACCTCACGTCAAAGGAACAGCACCAGTACCTTAGTATAGTCAAAAAGGTCGTGGCTATCCTGTCAGGGAAAGAAGGTTGATATAAATGAGAATTGTTTTAACCATTTTCACAATAATAGCTTTCATATTCTCGTTTTCGCCGGAGATCTTTTGCCAAAAAAACGAAGGTCTTTCTATTTCCGCGCGCGACGTCAGACTCATCGCTATACAAAATAACCTCGAGATCAAACTCGCGCGGTTAGACTCAAGGATAAAAGACACTGAGCTGAGTTATAAAGAAGCAGTGTTTGATACAATCTTAAACGGAGAAATAGGCTATACAGACGATCAAAGAAAAGCCGCTTCATCACTTGCCGGCACAAAAAACATAACCCATGACTATAATATCGGAATTGACAAAAAACTCAGGAGCGGCACTGATGTGGAAATCGATTTTACGAATAAACGGGAATGGACGAATTCTCCTTATGTCTCCACAAATCCATACCACGAATCCCAGATAGAAGTAAGCATGACTCAGCCAATAGCAAAAAACTTCTTTGGTCTTATTGACCGCGGCAACATAGAGATAGTCAAATGGGAGATAAAAAACGCTGAGCTGGATTCATACATAAAGATCGAGGATGCCATTATCTCGGCTGAAAAGTCATACTGGGAACTCGTGCTCGCAAAAGAGGACTTTAAGATAAAAAAAGAGATGCTGAAAAAGGCGATACTCCTCTTCAACCAGCATCGCAGAAAACTAAAGATAGGGCTTATTGAGACAGGAGACGTATTGGCAAGCGAGGCCAATATGCACATAAGAGAAAGCGAGCTTTTGCTCGCCTCGAACGACTTAAAAACAGCTGAGGAGCTTCTAAGGGTCAGGCTTAATCTAAATAAAGAGGTCAGGCTCTCCCCTACCGGAATCCTGGCAGGCGCAAATCTTGACACTAATATTATGGAAAGTATGCAAACCGCTTTTGAAAACAGGCGCGATTACCTGTCTAAAAAAAATACAATAGAAAACAAAAAGGTAAAATTAGAGATGAAATCAAACTCGCGCTGGCCTGAGATAGACCTGAAGGCCACGTTTGCGGCGAACGGCATTGATGCTAAATACAGCCAGGCGATCCAGGATGTGTACGAGGACTCTAATCCAAAATACTACGTGGGCATAGAATTTAAATATCCTCTTGAGAATAACGAGGCCGCGAGCGAGTATGAAAAAGTGATGCTTGAAAAGACAAGGGCGATCGTGAACCTGCAAAAGACAGAGCGCCAGATCATCTCTGATATCGACGAGGGTTTTAGAAAATTATCAGTGGATAAAGTCAATATATCAAAAATGCAACGTGTTGAAAATCTGCAAAAAGGGAAGCTCTTCCAGGAGGAAAAAAGGTTTAAATACGGCAGGTCAAATTCCGATACCCTCATACGCTATCAGGAAGATCTCCTGAAAGCGCAGCTTGCAACACAGAATGCCTATCTTAATTATAGAATATCTATACTGGATCTAATGGATGCGGAAGACAGTTTCCTCAAAAATACGGGATTGGAGCAACTATGAGTTTGCCGCGTTTTAGTGTTAATCAGTCGCTTTTCGTTAACCTGGTGTCGGTGCTTATTATTATTGCCGGGCTAATAGTGGTATTCGGCATGAATAGAGAAATATTTCCCAATGTCGACTTTGAGACAGTGAGCGTCACCACCGCGTATCCAGGCGCAACCCCGCTTGACATTGAAAAACTTATCACCACGCCGATTGAAAAAGAATTAAAAGAGGTAGATGACATAAAAGAAATAAAATCTTCCTCTACCTCGGGTGTCTCCTTTATTGTTGTCAAACTTGATCCTGACGCACGCGACAAGAAAAAGGTTGTAAACGACATCCAGACCGCTGTGGACAGGACAAAGGACCTGCCAAAAGATATATATCAAGATCCTGTTGTCAATGAGATCTCGACCAGGCAGTACCCCATAATCGAGGTCTCCCTATCGGGAAACATGAGTGAAAAGAAACTGCAGCACTACGCTGACGGACTCGAGGACATCCTGGAGGACATAAAAGGCGTTGCCAGGATAAAAAAATCAGGCTACAGGGACAAGGAAATACAGGTCCATGTGGATCCGGCGAAGATGCAGGAACAATACGTGTCTTTCGACGAGATCGAGCAGGCCCTGGCCTCCCGCAATATCAGCGTGCCTGCAGGCGAGATAAACACTGAAACCACAGAATACAGCATCAGGACCACGGGCGAATTCTCAACAGCCCAGGAAATCGAAGACATCATCGTCAGGGCTAATGACTCCGGAAACTGGCTAAGGATAAAAGACGTCGCAGAGGTCGTTGATTCCTTTAAAGAAGAAGACACTATAAACAAGACGCTAGGCACGCTCTCCGTAAATCTTATAGTAATGAAAAAAGAATCCGGTGACGCCATAACCATTGTCAAGGAGATAAAAAAACTCTCCAGCCGCTTCCTGGAAAACCGTACTGACCAGCTTAAGATCTCATACGTGAATGACTATTCTTTCTTTGCGAGGCGCAGGCTCAATGTATTGAAAAATAATGGCTGGGCAAGCTTTATACTCGTCGTCCTTTCAGTGCTCCTTTTCCTGCAGAGGCGAGTCGCTTTCATGACAGTGCTCGGTATACCAATAGCGTTCCTGGCGACCTTTATGGTAATGGGCGCCATGGGCATTACCATAAATCTCATCAGCATGTTTGGACTTATAATAGTGCTCGGCATGCTTGTTGACGACGGCATTATAGTGGCTGAAAATGTCTATCGGTATATGGAAGAAGGCGTAAAGCCCAGAGAGGCGGCTGTAAAGGGCTCGGAGGAAGTCATGGGTGCGGTCACAACAGCTGTCCTTACCACGATAGCAGCGTTCTGCCCCCTTCTTTTCATGACAGGCATCATAGGAAAATTCATAAGAAACATCCCAACTGTATTGATCGTCGCGCTCCTCGCCTCTCTGGGAGAAGCGCTCATAATACTACCAAGCCACCTTGCTGATTTTGTAAAGATAAAATACGACTCGATGGGCAAGCCGGTCAACATGTCAAAAGATATGGCCTGGTTTAAAAAACTTGTAAAGTTTTACACAAAGGTTGTAACATCAGCCATAAAGAGAAAATATAAGGTCCTGGCAGGCTTTACAATAGTCCTTATAGCATGCGTCTTTCTTGCGTTTGGGGCAATAAAATTCATACTGTTCCCATCCGCGGGTATAAATTATTTCTTTATTAGGGGCGAGGCGCCTATAGGCACGCCTTTGGAGAGGACAAACGAACTTATCCTGCCTGTGGAAGAAATAGCATCGCAATTGCCGCCGGAAGAAATGGATGCTTTTGTGACCTCTGTCGGAAGCATACAGGAAGACCGCCACGATCCTTTTGCTGGACAGGCAAGTCATCTGGTCCAAGTATCGGTATATCTCACGCCTGAACAGGACAGAAAAAGAAATGTCGATGAAATAATAGAAAGCCTGAGGCAAAAAACAAAAGACATAAAAGGTTTCACGGAACTGCGATTTGACAAACCGCAGTCAGGTCCTCCTGTAGGAAAGGCTGTCGAGGCCAGGATAAGAGGAGAGCATTTCGAGACCCTTGATAAAATAGCATTTGAATATATGGATCATCTCAAGACCATAAACGGGATCATGGACGTGACATGGGATCACAAGCCTGGTAAGGAAGAAATACGCATAAAAGTCGACAATGACAAGGCCACGCTGGCAGGCCTCACAGTGGCGCAGATCGCCAAGACTGTAAGGGCAGTATTCGAGGGTAGCATTGCCACAAAGATAAAACCTGTCAAGGCAGAGGAAGAGACAGATGTGACTGTCATGTTCCCCCAGGAATTTTCCAAGGACGAGAGAGTCTTTGACAATATACTTGTACGCAATAAATACGGGAACCTCATACCTCTTAAGAATGTCGCAAGGGTAGAAAAAGTGCCAGGCACCACGACCATACACCATCTCGACGGAAAAAGAGTGGTGACTGCATCAGCCAATGTAGATACGGATAAAATAACCTCTCTCAAGGCAAACGCTCTACTGGAAAAAAGATTCAAAGATACTCCAGACCGTTATATAGGTTATTCTGTAAAGTATGGCGGCGAGCAGGAAGAGACCCTGGATTCGCTGAAGAGCCTTTTAAAGGCCTTTTTCTACGCCTTTCTGATTATATATCTCATACTTGCCTCGTCTTTTAAATCCATTGTCCAGCCGTTTATAATAATGCTCGCCATACCTTTCGGGCTGATAGGAGTCATAATCGCGTTTTTCGTGCACGGCATGCCATTGTCGTTCATGGCAATACTGGGCATTGTCGGCCTCAACGGAATTGTCGTAAATGACTCGATTGTGCTTGTGGATTTTATAAATAAGCTGCGTCAGAAAGGAATGCCAAGGCGCGACTCAATAATAAAGGCGTGTCAGATGAGATTAAGGCCTGTAATCCTCACTACAATAACTACTGTCGGCGGGCTTTCCACTGTCGCGTATGGCATAGGCGGAAAAGACCCGTTCCTCGTACCAATGGCGCTTTCCATATGTTGGGGCCTTGCATTTGCAACTGCCCTCACCCTCATAGTAATACCCTGCATCTACTCAATCGTGGACGACATGGCGCTCAAGGTAACGCAAAAACCCAGCATGATCCGCATCGCCAAGGTAGGCAACAACTCCTTAACTTGACAAACATGCATTGCTCATTTGTCAAGTTAAGGGCTATTCCAGATTGTTGGAAATTTTGTTCAGGAGTTCTTCTTCAACAAAGATAGGGGCCTTTGCGCGAATAGCAAGGGCAATGCTGTCGCTGGGTCTTGCATCTACCTCTGCCAGTTTACTATCTATCTGCACTACTAATTTCGCGAAAAATGTATTTTGTTCCAGTTTTGTAATGACTATTCTGTCGATCTTTGCGCCGATCTGACTTATGGTATTGCAAAACAGGTCATGCGTCATTGGGCGAGGAGGTGTCAGACCGCTTATCCTCATCTTGATAGCAGTGACTTCCATTATGCCTATCACAATAGGCATGACACGGTTCCCATCCTTTTCCTTGAGAACAATAACCTGCTCTCCCCTGTTCTCATCTATCCTAATTTTATTCAATTCCATCTCTATCATCGCCATGACAGTTTCAGATTATAATAACTTTACATCTTTGTCAATGTAAAAAGTGTAAGCTTAGCTCTTTTGCGGTTTTTTTGACTGCATCGCTTAAACCCTCTCCAAGATTATTTGACTTTGGTTTTATTCCGAGGATGTGGATACATGCATTTGTGGAGGATTTGAGAAAGTCTATGAGGAGTTTTGGGGATACATCATGCGTGGAGATCTTGCCTGTGCGGAGGTCGTCGCCTGAGAAAAGCCTTGCCTCTCCGACATTGCCCTCAAACTGAACAGTATCTACTATGATTATGGTATCTGGCTTTAACTTTGTTATAACGCCTGTGTAATTTTCAGGTGTGACTCCTGCGTCTATCACTTCATACGAGGTCTTACCTTTCATTTCGTCTGCAAGATAAGGTCCGACGCCATCGTCTCCCATGTCCCTGTTGCCAATACAAAGTATGATGACTTTACCCTTTAGGATAGATTTTAAATTTAGCATTTTAAAATTAAATTTATGTCTCGAGCGTGATTTCTCTTCTACACTTTGGACACAAGGTCTTTATGCGGTCCTGGCGGGTGAGTTCTTCGGATTTTTCAACTTTAAGATACGCCAATTTCAGGTCTTTTAGCGCAGCTAGGTACGAGGTAGGGCTTGAATACGCAAGAGGCCCAAGTTTTTTCGCAACCCACGCCAGATGTTCCTTGGCGCCTATAAGACAACCGCATCCCTCGCATAACACAAGCTCTTTCTCAACAGAATCAATTGCCTCGCTTCTGTCAAATACAGAAAGATCGTCAAGCTTATTGGTCTGCTTTATGCCTTCTTTTGTAATACATGCTGCCTGGCACTGGCCGCAGAATATGCAACTTTCGTAACGCACCGTGAGTTTCCGTTTAGGCGGATCAGAATCCAAATCATCTTCCATCTTTATACAGCCGGTGGTGCAGACTTCGCTGCACGCGCCGCAGCCCACGCACTCATCATCGTTGTATACTGGCTGCCCTCTGTACCGCTCTGGAGGCACGTGCGGCTTAAAGGGAAACTTCGACGTATAAGGCCCTTTAATCAATGCCTTTATTGCCTCGATCAATTCTCGTATCTTTGGATACCTCATTATTAATTCCCGTCCTCGGCGTATTTGTCGACCACGCTTTTTTCCCAGAGCTTCACGCCTGCCTTGTGGGCCGCGCGCGCTAGCGCGTGCGCAGACACAGGCGACGTCAATATCAAAAACAGCATGCAAAGTAGCGCCTTTATGCCAGACACTGTAGGGCCATGAATAATAAAGACGCCAAATAAGATACTGCACGTCCCCAGCGTGATGCATTTGGTGGACGCCTGGAGACGATTATATACATCCGGCAGCCTCACAAGGCCCAGGCACCCGACAAAATCAAAGAAAAGACCGATAGATATAAAGACTATTCCGACTATATTAATCATCCAATGACTTTCCTTCCAAAAATTTAGCGAGCTCCAGCGTCGCTATAAAACTCTGCAATGCCCACGCGATCGCTATATCAATATACCAGCTCCTGCCTGTTGAAATACCCATGATGGCGCAAAACCCGACTATCAAGACACCCAGCATATCAATAGTCACAGCCCTGTCAGCGGAAGTCGGCCCTCTCATTATGCGATACAGGCACAACAGGCACGCCAATAAAAGAATATAGAACGCCCTCTGTAGAAAACCTATTAAAGGCAGGTCCTGGTAAAAAAGTATCGGAAATGGCCTGAATAAAATCACGGCCCCTGCTACCAGGATAATAATCGCGCCTAAAATGTAACGGATCCTATTTTTATCTCTCATTCAAATATCCTCTTTAAGATCCTCTCGAATCTTTCTACTATGATCTTTGTCGCTTTTTCAACGCCTTTCTCCCTTACCTCGATCCAGTGCACGTATAAAACGCCATTTTCCTTATCTACATCAACGCTTAACGTGCCAGGCGTCAATGTAATAGAATTTGCTAAAAATGTAAGCGCGGTATCAGATCTGAGACTGGTCTTGACCTTGACTATACCAGGGTGTATTGGTAGATCCGGATGAAGCACCCTATACGCAACATCAATATTTGCCTTGAAACATTCCCATACAAAAACAGGGATATAATACAAAAACCATATGTAGCGTCCGGCATGCGTCAAAAGATGCGGCCTTCTCACAAAAAGATCGCCTGTCAAGAACGCCACCAGGGCTGACGCGAATATACCTATAACTATGTGCTGCCAGTCAGGCACCCAGTTCAGCAACACCCAGACCAAAAACCCCACTATGAATAAAATGATTCTGCTTCCCATTATTTTATAGCTCCAAAAACAACTGTAATATAATCCTGACCAGCCAATACCACGTCCCTGGCCGCCTTAAGAAAATCTCCCGAGACAGCAGGTAACATTAGCAGTCCTCCTGCCAGACATATAATCGCCAGCACGATCATTGAAAACTTCATAAAGAACGGCGCCTCTTTTACATTGCTCAAACCCTCTTTTAATTCTCCAAAAAACGCGTGCTTCTGGACCTTTAAAAAATAAGCCAGCGTGATAATGCTCGCCAGGACCGCCCACGACGCATGCACAAAATG
Organism: Candidatus Omnitrophota bacterium; assembly: GCA_018902915.1. Taxonomy (GTDB): domain Bacteria; phylum Omnitrophota; class Gorgyraeia; order Gorgyraeales; family Gorgyraeaceae; genus JAHIPS01. Next base: position 10,037 of record JAHIPS010000048.1, on the reverse strand, counting down.
GCCTGACTGGACACACGCGACTATAATAATAAGCTTACTCCAGAATCCGTTAAAAGGCGGGACCCCTGCAATAGACATGGACCCGACCAGAGACGTTAAAGCTGTAACAGGCATCTTTTCTCTCAAGCCGCCCATCTTCTGTAGATCCCTTGTGCCAGTCGAATACTCGACCGCGCCTGAATTCAAAAACAAAAGCGATTTAAACACAGAATGATTCAATAAATGAAAGAGTCCGCCCAAGATTCCAAGAGGCGTACCCAAACTAATGCCAAGTATCACATAACCGATCTGGTTTATGGAACTATATGCAAGCAGCCGCTTGAAATCCCATTGGCCAAGCGCCAGACACGCGCCAATAACAATCGACAAGCTACCTATGACCATAAGTATTGATAAGATCTCCGGGGTCGCGCCCAAGACGCTAAAGAAAATCCTTACCATTGCATAGACACCCAGGGATTTAATCAAAACACCTGAAAGCATAGCTGAAATAGGCGCTGGCGCAGACGGATGCGCGTCAGGAAGCCACGCGTGAAACGGGACCAGCGCTGACTTCAGGCCAAAGCCCATTAAAAACAAGACGCTTGCCAGCAACACTATGCGGGAAGGACCATTTGTCAAGAGTGTCATTGCCATATCAGCCATGTTTAAAGTAGACGTATAGCTATATAAAAATACGATCCCTAATAATATAAAGGAGGACGCCAGGCTTCCCATTACCGCGTACTTAAAAGACGCCTCGAGCTCTTCCTGTTCTGTGCCAAACGCGACCAATGCATAGCTCGAGATCGCGGCGATCTCGAGAAACACATACAGGTTAAACATATCGCCTGAGATTATCACGCCGTTCATACCAGCGATCATCAATAAAAATAGAGAATAGAAAATGCCTTTCTCCGTATATTTTTCCATGTAATTTATTGAATATACGCTTATCAGAAACGCGACCACATTAATGGTGACCAGCATAAATACCGTGAGCGAATCCATTACCATTGCAATGCCTATAGGCGGCATCCAGCCGCCTACCTTATATACAATGCTCCCGACATCTTTGATCAGAAACACGGAATATATTGAGATCGCGGCCAGGGCGAGCGTGGCAATGCTGGAAAGGACATCTGAAAACCCTTTTATCCTCTTCCCTAGCAGCGAATTCAAAAACGCGCTGGCTAATGGTATTGCTATAAATAAAGGTAACGGATTTTGCATCATATTTTCATAATCTTCTCGACAAGCTCGAAGAATATTGTTCGAGCGCAGTCGAGAACAATTATCCTTTTAACTTGCGGATCTTTGTAATATCAAATGTCCCGTATTTTTCGTACACCCTGATCGCAATAGACGCTATCAAGGCAGTGATTGCCAGGCCAATGACTATAGCTGTTAGAACAAGGGCCTGCGGTAAAGGATCGACCATATTAAGTATTGCCTGGTCCTCGGCATGTATTGGCGCGCGGCCATGCATCTTGTATCCGACCAGTACGAAAAAGAGATTCACGGCATACTCTGTTATGGCAATACCTATAATGATCTTTATAAGATTGCGTTTTCTAAGTATGCAATAAAGCCCTACAGAAAATAGCACAAGGCATAAAAAATAAAGACTCATTCCCTGTCATCCTTTTTAGTTAACCTGAATGTCACAAGAATAACAAAAATAATAAAAAGGCCCGCGCCTACCTTAAAGCTTATTGCCACATTATATAAAGGTATAAGGCCTGATGAAAACAGCCTGAACGGCTCTCCCTTTGAAATAAAATTCAAAAGGAAATACCCGCTTCCAATGCCAAGGAGCGCCAGTGTTATAAACATTATCGCGCCAAGGCTCTCAAAGAAAGACGCGACATTATAGCTTATCCTTTTTAACGCGACCTCTTTTCCAAACGCCAGCAGGATATGGATAAATGAAAGCGCGATGATAACACCGCCTGCAAAACCCCCGCCAGGCGAGACATGACCGTGACTGACAATATAGATGCCGAATAAAAGTATCAGGCCCACTGTCAGCCGCGTGATCGTCTTTACTATCAATGTCATCCCGTGTTTCGGATTATCCACTACTTTTTCCTCCCGACTTTCCGCATCACTGCGAGGACGCCGATAACAGCTGTAAAAAGGATTGTTGCCTCGCCCAATGTATCATATGCGCGATAATCTAAAACTATTGACGATACCAGGTTGGTCGCGCCCGTGTCTTTCAGGCCATTGTTCAAAAAGCTCTGGGCGACCTTCATTATAGGCTCGCCAAACTTAGGAAGGTCCTTCATACAGATATAACCGAATATCAAAAATACAATTAAAAACACAAACACCACGAATGTATTAAAAAACCAGCGGCCGCTAGTGGAAAATGGCAGGTCCTTCCTGATAGTCGCCCTTATCAGGATTATTACAACCAGGATCTCGACAACGAGCTGCGCGATCGCAAGGTCAGGCGCCTTCAGGATCAAAAACGCAACTGATAGACCCAGCCCCACTGTGCCGACTGCAATGACCGCGGAGAGAAGGTCCTTTGTCTTCACCGCGACAATCGCGCCTATGATCATAAACACTAAAAGTATCTGTAACTCAAGCATCCTCTACCTCACGAGCACGAAAAGAAAAACGATTATACCCAGCAGGCACCACACCAGGTACGTGGGTAAAACACCATTGTGCAAATACTGGAAAATACGAATAAATACAAATATAAACTTCTTCGCGATCTCGTATATATCAAAGAGTTTCTTCTCTGCCTTTTTATAAAACGCTCTTATGAATGGCAGCTCTTTTATCGTGCCGTAAAACTCTGTGCCGGAAAGACGCATCTTTTCTTCGACCTCTTCCCCTCCTATATAAGGATCCGTCTCTCTCACGCCTTTAAAATTCCCTGCCAGATACACTAAAAGCCCGACACCAAGGCCTATTAGTAAAAATAATGCTGCCTTTGCAGATGGCCACGAACCAATAAAATCCAAATTATCAGCTAGCGCTGGAACTATTAAATATTTTAAAGGGATTAAACTGGCGAATATTCCAAAGACAATACATAATACAGCAAGGATTAGCGGTGGCAGCCACATGGACAGTGAAACCTCGTTTCGTCGCTCGTCGCTCGCCGCTCGTCGCTCGCCCTTAGCCTTGCCTAGAAAGATTGCGTGGATAAACTTTATAAACGACGCGAGCGTGAGGCCGCTTCCAAACATTGCAGCCACTAAACAGAATATCCACAATACCCCGCCTGATTTTCCTTTTTCTATCACGCCCTGGTAGACCATCCATTTTGAGAAGAAACCATTCAAGGGCGGTACGCCTGATATTGCCAATGCTGCTATCAGCGCTGAAAAAAAGCTTATTGGCATGACCTTGCCTAATCCGCCAAGAGAATCCAGGTCTGATGTCTTGGTCTTGTACTGCACATTGCCGCCCGAGAGAAATAGCGAGGTTTTATATAGGGCGTTGTTGAGCATGTGAAAAAGTCCGCCTGCAATACCTATTGGATTTCCGGTTCCAAGTCCAAGCACCATATAACCTACCTGGCTAACTGCGTGATAACCTAAAAGTCTCTTGAAGTCATGCTGCACCAGGGCCATCATTACTGCTGCAACTATTGTGATAGCCCCAATAGCCATAAGAAGCGCTTGGGTCGAGCTATTCAAAATAAATACATTCATTACCAATCTCGCTAAAAGATATATGCCGAGCAATTTATCCAAAGATGCTGGTAAAAAAGCGGTCACCGGCACAGGCGCCTCTTTTGCTGTATCAGGTATCCAGGTGTGAAACGGCATTGCGCCTGCCTTTGCAAACGCGCCAATTGCTATTAATAAAAATGCCCAGAATGAGAGGGAATTATCTATTACAATCTTTATGTTGCTTAAATTTAAATCTCCGGTAATGAGCCAGACTAACGCAAAGCCCATGATCATGAGACTATCTGAGCCGCCTATTATAATAAAAGTCTTTTTGCTGGTGTTTGCGGCGTTTGGACCTGCTACATTAATCAGCATGTAAAGCGTCAGGCCCAAGAATCCCCATGCCGTAAGAAGGACTATCATGTTATTTGAAGACGCTGCGAGCATTGAAAGGCCTATGGTCCATATTATATTCGCGTAATACGAACGAAACTGCGTGTATGAGGCCATAAAACGCAGCGAATAGAGAGTCACAAGCGCGCCAAAAAATCCTATTCCAAGCACGATAAACCTGGAGAGCCCGTCTACGTATAGAAAGCCCCCGTTGATCGGAGATTTGATGAAAATCCTTATGCAGGCCAGGAATAGATATATAGAGGTAGCCAGGCTGAATCCCTCCACGATCTTCCTGATCTTCTTAGGAGCGACCAGTATAAACGCGCCTGCTAATATAGAAATCAGTATTGGTTGTAAAAGCATATCCATTGCTCTCCATTGTTCAAGGCTAAGCCTTGAACAATCAGTTCGTTCAAGGCTTAGCCTTGAACAAGAGGCTTAGCTTACTTCTTAAGCGCTCGGTCTTTTCCTGGGATAGCCGGATAAGGTCATGGCCATCCATTACTTTCTTCCCTGTTTTATAATCCACGACTGCCATTCGCTCTGTGCAGCAATAGCATGGGTCTACTGCTGCAAGGATTATAGTAGCGTCTGAAATCGTATGGCCTATCACTGCCTTTTTATTCGAAAAGATATTCATGTAGCTTGGCGCCCTTACCTTGTGACGGGCAGGCGAGTTGCCGCCATCAGACATTATGTAATGTAATACCTCGCCGCGCGGCGCCTCGTATCTCCCAATGCCCTCACCAACAGGCATGTCCTTTATATTAAGATCTATCGGACCCTTGGGCATCTTGTCAAGACATTGGAGGATTATATTCGCGGATTCATAAAGCTCTAAGATCCTCACGACCGCCTTTGCAAATACATCGCCGCCTTCCTGAGTAATGACCTTCCATTCGACCTTATCGTACGCGCCGTGCGGATCATCCTTTCTTACATCAATCGGCAGTCCTGACGCCCTAGCTGTCGGCCCCACAACAGAAAAATCATGCGCATCCTGCTTTGTCAATACGCCGATGCCCTTTGTCCTCGCGTGTATCACAGGGTCGTCCATCACAGCGCCTTTAAACATGTCAAATTTTGGTATCAGGCTCTTCAATGTCTTTTTTATCCACGGAAAATCTGCCTCATCCATATCCCTTCTAACCCCGCCTGGTTTAAACATCGCGTAGTGGTTTCTGTTGCCAGTGACCCTTTCGCAAATATCCAGGACCGGCTCCCTGTATCTCCATGCCCACATCCATACAGTGTTATACCCTAAAAAGTGACCTGCCAGGCCCAGCCACAAAAGATGGCTGTGTATCCTCTCAAGTTCTCCAAGTATGCTGCGGATGTACAGTGCCCTTTCAGGAACAGTGACGCCTAATAAATCATCAATCGCATTCGTGTACGCAAAAGGATGTGATGTCGAGCAGATACCGCAAATCCTTTCAATCAAAAATGTCACCTGGTCATAGCTCTTTGACTCGGAGATTTTTTCGATCAGTCGAAGGTTATAGCCGATCTCTATGTCTATATCCACCACGGTCTCGCCATCAACATGCAGTTTAAAAAACTCTGGCTCTTCCTGAAGCGGGTGATATGGTCCTATTGGTATAATTTTACATGCCATAGCTACTGGTCTCTCCTTAAAGGATACTTCCCTTCTGGCCAATCGTCTCTCAAAAGTAAATGCTTCAAATTCGGATGACCCTTAAAATTCACGCCTAGATACTCATGAATTTCTCTTTCTATCCACTCCGCACATTTCATCACAGGCGTTAAGCTATCTATCTCGAGATTGGACTTCTCCAGAATAACGCGCAATGAAACTATAAGACCAATCGCATCAAATGAAAAATGATAAAGTATTTCAATGGCCTTCCTTGTATCCACGCCAGATGCTATTGCAAATCTGGCCTTTGCGTCATTAAACAGGTACCTCACTATCTTTGGCAATATCTCTTTCTTAATCGTAACATAGACACGCCTCTCTGACCTGTCTAAAAGGTCTAACATGTCTTTCCCGGCGCGCACCTTTATATTTTCTATAATGTCTTCTCTTCTCATTTCTTTCCCTGTAATTTTTTAATCAACTTCACAATGCCCAATATCATTGCCTCTGGTTTTGGCGGACAGCCAGGTATATAGATATTTATTGGAAGAAGTGTATCTACGGGATTTGGCGTAGCCGGGCCATTCTTAAAAATGCCCTGGCCACAAGCGCACGCGCCTATTGCTATCACAACACATGGTTTTGGTGCCTGTTCATAAATCCTTTTTACGCGGTCAATTGCCTTTAAACTCAATGAACCTGTAACTAAAATAGCGTCTGCGTGCCTTACGCTTCCCACCAGGACTATGCCAAACCTTTCCACATCATAGCGGGGCGTCAATAAATCCAGTATCTCAATATCGCAGTTATTGCAGCTGCCGCCTACACAAAGGTGATACACCCAAATCGATTTTGTCAATGCCTTTAACTTTAAACTCATATCCACTCAATGTTCAAGGCTAAGCCTTGAACAGGCCTGTTCAAGGCTTAGCCTTGAACATTGGTAAGCAACTTACATCCCTAGAGTCGCTAAGAACGCGGCGATTATCGCGATCGCTGTCATCTTGCCCCAGAAAAACCGAACCGCCTGGTCGATCCTCACCCGAGGATTCGTGTTGCGCATCAAAACTATTATAACCAAAAGCACCACGTATTTCCAGATGCTGAAACCGCCCCAGAATACAGTGGACAAAAACACTGGAAGCGCGACCAGCATCATGGTCTTTGTAAGTTTGAATATGCCTAAGAGCATGCCTGAATATTCTATAAGCACGCCGCCCATTATCTCTGTCTCTGCCTCGCCCATGTCAAACGGCACCAGGCCCAGCTTTGCCTGCATGCAGAATATAGCGACTATAATAGCAAGAACACCTGAAATACTTGATACAAACGCACCATTTATTGTTTGATACGCGACTAAGTCTGTTAGCTTTAAAAGTCCGCTGCTCTTGATAATAGGTATTGTAAGCGCTATTATAAAAGGAAGTTCATAAGCCAGCACTAATTTTATCTCTCTTGATAGGCCAACAGACGCTAGCGGATTTCCACTGGACGAAGCGCCTAATATAAGCGCTATTGCAGGTAATGTCAACAGGTATAAGACAACGATTATGTCACCTCTAAAACCAGTCGCGCCCAAATCTATATTCGGCAGCCATATAAAGGTTGACGCCAATATAACGCCGCTAAGGCCCACGAGAGGCGCAAGAAAAAACACCGGCTTTATGGCGCCTCTTGGCACAGTGATCTCTTTTATGCTTAATTTTACCAGATCAATGAGCGGCTGGTACCACGGCGGCCCTACCCTCCACTGCACGCGGGCAGTTACCTTGCGGTCAATCCAGCTCGCCACAAGCCCGACCGCGGCAGTAAACAAAAACCCCGGAAATACTATAAAATTAAACAAGTGTTTCATCATGGGTGATATTTCTTCCACGGTTTTGCGTGCACCGCGATATTTTTGCCTATTAAAAATATATCGTCTTTCTCTGATTCTCTTACTTCTACAAACTTTACCGCGTCTTTAACAGAGCATGTCCTTGTGCAAATCGGATCTTCTTTAGCGCGCCTATCAATACACTCGTCGCACTGCGCCGTTATATAAGGTACTGTCTCTAAAGGAATGATTCCAAAAGGGCACGCGTGAGAACAGGACTTGCACGAGATACAGCGCATTGTATAGCGCTTCACTGTAGAATCCTCTTTTTTCTCCAGCGCCTCTTTTGGACACGCCTTCACGCACGGCGCCTCTTCGCACTTCCTGCAGATATGCGCAAACTGGCCTATCTCCCGCAGCCGCGTCACGCCATCATTGCCAGGATGATAATAATAGCTGCATTCTGCTGTCGGTTTTTCGCAACTATACAATTTTTCAAGGTCTATAAATAATCGCTTCATGTTAGTCCCAGATCTCGTGGATATTCGAAATCTTATCGTACCTGAATACCGGGCCATCTTTACACACGTAGAAGTTCCCGAGCCTGCAGTGGCCGCACTTGCCAAAACCGCAGCTCATGTTCTTTTCCATTGACAGATATATCTGGTCTTCCTTGTATCCTATCTCAATGAGCTTGAATGTCGTAAATTTCATCATGATGGGTGGACCACACACGATCGCAACGCTGTTCTTTAAATCTATCTTTAAATTGTCCAGTGTAGTAGTAACTAGCCCTACCTTGCCATTCCATTTTGAATCCCCTTTGTCAACCGTAACCCTGAAATTGACACGCTTATCCAGCTTCTGCCATTCATCCAGCACGCTTTCCTTATATATAATGTCATCTGGCGTCCTGGCGCCGCAACAAAATGTCACACCTTTATATTTTTTAACGTCATGGACCAATGCCAGGAATAACGACCTCAAAGGCGCCAGCCCTACTCCTCCGCCGACCAGCAGCACCTCTTTGCCTTCGTAATCAGAAAGAGGATAGTCGTTCCCATAAGGACCTCTCAAACCCACTGTATCGCCTTTTTTCAGCTCGTGGATCCTGCCGGTAACCCTTCCCGCCTTCATGATGCTGATCTCAAGCTTCTGCTTCTCATGCGGCGAAGAAGAAGGCGTAAAAGGCGCCTCGCCTAAACCAGGCACAGTCATCTCCACAAACTGGCCTGCCTTGAAGTGAAGCGGCTTTTCCGGCTTGAGCGCGACTGTTTTTATGGTCGGGCTTTCGTCGCAAATACCTAAGACCTCGGTTTTTATAGGCGCATATGGATTTTCTGTCATATATCTTTTTCCCTCTCCCCTTTGGGGAGAGGGTTAGGATGAGGGATTATAATTTACTCAATACTTCTCTTATATCGATCTTTCCAGGACATGCCTCAGTGCATCTTCCGCAACCAGTGCATCCAAATTTCCCGATCACATCTGGAAAGAAATTGAATTTCTTGTCAAATCTGTTTCTCAGTCGCTGCGCCAGAAGTTTTCTCGGGTTCGCGTTTCCCGCGACCCTTGCGAACGACATCAAAAGACATGAATCCCACAGCCTGAGCCGCTGGAAACCCTTATCAGCCTTCTGGTCCTTTAATATAAAACAGTGGCACGCAGGACAGATCATGTTGCATGCCCCGCACTCAACACATGTCTTTACTGTCTCATCCCAGAGTTCTGAATCAAACTTTTTCCTGAAACGCGCCTGTATGGAATCCTTTGAAGGTATATTGCTTTTCTTTACATGCTCCTCTAATTCCTTCTTTAGCTTCTTTCTTGCCTCATCCTTTTTCTCAGTATATAAATCAGCGCTCTGGAACAGCTTGGAACAATCCCTTATTATCTTTTCACCTTTATCAGAACCTATCTCCACCACGTAACCTGTGCCTACCTCTGAAAGGTTTATATCAAAATCCTCTGTTGGATACGGCATTATGCCCAACGCAACACAAAAACAGCTTTCGCCATACGTCGTGCAGTCACTCGAGATTATAAGGCCTTCCTTCCTCCTTGCAATATAAAAAGGATCCTTAAAAGAATCCTGCATATACACGTAGTCCATCACCTTTAAAGAGGCCAGGTCGCATGACTTGGCGCCTATTATTGCCACTGGCCTTGGTTTTTTCTCAGGGATCTGTTCAGAAAAGTAATCTGATACCTTGGTGCGGGCAGGAAAAAAGAAACTCTTTATGCTCTGGACAGGCCTGATCTCGCCTATAACAGCGTCATCCAGCCCTTCGTCTCCAATTTTTTTATAGTACCTGTCCTCTCCGGATTTTACAGGCACGTAAACCTTGTAAGTCTTGGAAAGGGACCTGGCAAGTCTATCGAGATTCGGCCGGTTGATAAAATACGTGTTCAAGAAAAACTACCTTTCAACTTTATGAGATTGTGAAAAAAATCACAAATTTGGGAAAAATAAAAAAGGAATAGCTTAGTGTTTAATTATAATATAACCTTAATTTATGTCAAGCAAAATCTGCCCTTCGGGCAGAGACTTCAAAACAACTATTTTATTTCGATCATCTCACCGCAATTAGGACAATTCAGATGGCTTTGT
>JAHIPS010000047.1 GCA_018902915.1 Candidatus Omnitrophota bacterium | reverse complement strand
CGCCTAGGACCTTTCTGCTGCCTATAATTATATCTTTATGTTGTTTTATTACCGGCAGGAATTTTTCAAATTCTTCTATCGGGGTCGAGCTGTCCGCGTCCATAAAGAGGAGGTAGTCTCCTTTTCCTTTTAACATGCCTTCTCGCACAGCCTTACCTTTACCGGAATTCTGGACGAGGTTTAGAATCGAAATTAGCGGGTAGATATCTTTTATTACCTTTACCGTGTTATCAGTAGAGCCGTCGTCCACTATAATAATCTCGCAGGAAATACCCTTTCTGGATAAGTAAGCCGATATGGACTTCAGGGTAGACGTCACCCTTTTTTCTTCGTTATAGACAGGAATTACTATAGTTATTGACATGTCCTTTTAGAATAAGTTAAAATGATATAACTGTCAATAGGAAAATCTTAAATTTGTCAAGCCAAAGTTAAAATGTCCTGATTGAAAGATGCTATAATGCACTCTTTGAAAGGAGGCATTATGGCAGAAAGGGACATTATCACTTTGGCGTTACATAAGAAAATCTTAAATCTATTGTTTTTAGGGCAGTTTTTGTGATAAAATACATAACTAAGTCTATATGGGAGATTTACTATATATAGTAAATATATAAGATATAGAAAGGGAAGGCACTATTAAGTTTGCGGAGATAATGCATGACTGATAGGATAGTAATTGTTTCAGAGGTTGGATGGCAGGGTGCGAGGGAGTTGTCTATTGAGCTTTCGAATAGGTCAGTGGGGGCGACGAATCTCATCAAGGGAAGACCGGAAGATGATGTAATTAAGATGATTACAAGGTATAAAGAGATCAAAAACATATTTATAGTCAATAAGTTGTTTGTGATGGTATTGTTTATAGATATACTATGTTATTCAATTTTTTCGAAAAGATTGTTTATATTTACCACCAAGGAAAAGACAGAAAAAAGGCTGTTGATGCTAGGAAGGATATTTAAAAATATTAGGCTGGCTAGGTTAAGGGAAGCGGGCGGGCGTTTCACAGTCTTTGATTCAAATATGAATAGCCTTGATTATAAAGAGTTTTTGGGTATCGCATGAATATAGCAGTTATTTTTGACACATTGAGGTCGGATACTATCGGGATATATTTCGAGAAGGCGCTGAGGACGCTGGGTCATAATGTCGACCATTTCCAGTCGCATGAGATCCCAAATATAACTAAGGGATACCATATATACTTATGTATCGATGACGGCCTCAATCAAGATGAGATTCCCAGGCATTTTTTCCCCAAGGTTTTTTACGCTATAGATGTGCACCTGGCAGGACCTGAGAAAAAGATGCGGAAAAAGATTTTAAAGGGAAGTTATGACCTTGTATTTTCGCCGGCGCAGTGGTGGATCGACAAGATGAGATGCATCTGTCCAGTTGAATTAATATGGATGAATCAGGGATGTGACCCAGAGATCCATAAGAGGCTGGATGTCGAAAGGATTTACGACATAGGCTTTGTGGGCACCGATGGAGGGGTTCCAAGAAAATTTTATCTTCAGGAAATAAGAGAGAGGTACCCAAATAGTTTCATTGGATCTGCCGATTATAGAGAGATGGGTAGGATTTATAGCTCTTCAAAGATAGGCTTTAGTTACCCTATTCGTTCAGAGTATTTTACTTTACGGAATTACGAAATAATGGCATCTGGGGCCATGCTTCTTATGAAGAGATTGAGGGACGACAGCGCTGAAAGGCTGGGATTCATAGACAGGAAGAATATAGTGATATTTGACGGCCCAAAAGACCTGTTCAGGACGATAGATCATTATCTCACCAACCATAAAGAGAGGGAAGAGATAGCAGAGAGAGGCTGCGCCCTTACTGTAGAGAAGCATACATATGTACAGCGGACACGCCAGATGCTGGATATTATTAAGGATAGGTTTAAGATTTTATGACAATACCCGAAGGCCTAAGGCCAGGAGGTTCAGGCATATTGCCTGAAGAGACACCGCCCAAGTTTTTGGCAAGGCATCTCAGCGCCTATCACTTTGCGCTTCCTTATTTAAAGGCAAAGGACGTGCTGGAAATAGGTTTTGGCGACGGATACGGCGCGGATTTTCTTGCGGGCCATGCCAACAGCGTAATGGCAGTAGATGCGCTGGAGAAAAACGTAAAGCTTGCCAGTGCCAAATACAAAAGGAACAACCTGGATTTCAGGCAGGCATCGTGCGGGGATCTGCATTTCAGCGATGAGGTCTTTGATGCAGTCGTGGCTTTCCAGGTGATAGAACATATCCCTGAGGGCGACCTTGTGAGATCCCTGGAGGCGATAAATAGGGTATTGAAAAAGGGCGGCACTGCGTTTATCTCCACTTTGAATCTGGAGAAAAATAAAAAGCCGAACCGGCCATATAAGAAAAACCCTTTTCATATCAAGGAATTTACTTACTCTGAATTTGACTTATTGATAAAAGGGGTATTTCCGGAATACGAGATGCACGGCCTCTTTTACGGGCCTAAGCTAATGTTTTACGAGAGGATAAAGAAACTCGGTATCTTTGTCAGCAGGTTTTATAATAATATAACAGTGGCTGAATTTGTCTGGAAAAAGCAGGGCCTGTGCCACTGCGTTGACTTCATGGCCCTCTGCCAGAAATAGTTTACACTTTTAACAATGTTAAAAGTGTAAACTTTAGGGTGCGCGGTCAGAGAAATATATGAGAGAGGCGTTATTAGAGATATTGAGGTGTCCGGCGTGTAAGAATAGGTCGTTTTCGTTGGATGAAAATGAAACCGACGGGTTCGAGATCAAAAGTGGCAGCATTGTCTGTAAAGATTGCAGGGCGTCTTATCCGATCCATGACGGCATAGTGGATTTTCTTAAAAACGTATCAGACAGCGTTAGGCGCGAGAGAAAGGCAATGGACGACGAGGAGTATATTACTGATGGAAACGGCAATAGATACCGTTTGACAGAGGAGACGATCCAGAGATTCGGGTCAAAGTTTCTCTCTCTCCCGGAAGGAGACGGGTCGCATTTTTTTAAAAGAGGGGGCAGCTTCCAGAGCATAAGAGAGGCCTCAGGCAGGTTTTATCCCACATTTGAGGGCCTGGGGCTTACAGGCAGAGAGGATGTCCTTGAGATAGGCGCGTGCTTTTCGTACGCATCCTTAAGATTCGCCAAAAAGGGCTGCAGGGTCGTGGCCCTGGATATAAGCAATTATTTAAAGGCAGCAAATCTTTTGATAGATGTAGCGTATTTTGATAGAATATTTTCAGACATGCATGCCATGCCGTTTGCGGACAGCTCTTTTGACATCGTGTTTGGCTCTGCAGTATTGCACCATAGCAAGGATTTGAAAAAGGCATTTGGCGAGATCCGCCGCGTCCTGAAACCCGGCGGCAGAATTGTTTTGATCAATGAATCAGCCAGGGGCGTCTTTGAAAAGATCCCGCCTGGTTTTGAAGAATTAGAAAAGAGGGGTTTTGGCGACACCTCCTACACCATTCCGGAGTGGAAAAAGGCGGCATCCGGCGTGGGATTTAAAAAAATTAAAATAGAGCTTTTGTCATTGGCAGATGATTATATAATGAGGCGCGAAAACAGGGATCCAGGGCCCTGGCCTGATTTTAAACTGCGCCTGGCGCGTTTTCTTAAAAGGCACAGGCCGGTCGAGGCCTGCCTATCATTTCTATTGGCCCTGCCGCGGCTTTTTTTCAGGCCAAAGAGCTGGCGGCTTTACTGCTACAAGTGAGGACATAGATGAAGGAAAAGATTCTTATAGTCAAGCTGGGGTTTACCGAGACCATTGACAAGATGGTCTCCACCGACAATGTCAGCCTGGGTGATGTGTTCAGGACCACTGTGATACTGCATCTTTTTAAACATGACAACGTAACGTGGCTTACCACGAAGGAGGCCCTGCCTCTCTTGAAGGGCAATCCGTTTATACAGAGATTGCTCGTCTATGACCTGACCAGCGCCAGCCAGCTTCAGGCCGAACCTTTTGATGTGGTTATAAATCTTGAGAAGGTGCCTGGCGTGTGCGCCTTGACAGATTCCATACACGCATGGAGAAGATATGGTTTTAGATTCGACGCTGAGAAAGGCACGGCAGAGGCATATGAGCATTCGTATGACGCAGTGGCGAATTCCGAGGACCCGATATTGCGAAAGAATATGAAAAAGCACTGGATCGAGATGCTCTACGCGATGGTCGACAAAAAGTGGCAGGGCGAAGAATATGTATTGGGCTATAAGCCAAAGACCAGGGAAAAATTCGATATCGGTTTCAATGTAAAGGTCGGCAAGCGCTGGCCGAACAAGGCATGGCCCGGAGAAAACTGGAAGGAATTGGAAAGATTGACAGGCAGGAGATTCTCGATCACGCACCAGCAGTCACTTGACAATATAGAGGGCTATATTGACTGGCTCAACAGTTCGCGTCTTATTGTTACAAACGACTCGCTCGGCCTGCATCTGGCGCTTGCCTTGGGAAAGAAAGTCGTAGCCATGTTCGGGCCTACCTCGGAAAAAGAGGTGTTTTTATTCAATAGAGGCGTTATAATAAGGCCGTCCAAGAAATTAAAATGCATGCCTTGCTTTAACACGGTTTGTAAATACGGAAAGAGCTGTATGCACTATATTAAGCCAGAGACTATATACAAGCATATTGCGAAATTATTAAAGCGAGGGGAACATGGATGAGTTGAGGATAGACAGTCACAAGTTGATGTATCACGTGGACAGGGTAAGCGCGTGGCAAAAGGGCAGACAGGTCGCGCCTATTTATCTTGAGATAGCGCCTTCCGGTGGATGCAATCACCGCTGTATTTTTTGCGCATTGGACTACATTGGGTATAGACCGGAGTTTCTGGCTCAAAAGGCATTGAAGAAGGCATTGAAGGACGCGGCCAGGTGCGGCGTAAAGAGTGTGATGTACGCGGG
>JAHIPS010000046.1 GCA_018902915.1 Candidatus Omnitrophota bacterium | reverse complement strand
CCGCCGTTTAATTTTGTGAATCTGGTAATTGAGACAGGAAGGTATTAAAGATGTTTTTAATTGATGATATTTTACTTGCGCCATTGAATGGTATAATCTGGCTGGGTAAAAAGATTAATGAAGTGGCAGAGAAGGAATTTTCTGACGAAGGGCTCATAAAAGAGAACCTTATGCAAGCGCAATTGCGTTTTGAAATGGATGAGATAAGCGAAGAAGATTATAACAAACAGGAGGATGAACTTTTGGCGCGATTGGACGCCATTAGAAAAGCAAAAGAAAAGGAGGCGTAGAAATGGCTAATATAGAAGAGGCGAAAAAAACAGTTGCGGAATTTTTAAGGAACACTCTCAGCGTCAAGGATGTAAAGGTGATTAAGGCGGCAAAGGCCGGCGATGGCTGGGAGGCTGAAGCAGAGGTATATGAAGAGAGCTCATTTATAAAATCCATAGGACTTTCTACCAAAGTGCAGGATAGAAATATTTATATTGTCAGACTGAATAGCAGCTTAGAAGTGGAGTCTTATGAGCGTAAAGGGCAGGCAGGGTTACCCGAATAACTTATAGTTCTCGACTCGGCCCTTCGGGCCTCGCTCGAACAATATTCTTCGAGCGAAGTCGAGAAGAATATTTCTTATGCAAACA
Organism: Candidatus Omnitrophota bacterium; assembly: GCA_018902915.1. Classification (GTDB taxonomy): domain Bacteria; phylum Omnitrophota; class Gorgyraeia; order Gorgyraeales; family Gorgyraeaceae; genus JAHIPS01. The sequence continues at coordinate 6,162 of JAHIPS010000046.1, read as the reverse complement.
GCGAAAAAAGAACTTATCTATTTATATTGTATTACTAAGACAAAGCCATGCCGGAGTAACCTTGAAGAGATAGGAGTCAGGGCCTATCCAGTTTATTTTCAAGGTATTTATGCTGTTGTTAGCAAGGTTTCACCGGATGAATTTAGTGAGGATAATCTGAAAAAGAAATTGGCTGATATGACCTGGGTAGAAAAAAAGATTTTGCAGCATGAAAAAGTAATAGAAGAGATCATGAAAGATGCTACAGTAATTCCGTTTAAGTTTGGTACAGTTTTTCAGACAGAGGAGAATGTCGAAGGACTGCTTAGGGAACACGGCCTGGAATTCAAAAGCATAATATCAGAACTGGAAGGTAAGGAAGAATGGGGCCTTAAGATATATTGTGATCTTGAGAAATTCAAAGATAGCCTTCAGAATGAAGATGGAAAGATTAAGGAAATAGAAAAGAATATAGCTGTTTCTAATAAGGGCAAGGCGTATTTTTTAAAGAAAAAAAAAGACATTCTTATAAATAACATTTTGAATGAAAGGATTTCTGAATACACACGTGATAGCTTTGATAGACTGAAAGGCCCAAGTCTCGACGCCAAGATCAATAAATTATTATCTCAGGAAGTAACTCAAAAGAAAGAGAAGATGGTTTTAAACGCAGCATTTTTGGTAAGTAAAAAACGAATAAAAGAATTCGATAGTATTTTGACTTATTTTAAAACTAAGTACGCTCATAAAGGATTAGAATTTGCCTGGACCGGCCCCTGGCCACCGTATAATTTTTGTGCTATAAGAGGACAAGAAAAGTGAGTGATGTTATAACAAAATCTAAAGATGTGACTCTCCTTGAGGTATTAGACAGGGCCTTAGATAAAGGTGTTGTTGTATCTGGAGATATAGTTATTTCTGTGGCTGATGTGGATCTTATATATATAGGTTTAAAAGTCTTGCTTAGTTCAGTAGAGACCATGGAGCGTTTAAGGGGCGCACCCCTCTCAGGCGCTGTGGAGGAACCAACTTAAAATGGATAAACCATCTATAGTTGTAACTATTAAAGAGCCAGGGGAAGTTAAAGACGCTAATCCTGAAAGGATTAACATTGACCCTAAAAACGTTGAAAAAGGTCTGGCAAAGTTAGTCCTTACGCTTCTGGAACTAATAAGAAAACTATTGGAAAAGCAGGCAATGAGAAGAGTCGAAGGTGGTTCTTTGTCAGATGAAGAGATAGAAAGAGTTGGCCAGACTCTGATGAAATTAGAGGATAAGGTGAAAGAGTTAAAAGAGATATTCGGGCTTAAGGATGAGGAGTTGAATATAAATTTAGGACCGTTAGGGAATTTGATGTGAAAGGAAAAAATATATGGAGAGGGAGAAAGCAAGCATAAATTGTCCAACATTCCAGAAACAGGAACCAGGAATAAAAAGTATTACAGAGAAGATCAATGGAGCAAAAGGAGTGAAAGAGAAGGCTAAATTCGCCGAGGAACTCCAGAAAGAAGTGGATGTACTTCTTTATTGTCATGACTATAAAGAAGGAAGCACAGATTGTGGAAGTTGTCATTTTATTGCAAATTTGCGCAAGAGAACAGCGAATCTTATTATAAAGTCGAAAAAATTGACTTAACGGAGGGGAGATGAACAATGGCTAATACAAAGATGGTTCATGCAATTGACGCTACTAATCTTGCTGATATTTTGGAGAGGGTCTTAGATAAAGGAATTGTAATTGCCGGGGATATAAAGATCCAGATTGCAGATATAGACCTCCTTAATATTAAGATAAGGCTCTTGGTTGCTTCCGTTGATAAGGCCATGGAGATGGGCATAAACTGGTGGCAACAAGACTCTTATCTATCCTCAAAGGCAAAGGATACAGTGATAGAGAAAGAGAACAAGACACTTAGGAAGAGGATAGAGAGATTAGAAGCCAAGGTTAAATAAGGAATCCGGGTATGAGAACATTAATTTATATTCCCATTATCCATACAAGCGCTGACCTTGGGTCTTTGGCGAAAGATGTGACTAAACGCGGCATTGCTAATTTAGGGGATGAACTTTGGGGAAGGCATAGAAAAACAGTTGAAGGGTTTTGGGATGCTATAGCGGCTTATTCTGATTCTATAGCTGTATCAGGGATGAAGATATACCAGGATGGGATGGTAGCAGAGGGAGAAATAGGTGAAAAAATAGTTGAGGAAGGTGTAAGATTAGGAAGTAAAAATTTTGAGTTGCTCTCAAAGCTTATAAAGCGAGGGGCGATCTTAGTTAAGACAGAAGATTTTAAGCTGGTAAAGGAAGAACGCGATAGACTGCTCGCCATAACACAGGCCTCCTCCATTATCCAGAAAATAACTGCATTTATAAGATATAAATTAGTCAAAAATAGACTCTTGAATGAAAGGGATAGATTTATTTCCAAAAGGATAGTCCAGACCTTAAATCATAGGGAGAAAGGTATTATCTTTATTGGCGCCTATCACAATATCAAAAAATGGCTCCCTAAAGACATTCAGATTAGAGAGATAAGGGATACCCGTAAGGTGATGAGATACCAAAGCCTTCTCCCTTTTTATAAAAGGAATAAAAGACAGTTTGAGGAACTAGGTAGATACTTAGTATCTCCTATAACTTGACGGAGGTGGTAAATGAAAAAAATAAATTTTAAATCATTAATTAGACCAAAGTTCTTTTGGGCATCTATTGTTGTGCTTCTATTGATTACTAGCACTACTTTCTATCTGCTTAAAGAAGAAGAAAGAAAAGAGAAGATATTTACGCAGAAACAACTAGTCAAAACTATCGAGGCTAAAAAAGTAGTCGAGTTTAACCTTACAAAGACATTTAGGGCTAAAGAGATAGTGGAACAGAAATTCGATACTGAGAGAAAAAGAACTACAGCCTTAGAAAAGGAAGTAGAAGATAAGGAAAATCAAATAAGTTTTACATTAGATAAGCTAGAGAAAGAAGTAACTGCAAGACGTGAAGCAGAGGCTCAGTTGCTCATAGCAGTGAGGGAAAAGAGGACCTTAAAGGCAGAGTTGAAGAAGTTTACAAAGGCTACAGAGACTATTGAGCTCGAGAAGATTGTCGTTAAATCTACATCATCATTGATTGGGGAAGTCTTAATGGTAAATAAAGAGCATAATTTTATTGTAGTAGATCTAGGTAGAGCTAGTAATCTAGGGTTTGGAGATCTTTTATCGATTTACCGCGATGATGAATTCATTGGCAAGGCGGAAGTAGAGAGGGTTAATGAGAAAACTTGTGCAGCAGCTATTTTGCCTGATTGGCAGGATGTGGAATTTAAAGAAAATGATGAGGCAAGAAGGTTATAATGCCTCGAGGAGGGATATTATGCGAGTAAATTTTAAAAGGAAGATTCTCTTTAGCCTGGTTATGATAATTTTTCTAGTCAGTTTTATTTTTATTAATCAGGCTAAGGCGCAGGAACTGGCAGAAGATTCGCAAATAAAGGCTCAAGAAACTTCTGATGGGATAAGGATTATGATTTCAACCTCAGGACCAGCTGATTTTAGTTCTCATTGGTTAGATGATCCATCAAGATTAGTAGTAGAATTTCAATCAAGAAATATTTTAAGCAAGATGGATGACGAGGTCATTGTGGACCAGGGCGTAATAAAAAGGATGACAAGTAGTTATTTCGGAAGGGGGAAAGATAGGTCACTTAAGTCATTAACATTTGAGCTTACTCAGAAGGTCCCATATGAAATCTGGCAGGATGAGAATGCTATTCTACTAGATATTGAGACAGGATCGGTTGGGGTTTCTATGTTTACGATTGGTGATGAAGAGATCGTTATAGAGGATACAGCAAAAGAAGCAATAATTGAAAGATTAGATGCAATGGACTCAGCCCTTATGCTGGTAGCAGAGAGCCAGCCAACGGTAGAAACTCCCCCAGAGCCTTTAGAAATTTCAACAGAAGGGGTGATTGAAGAAATTCCAGAAGTTATGGATAAAGCTGAAGCGGAGGTTGTTTTACCAAAGACAGTGGCCCTTCCAGTAGATATACCTGAGGCCCTGCCTACGAAGGAGAAAAAGGGTATATGGGGTTGGGCATTGTGGCTAGCGGGATTAACCTTGGTTTCTGGTTTAGGTTCTTTAGCTTGGTATAGACGAAGGCCAAAAATAGAAATAGATGAGAAACTTAAAAAACTCAAGATAGAATTACAAGAAAAAGATAATCGGTTAAAACAGGAAGAAGCTATTCGCAAGGCAGTCGAAAAGACATCGTTAGAAAAAGAAAAAGAACATAAACAACTTCAGTCAGTATTACAGGAAAGAAATAACCAATTAAAAAAGGAAAAGGCTATCCGCGAAACAGCAGAAAAGGTAATATCACAGAAGGAAGAGGAGCAAAAAAGACTTAGATTAGAACTACAGAAAAAGGGTAATCGATTAAAGGAAGAAGAGGCTGGTCGCGAGACAATAAGAAAATCAGCATTAGAAAAGGACGAGGTGCTTAAGAAACTCAAATTAGAATTACAAAAGAAAGACAATCGTTTAAAAGAAGAGAAGGGTATTCACGAGACAGCAGAAAAAGCAGTATTAGAAAAGGAAGAAGAATCTAAAAAACTTAAGTTAGTACTACAAGAGTCAAATAACAAGCTGGGGCAAGAGAAATTTGCCCGCGAGACAGTGGAAAAGGCAGTCTTAGAGAAGGAAGGGGAATATAAGAAACTTAAGACTTCTTACGAATCTTTAGAAAACACGCTTATTAAAAAAGAATTAGCAAAGAAGTTGTTGTCTTTAGAGGGCGAAAAAAGGCTTTGGATATCTGGAAAATCACAAGAAAAAAGGACATTTCCTCGTTTGTCTCTAACCAAAGATTTTAAGAAGACTATAGTTTTAAGAATCGAATCTCCTAACAAGCCACATTTAAGATCTTTTGCCAAGGATGTTAGCTCAAAGGGGTTATGTTTTGAGGCAGAGAGGGAGTTTGACGAGAAAGAGCCAGTTAATTTAAGGTTATTTTTTTTCGGGGACAGGGTTCCTATGATAAAGGCTCAGGCTCGGATCATATGGAAAAGAAAGGTTGGACAGGTCAATTATTATGGTGTCTCTTTTGATTTGTTAGAGGAAAAGGATAAATTGGAGCTTAGCCAGTATATAAAATCAAAAATAAATGAACCTATAATGGAAGAGGTTGCTGTGGAGGTGTAACGATGGGTTTATTTGAAGAGATAAAAGATGTTGTTAGTGAGCAATTAGGGGCGAAACCCGAAGATGTTAAGCCAGGGTCATCGTTTGTCGATGACTTAGGCGCAGATTCACTTGATACAGTAGAATTAGTTATGGCTTTAGAAGAGAAATTCGGCATAGAAATTCCTGATGAGGATGCTGAAAAGATGCAGACTATAGATGATGTGGTCAAGTATATAGAAAGCAAGACAAATCTTTCTACTTGAATATAGATTTATGACAGATAAAGAAGAGATAGAAGTCGAAGCCAAGACTACTAAAGAAGCCATTGCAATTGCACTTAAGAAGTTAGGCGTGAGGAGAGGAGAAGTAGAAGTAAAGATATTGAACGAGGAGACCAAAGGTCTTTTTGAGCTGGAAGGCTCAAAAAGAGCAAAGGTTAAAGTAAGGATAAAGGGAAAATATTAAAACGCCTACATTAGTTATTAATGAAGGAGCTATTATAAAAGGCAATTGCCAAATGCCAGTTGAGGAAGAAAAAAACCTACCCAAAGAAAGCTCCAAAAAGAAAAAGAATGTAACAGTCCAGCTCTTCCAAAAGCCTGTCATTGCGAGCCCCCGATTTATCGGGGCGAAGCCAGCGGCCTTGCCGCTAGGCAGGCAATCTCTAATCCTCAGAGACAATCCTATCCAGTAGAAGTAACCATCCTCATTCTCTTATTCCGAGATTTGATAAAAAGAGGGATTTCTTTATCAGGGGGCGCTAAGGCTCTGGCGAAAGGATTTTTATCGGCAGGTAAGAGTATATCCTGTAATACAGATAGGGGGTCTAAGTTGTTCAGTTTCGCAGTCTGCAATATACTCGTCAATACACTGTGATTCTCCGCTCCTTCATATTTTTTGCCTAAGACATCTTCTACGACTTTCTGGCCACGGGACTTATCTATATGAGAGATACATATCTTTTTATTGGAGAACTTCCAGAGCCATGATTTTTCTCCATCTATT
>JAHIPS010000045.1 GCA_018902915.1 Candidatus Omnitrophota bacterium | reverse complement strand
CAGGGTCGCACTGGAAAAGGTAATACGGCCGCACGCTGATCCTCAAAAGCCCCTGGCACAACCTCGTCATGGTCATGGCATCATCATTTATACCTTTAAGGAGCACGGTCTGGTTGTTTACAGGGATGCCTGCGCATAATATCCTGTCGCAGGCCCTGGCTGATTCACTGGTTATCTCATTGGGGTGGTTAAAATGCGTATTTATCCAGATAGGCCGGTATTTCTTTAACATGTTCGCGAGCTCGTCATTTATCCTCTGCGGCAGGACTACCGGGCACCTTGTCCCTATCCTTATGATCTCCACATGGCTCATATCCCTTAATCTTTTAAGGATGGCCTCTAATTTTTCAGTTGATAAAATAAACGGGTCCCCGCCTGAAAGGATCACGTCTCTTATTTCTTTGTGGCCGCGGATGTAATCATAGATGACCTCCAGCTCCCCGGCAGTCCTTGTCCAAAAGCCCTTGTGCCATTCCCTTTTTCTAGTGCAGTGCCTGCAATACACAGGACATATGTCGGTCAGGCTTACAAGCGCCCTGTCAGGATAACGGTGCACAAGGCCTTTGACCACAGTGTCTTTTTCTTCGCCGAGCGGGTCATCCTGAAGCTCAAGATACACCCCTTCCTCATGTTTTGACGGTACACACTGAAGCATTACAGGGTCTTTGGGATTTTGCTTGTCTATAAGGGAGAGGTAATAGGGTGTGATACTGAACGGGTAGTTCGATATGACCGCGGGCAGGCAGTCCCATTCCGCGGCATTTAATGAAAACGCCTTTTTCAAGCCCTCGATATCCTTTATTGAATTCCTTAGCTGCCACCTCCAGTCATTCCACTCCCGTCTACACCCGGGAGGCTGATCATTTTCGAGCGAGACTTGTTCAGTTTCTGTCTCCATTTCAAGACCGTCTCCTTTCAGATTAGAAGATCCTTTGCCAGGGACGCGACTTTCTCATCCAGGGCATTGATTATTTTATATTCCTTTTCCATTTCATGAAGGCCTTCGCCTTTTACAAAACTATGCAGGCTGTCCTTGTAGCCGCAATAACTGGAGAGCGCGCCCAGCCAGAACATAAACTCTGATCCAACATCCACGCCCTCTGTTAATGACAAGAGCGTGTTTTCTGCCTCGAGTGAAAGGTTCAGGGAGATCTTCCTGAACCACCTGAACGTAGCGTATAAATAACCCAGCTCCCAATAGTGATTTACAGCGCTGGAAAAATAATCGAAATCAGTAGTAAATGCAAGAGGCCTTGTCCTGGAGCCGTTTAAAATCCTGAAATTCCAGATATGCGGGTCTTCAATGCCATAGCCATACGTAAATCTGACACTTGATTTCTTAAGTCGCGAAAGGACATTTTTAAATTTAGGCAAAAATTCAAAATCAGGCCCTATCCCCTCTGATAGCTCCAGAGAAAGCCTGATAATAGACGGCGTGATAAAGCGCCTTTTGGCTTGATTTATAGAGTTTGTATCCTTAAGGTAATCAAACACTGCTATCAGGGAAGATATAACGGCTTCGGGATGCGCCAGGAGATAATCCTGCAGGAATTCTCCCACATGTTCGCAGATCACTGTTTTGTGCTCAGGATATAATTTTAATATCTCGGGGGAGAGTTTGTTTTTACACTTTAGAAAGGTCGATGTCTCGATGAATCTTAAATAATCGCGCCTCTTGGCGTAAGCAGTAGAAACGATCTTTCTTGAATCGCTGTCAAAGGCGCTCAAGACTATCTTGGTATTCCACCTGTTCTGGTTATTAAGAGGCCTGTCGAGAGCGTAACCGTGCTCTTGTAAATTAAAAAATTTGCCTGTTATAGGCAGGGTCTTCAGGTCTTTCATCTCGATCTTTTATATTAATATTCTATATCTTCTTCTGGTAAATACTCGAATTCCTCTTCGAGCCCTTCCTGGCCATAATCTACTTCTGCTAAAGTTTTGTCTAAGGCAATGACCTTTGCAGTCCTGTCCTTATCTTTAACCACGTAATCAATTTCAACAGCATCGCCCTCAACTAGATCGCTGATGGATTCTATATCTATAAGCTCTGTATCGGAATCTATTTTATAGGCCACGTCTATCTCTTTTTCTAGTTCATAGTCATATTCTGAGACAACGACCTCCATGGGCGAGACTTCTACAATAATACCCCATGAATACTCTGTGTCTTCTTCCTGAGCCATGCAAAAACTCGATGCGAGCATAAAAGCTGTTATCGTCAACGTTACCGCTAAAAAGATCTTCATCCTTCTCCCCCTTCCTTCGTTATCCTTTCTTCTTTACTTTCCTCATCATCTCCAGATCCTGCTTGAATGTCTTCAGGACTAAAAGAGATCCTGCGATAGAACGGACCAGTTTGTCATGGGCCTTGTCTTTTCCGCGAATAAGATAATAATGCACGTTGGCGCCTTTTCTAATGTCCCTGACTATGCCTGTCAATCTAAGTTTAGCCAGGTGCTTGGATACTATTGACTGGTTTTTTTTAAGAGTCTGGCATATTTCTGTCACGGTCAGGCTCCGTCTGTTTAATAGATTGACTATCCTGAGCCTTGTGTCGTCAGAAAAGGCCTTCAATATCTGTCGTGCCCTCTTAATCTTCATCATGCCCTATTCCCTTATAGTGAACATATGACCATATGCTCATATGTTCACTATAGTATACACCAAAAATACCTGTTGTCAATATTTTTTTAAGTTTCCCGT
>JAHIPS010000004.1 GCA_018902915.1 Candidatus Omnitrophota bacterium | reverse complement strand
TAAACGCTAATCCTACAATAAATATCACTACTATAAAGAGCTTTCTAAGCATACTTTCCTCCTATGTTAAAAATATTTATAAAGTATTTATATTATTTATTATAACATAGAAAAATTCCATAAGTCAAGAAAAATCTCGCCTTCGGCTCGATGACTCAAAGAGATTTTTCGCAGACCTCGTCCGCCTTCAGCGAGACTTTGCCGCTTTTGGCGGGTCAAGAAAAATCTGCGAGAGCGCTGAAAAAGTCCAAAAATAGGCAGTGCTCTCTGAGGTTGCTGATACATTTTGAGGAGTTTTTCAGCAACCTCATTACTTACTCCTGAATCCTACCGACTTTATCTCTATGTTAGCATCAAATATGCCTGGGATGTAATAATCGTTCTCCCAGAGGAAACGGACTGTGTGTGTTCCTGAAACAAAACCAAGGCTAAAATCCCCTGTATTGTATTGATCTGCCTGGGCAGGAACATAAAAACTGCCCCTTGGTTTTTCATCTACATATACAGCAATGCGAAAATGGTAACTGGCCGGGGCCTTGCCCCTATTTTTTGCTGTCAGCGTTGCTCGGTAGAATTTTCCTTTAGTGAGATCGACCTTATACTCTACCCATTGTCTACCCCAATTGGTGTAAATAGAGTCGTTCTCTTCATGCCAACGTGAGGAACGGTCTAAAGCATCTGTCGCAGTAATATTAACCACCGTGTCGCTATGTTCTCCTTTTAAGTCAGCAGTAGGGGATAGGATCTCATCCTCTTCAACTGACTCATCCTCTATCTCCTCTAAATCAAACAGCTGATCTATATCTACAGGTTCAGAGAGAGGCAGACTATCGACTGAGACATCGGTCACTGTAGGGATATCCTCGGATGGAGTATCTTCATATGGAACATCCCCTAAAGCTTCTTCGGTCTCCTCTAAGAAACCACCGCCAACTATGACAGGAGGGACCAGATTAGCGCCTTCATCATCTAAGTCATCCTCTTCAGGCTCGGGCGGTGTATCTTTATCAGGCGGCGCATCCTCATCAGGTGGTGTATCTTCATCGGGTGGTGTATCTTCATCGGGCGGAGGTGAAGTAACCTCATCTGGCTCAGTTACTACTATTGTTTTACTTGCATAATCTGTAAGCTCGCCATCTGAGACTGTAAGTGTTACCTTATATTCTCCTGTGTCCTCATACGTATACTCTGGGCTCATTTGGTTCGAACTTTCGCCATCTCCAAAATGCCAGCTATAACTAATAGTGTCTCCATCTGGATCTTCACTCCCAGACCCATCAAAGTTTACTGTAAGCGGTGTTTCACCTTCATGAGGACTTGCTGAGATCTCAGCTGTAGGCGCGTGATTCTCTCCTGCCCCTGTAACAGCAATAGAACCATTTTCATACGTTACAGGTATTTCGTTTGCTCCGGAATCCATAAATGCTGCATCGGAAAGGATTAGATCACTTCTCCCTCCACGCCTTCCTATAAACTTAATGGTCACCAAAGAATGGATTTTCTTATCGGAAAAGATATCAGCCGTGAAACTATATGCCCCAATCTTTACGCTTCGCTTTCCATTGGCTGAAGCATATGATGGACCCATCGGCGCAACAGGCGGAACGCTTATCCCTATTGATAAAGATGCTGTCTTAAGTTCTAAAATATCTGGATCATAAATCAGATTTAATTCGAATCCCCTAAGGCCTAAAGCATCTCCTGCCTTAATCTCCACTGTGGTTTCCTCCCCAGGCTCTATATTCTGATCCGAAGGAAAAACCGAAAGCATGGCAGCCTCTGAGAAACCCGCCAGGCTCAATAGAAACAATACAGACAAGATTAACTTAAAACTTAATTTACGCATTTATCCTCCATTTAAAAAATAATCTCATATTGCCAATGTGTATAAGATAAGCGTGCCTTTTAGACGAGTAGATTTGGTCTCACTTGCCCTGAGGTCAAACTTTTCCAGGCTAATAAATATAGGCGGCTTGAAGAGCATGGACACAAATTTATTAATATCTGAAAACTCGCCCTCTATCTGCAGTTCAATAACATATTTCTTATAAAGCTCCTCCTGAACCACTGGCCTCGGCCTTATATTAGCTGTTTTTATTTCAGAAGACAATGCCTTTTTTTCTATATATCGCAATATCTTGGATACGCCTGCAGGGTCCACCGCATAATCACTGTATTCACTGATAATAGTATTCCTGGTCTCTAATAATCTCAGGCCATTTCTTATTGCGGTTTTCTTTATTACGATTTCATTATTCAGGCTGCTCCATTTTTTAAACGTATGTTCCAATATAAAATTGTACGCCAATGCTGAGATAATAATAGCAAATGTCGCAATGAGGATATATTTTTCACGTTTTGAAAAGCTTAATTTAATCATAATCTCCCTAACCTGCACTGGATATTAAAATCAGTGATCTCCTTACCCTTTACCCTCTTTTTAGTAGTGTGTTTAATCTCAACGCTATTGAAAAGTTCTGATTTTTCGAGCTTTTTCACAAAGCTGAAAACATTGGATGTGTCTTTTGAAATACCTTTGTAGGTAATGGCTTTTTTACCATCGTAACTCATGCCTGTTAGAGAGATATCAGCCGGTATCAGATTACGAGACTCTTTCAGGATGTCAATAATAAAGCTGCCTTCATCTCTATGTTTTTTGGCAATCGTTATCTTCTTAAGTAACTCATCCAGGTCCCCTGTCCTGGATTGTATCTCCTCTACCCTTGCAGAAAGCATGCCTAAAAGTTTATTTTTCTCATGAATCTTAAAGAAAACTGAGGCAAAGAATAAGATTATAATAAATCCTATGAGAGAATATGTTATGATAAGCCCCTGTCTTTTCTGCTGCTTTGTATTCTTATCAGTAAATTCCCGGGGCAACAGGTCGATCTCCGCAGAAAGGCCGGCATCGGTTAAATCGTCGGCGTATTCATGAAAATCCACGGGGATACTGAAGTGTTCTTTTGTATGCGGTCTTATAGTTTTAATATCTACGTCGGAAGGATGGGCTATGACGATATTCTCTATCTCGGGGTTGAGTTTATCTCTTTTGTAAACATGAATTGACCTGTCTATCTCCTCAAAAAATCTGTCGCTATTTTTAAAACCTCTGGAAAAAACCGGCCTCGTCTTATCTGCTATCATGATCTCTGATTCATCCCTGCCGATATGTATAATAAGATTCGCCTTGTCCTGTTTCAATACCTGTTTCTTTAATAAAAATAGATACAATAGCTCGCTATGTAATCTTATGCCTTCTACCTTAAGCCCTTTAAGATCATTCTCACGCATCATTCTTTCGATCATCTCTCTCCTGGCAACAACAAGCATGAGCGATGAAAAACCATCTCTATAGGAGCCAAGATTCCTGCAGCCAAAAATCATCTCCTCTTTTGGATACGGGATCTCCTTTATAGCCTGAAATTCCACCATCCTCTTGATCTCAGCCTCATCCATGGACGGGATATCTATAAACCTCACTATGACTGAATGTCTTGGGATGACTATAATATTATTCATTTTCTATCTCAATATTCCTTCCAATGCAAAATCTCGCCTTGCTTACTCACTACTGCTTCTATGCTTTTGACTATTTCTTCATCCTCGGAAAAAGATGCCTTGGCCCAGATGCGGAAAAAACCCGAGTCTACAGTAAACAAAGAAGAGTCTATCTTAGTTTCGTCTCCATCATAACTGCTAATAGATCCAATACTTGTAAATGCGCCATCGTCTTCGGTTCCTTCTATATCATCAAGGCCAACCCCATCCCTAATGCCCAATACAACCTGAACCAAACTATCCTCTCCTAAAATCGCCTTTAATACTTTTTCGCTCGCAGTATTTATGTTTACCTTGGATTCGGTCCCTCTATGAATCGTCACAAAATCTTTTAGTGCCAAGTAAATATCGGATGTTACCTCATCTATTAAAAATAATTCCTCCATAAATTCAAACTCTTTTCCTTTTCTATACTCCAACACTGCTTCAGCAGGAAGATTTACTCCTAAGAGATCAAGGCGGTTTTTATATTCCTCTCCTTTTTCTCCTTCTACATCAGCATTCAGGTTCAACCTGCTGCTTTCATCATAAGCGCCATAAAATACCTTTCCTTTGCCAAATTCAAATGATTTATCAGGTTCGCTCCATTCCTCATTCAGGCTATCATAATCATTATTGTCACTGGCAAGCTCTGCTATCATCTTCATCACCCCTGCCCGGGCAAGATATGTGGCCTTTATGCTGTCAGACTCGTACTTGGCCAGCTTTACATCAGTCGAGACACGGTGAGAAAGTATCACACTGAGTATCGTCAGGATTATCAAAACCCATAAGGTAAATATTAAAATACTGCCTTTTTCTTTCATCATCGCATACAAAGCGGACTTGATAAATCAAGCCCCTACATCATCATTCTGATCCGAGTTTGCCCTGTTGGAGAAAGATTACCTTGCTGTAGATCTCTTCAGTGTCTTCTGCTTCTACGGAAATCCTCACGCCTGAAGGAAGTTTTTCTGATGTCCAGTTATTTTGCCAGGTAAAACTGTCCTCTGACTCATATGCATACTCAAATCCTATTGATTTCATTGAAGACAATAACTCTCTCTCCTTAGGAACTTCTTCATTGTCCTCGGAATGGATCTTTTGTATTCTTGTAAGACCGCTAAACCCTGACTCTTCATCTGTGTTCACATCATAGGTAATTTTATAGACCTGGCCTTTATTGTCAGGCCCGCCTGAGACAGTCAACGGAAACTCTATTTTTTCAGGACCGCCTGTGAATTTAAACCCGGAAAAAAAGAACGTATTTTTTATATCCTTTTCCATCTTTAAAAATGCCAGCCTGGTTTTCTGGAGAGATTCTTGCTCCTTGCTCCTGCGCCATGTCTTTATCCCCATATTAAAAGCGCTATAAACCGCGACTATCACTACTGTAAATATGGTAATACTGATTATAGTCTCGAGAAAAGTAAAACCATTGCGTCTCATGACGTTTGATATATATAGGTTGGCACGAGCATAGAGCATTTCTTGCTTCCATGATCCCATGAAATCTCTAAACTAATATCGTAAAGATTCTTAAGCTCATCCTCATCCACGCTTTCTACAGCCAGATTCCACGAAAATCTACTGCCAAAATCCTCAAATACGCCTTCATCTGAGAAAATCTCTCCGTCAGTATTGTGAACTTCGTAAATCTTCTCTTCAAAGAGTAACCCTGCCCTGAAATAATCCTCTGAAAGCTCTATTGCCTTGATTGACCTGATAAAAGAACTCAATATCAATACCAGGCCTATGGACAAGATAGTAACGCTGACCATTACCTCCAGCAGTAAAAAACCCTTATTTTTCATCTTCCCAGTTCGTAACATCGTCTCCGCCGCCTTCTGCCTCATCAGGGCCATAAGAATAAAGGTCATAATCGGGATTCTGTTCGCCTGGAGAAACATAGACATATGGATTCCCCCATGGATCCCGCGGCGCTCTTTTAAGATACGGGCCTTTTCCAGTCTTCGTCCTCAACTCAGATAATGCAGATGGAAATTTCCCGTTATCCAGCTCAAACAGATCAAGCGCAACAGAGATATTCGCATGTATATCTGCCTTGGCCGCAGACACCCTTGCCTCTTCTGAGCGGCCCACAAGCCTGGGCACCACCATTGAAACCAGGACACCGATAATAATCACTACGAGCATGAGTTCAATCAGCGTAAAACCTTTTTTGTTATACATGTAAGCCTCCATGTTCAAGCTTTAAGAAAATTTAAAAAACTTACAGCTCATTGTGCGGTTATGGATATCTCGAACACTGGCAACAGCATGGCAATCACTATAAAACCGACGATCAGCCCCATTGCTAAAATCAGGACCGGTTCCAGAAGGGCTGAGACTGCCTTGACAGCCCTGTCGATCTCGACCTCGTAGGCCTTTGCGACCTTTAAGAGCATCTTGTCCAGGAACCCTCCTTCCTCTCCTATTGCTGTCATGTTCACCACAAACTGCGGAAAAGAGGTATTCTTTTTTATCGCGGCCTTTAATGAAGAACCTGCCTTGACATCAGTATAAACACGCAGCACCTCTTCTTTTACTATTTCATTATCTATTATGTCAGACGTTATCTTCAGGGAATAAAGGATCGGGACGCCGTTCTTCAAAAGGGTTGAAAGTGTTCTCGAAAACCTCGCCAGGTCACTATTCTTTATAAGCCCGCCGACAACAGGCAGCTTTAATTTAAACCTGTCTATGGTTTTCTTCGTGCCCTTATTTGAACTTCCTTTTTTTATAAAAAATACTACTCCGCCGGCAAGGATAACCAGTAAAATCCAATAACTACTCGCAAAATCGCTGATCCCTATAAGGATTCTCGTGGGAAGCGGCAATACCTCCCCCATCTCAATAAACATATTGGCCAATTTGGGTATAACAAATGCCATCAAGATAAATATTGTCCCGATGCCGACGAATACCATCAGCATCGGATAGAGAAGCGCGGCAATGACCTTTGATTTGACATCCTCCTGCTTTTCTAAAAAATCCGCTATATTGACCATGACCTCGCTTAGCATACTCCCTGCCTCGCCTGCCTTTACAAGGCTTATATATAAACTTGAAAATATATGCGGATATATCGTCAAAGATTCTGAAAACGTGTTTCCATCTTTGATGCTGTCTCTTATACTTCTTATGACTTCTTTCAGCTGGGGGTGGCCTATCTGTTTCTCGATTACATTCAGCGAGTCAAAGAGAGTCAGCCCTGAATCCAAAAGATCTGAAAGCTGCCTTGTAAAATTTGCCAGGTCTTTTGGCTTGATGCGCTTTGAAAAAAGCAAAACCCCTTTGGTTTTTTCCTTAGAGAAATCCTTTTTTTCTTCGATCCATACAAGATAAAGGCCATCCTGCGTCAATCTTTTTATGGCGGCATTCTCAGAATCCGCTTCGACACTCCCTTCTACGATTTCTTTCGGCCCTTTTTTTGCTTTGTACAGAAAGTGTGCCATAGTATAAATATCAATCTTCTTCAGTAACCCTCATAACCTCATCTATGGTCGTAAGGCCTCTTTTTATCTTCTCCCACCCATCCATGCGAAGGGTATGCATGCCCAGCTCCAAGGCCTTCTTTTTTATCTGGTCAGACGAGGCCCTCTGGAGCGCTAGCTCGCATATATCTTCGTTCATGACCAAAAATTCATAAAGCCCTGTACGGCCTTTATAACCACTAAACTTGCACGCCTCGCAACCCTTTGATTCATAAATAGTTACATTACGCGCATCATCTTTTATCTTGAATCCTTCCAGAAGTTTTTTATCCAGTTTCTTTTTGACCTTACACTGCGGACAGATAAGCCTCACAAGCCGCTGGGCAATAAAACACTCTACAGAGCTGGCCGCAAGATACGGCTCCACGCCCATGTCTAAAAGACGCGTAATGCCGCCTGCGGCATCATTTGTATGCAGCGTGCTGAACACAAGGTGGCCTGTCAGGGCAACACGAATAGTGATCTCTGCGGTCTCAAAGTCTCTTACCTCCCCCACCATCATGATATCAGGATCATGACGAAGCATAGAGCGCAGCCCTGCGGCAAAACTCAAACCTATGCGAGGGTGGATCTGGATCTGCGTTACGCCTTTTAACTGGTACTCGATAGGATCCTCTATTGTTATAATCTTTTTATCCTTCTTGTTTATCTTTGATAAGCAAGAGTAAAGCGTGGTGGTCTTACCGCTGCCAGTAGGCCCTGTTACGAAAATAATACCGTGAGGCTTCTTTATGAGTTTTTCAAGAATATCTAAATCAGAAGACAATAGCCCGAGATTTTTCAGGCTATACAGCATGGCGCTGCTCAAGATCCTGATATCAACGCTCTCACCAAACTGCGTCGGAAGAATAGAGATCCTTAAATCCAGCTCATCATTCCCTACCCTGATCCTGATCCTTCCATCCTGCGGAAGCCTGCGTTCGGCAATATCCAGATGCGCCATGATCTTTAGCCTTGAAACTATGGCAGCCTGAAAATATCTTATGTTCGCAGGGACAGAGACATCATACAATACGCCATCTATCCTATACCTTACCTTTAATTCATCCTCGTAAGGCTCGATATGAATATCCGTAGCCCCATCCTTAACTCCCTGAACCAGGATTTGATTTACAAATTTTATTATAGAGGCATCTTCTACGAGATCTTCTATGTTTTCTGTCTTCCGCGTTTCCAATGCGATCTCTTCAGTCCTATCGCCCGTATCCACTATCTCCTCTATGGTCTCTGCGCCTATGCCATAATATTTTTTAATGCCTTCGTTTATATCTGATTCCGTAGCTAAAACCCCGGCTACGTCGCATCCTAAAAGCAGTTTCAGGTCGTCCAGCGTCCTTACATCCAGAGGATCTGCAACTGCAATAGTGATAGTATCTTTTTCAAATTTTACCGGGATCAGTTTGTAATGGCAGGCATATTTGGCAGGAACCTTCTCAAATACTTCATGCGGTATCGCAAGATCCTTTATTTTCAAATAAGGTATCTTTAATTGCTCGGATAAAACCGGATACAACTTATCTTCTTCGATAAAGCCAAGTTTTACCAGCGTAGTCCCTAAAAACTGGCCTGTCCTCTGGTGTTCCTTCAGGCCAAGATCCAAATCTTTGTATGAAATCAGGCCCTTCTGGATCAACCTTTCGCCTAAGAGTATTGTTTTTTTGATCGGCATTTTAAGTACTCAGGGTGATAGATAATATAAAGATTAAAGCTATATATAGACGGCCTATATTCACATTATAAATATTATCACAATATCAGGAAATTAGCAAGGTGAGAACGTATTAAGGAAAGTCGATTCTGACTGTTTCATAAGGAGATAGATAAACTGTTTGTTCTTGTGCATAATGGTACCTATGCCTGACCTTGATGGTATACGTCCCTGCACTAACACCGATGAAACCATATATTCTCTTCCTGCGAAAAACAATCCTTCTTGCCAATGGCTTATGGGAATTTTCTGGCCATAGCTCAACAATTGCAAATCCAAAAGGACGTTCCTCAGAAAGCGCGACCCAACCATAGATATGGCCGTATTCAGGAGATGGAGAGCTGCCTTCATTATTGAACTGCAATTTACCATTCCAAAACATAATCATTCCACCATCATAGCCAATGACTGGCAAATAATTCCCTCCAGAGACAGCTTTAAAACCTACCTTATAACGAACCTTTTGCGGATCCTCGGCTTCGATCTCCATTCCATCAATAACAATGTAGTCGACATAGAGATTGCGATCCTCTCCGAGCATTGGTATCCACATATCATTTATAAATTCTACCTCTATGGTGTCATCTTGTGATAGGTCCTCAATATAAAAATCATAATTTTCATACGTACTACTGAGTTCAATAGGTCCAAAAGAATTTTCCACTTCTCCGCCATCATCTTCATAATGATGTATTACCATTTTTGCAAATTCATTGCCAGCCATAGCGCCTCTGGCTCTGATAGTGAGATTAAATGAAGGTTGAATGGGTAAGAGTCGAAAATCTACAGTCTCTGTTTCGTTTTCACCTAACTCTATATCATAGGTAGTTTCAGAGTCATAACCTTGTTTTGATGCAGTTACATCATACGACCCAGACAGAAGATTAGTTATTTCATAATGGCCTTGTGCGTCAGTGTAATCAGTATAAGTTGTATCCTCTATAGTAATCAAGGCCTCCTGTATTGGTTGATCAGTCGAATCATCTAAAACCCTTCCCTGTATAGCGCCAAGAGGAGTATTTATTGCAATCTCTTGCCTTGCCTCGCCTTCTAGTCCCTCATTATCCGTCACTGTTAAGACTGCTGTATAGACTCTCGGCCTCGGTAAATCCATAGGTGTTTCCTCAAGGGAATATATCTTTAAGTTATCAATTCGACTATCATCGGATGTTCCTGCATCAGACCTCCAAATATGAACCCTCACATTCTCCTCATACGAATCCCAATAAATATCTTCTGTGTTCATATATGGCATATCCCAAGTACCAATACTAACTCTATCGATATAATCCCAATCATTAGTATTAAACGTCATAGACTCAATAAGAGAACCTTGCTCAGAATAAATCTCCCAGATTCCACGGCGTCCTAGCTTAGTAAATTTGACAGTATACCATGTATCCTCATCTGGAATCCCCCAGAACGATGGCCATGAGGCAGCTTCACCTCTCATTCCATACCCATAACCTGTATCTGTATCTGGATAATGTAAACTCAGTGTATCTGCATCACCCATTCCATTCGAATTCCTCTGCTGAGTCGCCATTATGTCCCAGCTAAAACCATACTTACCACTAACATACTCTATTGTCTTCCAATCATATTCGACTCGGTAATTTACGACAGCTGAAAAATCAACAATCTTGTACGTATGGTGGCCTGTATCTGTAATTTCTGGGTCAGCGCTAAAATCATTGGAATAAATAAGTGTCTCTGTAATCTCTGGAGGTGGATTTGGATTAGTTGCGTGGATATAATATACATCATCTTTGGAATCAGGAACATCAGTACTTGTAGTTCCTCCAAAATAGTATATATACCCATTGTAGTAAGCAGAACTTCCCCAGCCTCTATTTTCTGGCAATGCTATTGCCTGATTCCAAGCACTAGGGCTATCTCCTGTAACATCGACATATTGAACCATGTTGGCAGCAGTACCGAAAGCTGGATTGGTTTCTGTTATATCAAGTCCTCCTATATAATAGAGGCGTCCCTCAGGCGTCATAACTGTAACTGGTGAATGAAAACTATAAGGTACCTTCCCAGCATAGGTCCAGTCGCTAACGCTCCCATCAGGATTTATCTTTGCATAGTAGAATTCACCGTAACTGGAATTAGGCCAGGCATTGTTTATGCAATAGATGTAATCATTATAAATCCTGGCTCGAAAACTGCCGCGAAGAGGAAGAGAGGTTGTTTTTGTCCATGAGCCGAGTGTTCCGTCATTATTTATGGTTGCGTAGTGAACTAAGTTAGAGCTCCCTGGTTTCTTATACCCGCCAAGCACGTACATCCTCGCAGTAGCGCCATCATTGTAGACTACGGCTGTTTCAACAACAGCCTTTCCTTCAGTTAGAGGAGTGGTGCATTGCCAATTACCAACTGTTCCGTCAGTTGGGTCTATTTCTGCGTATTGAACATCTTTTAAAGTAGGCGATCCAACTACTCCAGACCAACCTCCAAGTATATAGAGATATCCATTATAAGCTACTGTTCCGTGCGCCCTTCTCTGTCCTGTAAAAGGAGTAGTTTCAGTCCACGGATCCAGGGTACCATCGGCATTGATCTTGGCAGAATATACTGTATTTAATGTCTCGTCTAGAGAAGTAAGGCCGCCTGTAAGGTACATATATCCTTCGTAAGCAACGGTTACCTGCTCGCGCATTTCCTCTGGTAATAGGGTAGTCGAAAACCAGGCCTCTCCATATACGTGGGTGGCGCTGTATCCATCAGGGTCACCTATCCCAGTCTCATGTGGTGACCCATCTCCAAAGTCTAGTTCCCAGGAATCAATCCAACCATCGTCGTCATCACCGTCAAGCGTGAACTCTACTGTAAGAGGCTCGTACCCACTTGTAGGCTCGGCGGTTAAAGTGGCTGAGGGTGCTTGATTGAAAGGCTGGAGTTCAAAATTTACCTCATTTACTCCTGCGACTAAAAGAACCGTTTTGTCGAGTGATTCATAACCTTCTTTTGATGCAGTGATCGTATATATATTACTCCCTGCTTCTAATAAAGAAATAACGATATTTTCTAAGAGATACGTACCTTCAGAGTCTGTGGTTGTTTCTCCTGTATAAATCGGCTCATCAACCGGGCCTTCGACCCTTATTGTTGCATCTTCTATAGGTTCGTCTGTATCTTTATCCTTTACCTTGCCTTTGACAGTAGCTGCAATAGGCTGGAGTTCAAAATTTACCTCATTTACTCCTGCGACCACAAGAACCGTTTTGTCGAGTGATTCATAACCTTCTTTTGATGCCGTCATTCTATATGTTACAGTATGAGCATCTTCAATAGTATATTCACCGTTTTCATTGGTGGTCACTATTCCAGAGTCCTGCGGATCCTCCCCATGAGGGCCATATTCCCAATAAACCTCAGCCTCATCTATTGGTTCATACGTGTCCGCATCAACTACTGTCCCTAGAATAGTGGCAATGTCAGAAGATGGTATGAGTTCGAAGTTTTGGGTCTTTATATCCCCCTCTGATAATAGTATAGAGACAAGATCAGAATCAACATAGCCTGCTTTTGAGGCGTATGCGACATATTCTCCAGCAGGGATATTGGTTATTTCATAATAGCCGTTGGCGTCAGTATAAGCTGTGTATTGCTCGTCATATAAAAGATCTGTTGGCTGTATGGTGACCAGGGCATCTGGGATAGGCTGATTGCCATCTGCCAAGCCATCAGTAACAGTTCCATTGACAGTGGCTGGATAGGCAATTAGGCTAAACTCTACATGGATTTCGTGGTCTTCAGTGACATTTGTGAATGTGTAGTAGCTTGATATTGTTCCCTCTGAAACATCATCTACCAATATATCCTGTATCTGGTATCCTTCATCTGGAACTATTGCAAAGGTTTGGTCTTCGCCGTGATTCACAGTGACCTGGCCTGCTGGAGATATGGTTCCGCCTGTACTGGCTGTGGCTGTGATGATATGGCTGGGCACTTCAACATTAATAGCGCCTCCTTGGAAAATTGTAGGTATCTCCTCAACTTCCCCATCTAGCAAAGATGTCTCCACATCTGAAAAAACTAAATCACTTGTCCCTCCATCCACAGCTTTAAATATAATAGTTACCAAATCATCATTACCAGAAACGTTACTAACAAAATATGCACCTATTCTAACCTTTTTGTATCCCCCAGGCAAATCCTCGCTGGAAGGACCTACTACAGAACCAGAGATCGAAAGAAATACTTTATCTTTCAGGGTCACGGCGCCAGGATCATCCGAAACCTCTGGAGGAAGCCACAAAACTCTTGCATCATAAATAAGGCTGATTTCAAAACCCGCAAGGGTTGCAGCATTTTCTGTTTTAATTACTACAGTAGCAGCTTCTTCTCCTAATCCTACTGTTTGAATAGAAGGAGAGACTGAAAGAATAGCAGTATCTGGCGGACTTATCGTAGCTGTAGCTGTAACTGGATCTGACCAGAGGTTGTCATTATCCTTTACCCTGAAGCTTATGGTGTGAGTGCCTACTGATAAACTATTAGTTGTAAATGTATCATTTGTACTCAATGCTCCAGATTCTAAACTAGAAGTCCACTCATAGCCCTCGATTGTGCCATCTGAATCATTTCCAGAACCTACAAATTCTACATCTTCTCCATGGGTGGCTGGGTTTGGTGTTATTGAGTCTATTGTGGCTGTTGGGTTTTCTAAAGGTTGAGTTATGACTAAATTATCTGTAACTGGATCTGACCAGAGGTTGTCATTATCCTTTACCCTGAAGCTTATGGTGTGAGTGCCTACTGATAAACTATTAGTTGTAAATGTATCATTTG
>JAHIPS010000044.1 GCA_018902915.1 Candidatus Omnitrophota bacterium | reverse complement strand
GTTCGTGGGGGGTTAGGCCAACTGCATCCTTGGTCGCCTCTTCAAATTCACGGGATTTAGTAAAACTTTCCTGGAGCCTCTCTACCTTTTCCTTTGTCTGGTCAGCTGCTGCGCGGGCTAAATCAGCATCCTGTCTCAACCTATGGACCTCTTTAGGAGAAATTGTCTGGGTCTTGATTAAATTTTCTCCTCCTATTTCAGTTATCTCATAGGTCTCTATTGTATAACTCAGAAGTAAACCAGGATGTTCTGTATCATATATAAAATCCTTCCTTACTAATTTCTCGGTCGCAAAGTCTGCCATTACCCCATCAGTTATTTTGTATCTTGCAATGATCTCACCCTCAAGCCTGCCATCTGCATCAAACACATCTATCTTTATCTCTACGCCTGCGTCTTCCTGATTTTTTATATCATAGGTAAAAGTCTCAGTTTTAAGAGTGCCGTCACTATAATAGGTATTATAGATTTTTTTCTTTCCAACCAAGACCGGTTCTTCAGAGATCATGGCATATCTCAGGATCGATTGGTAAATCAGGTTGTCTTCTGAATCATATTCGTTAGTAACTTCATGTCTTGCAACTACCCTGGTGTCGCCATTAGGCTCTACCCAGGAGAATTCTTTAATCTGGGTCTGAACTGTTATAGAACCCTGGACCTCGTAAGTATTTGAAGTAACCTCCTGTGCTATTAAAATCGGAGTGCCGCCATCGGTCTCTATCCCGTAAATTTTTCTAGTTTCATTAGCTACCCGGCCGGTAGTTCCATCATATTCAGTAATAAGAACTTCCTTTCCTATCAAGGTCGGGGTGCCGTAGGTATTTATTTGGTAAGTCAAGGTTGTCTTTGTAGTCTGGTTTCCTTCATAGAGATACTCTGCAACCTCGCTCTTTACTGCGGTCTTTTCTCCATCTATATAATCATAACTTATTGTTGTCTCAGATGTACCTAAGTTAGTCAGAGGATCGTAAGCTTTCGTAATCTCTTCTGTCTTTACCAATTCATGGGTACCATCGTAAGACACCTCATATGTATCAATTGTTATATTCTCAACATTGCCATCCTGGAATACATTCTTGACTTCATATCTGCCGAGTATCCTTGCTAAGTCCTCTGCTTCTTTTGCCGCCTGTTCAGTCTCATTAGCCAATCTTTGCAGAATAGCCAACTCTTCTCTGGCCTCACCCAACTCCTCTTCTTTAGCCCGCACAAAGTCTTCCACCTTATCGCCGAGCGCATCCTGGGCCAAAAGGAGATCAGCATGAGCCGCGTCAATCAAATCCTGATCCTCTGCCTCTAATGCCTCTATCAATACTTGAGCCTTCTGAGATAGAGCCTCAGCTAAGGCAGCTATCCTATCAAATTCATCTGCTTCTCCATCAAGTCTCTCAGCCTCGTCTCTAAGCGCTTGGGCATCTCCATATCTTTCATCTACTTCAGCTCTTACTGCTTCATTACGCAGCTCACGGGCCTTGTCTCGGGCATTCGTAGCTAAATGCTGTGCCCATCTTTGTAGATCTCCTGCCTTATCCATGGCCCTGCATGCTAATTCCTTTGCCATGCCTTGCCGGTTAGTTACTTCTATGTAATCTGTAAGCTGGCCTTTGTCATTATACTCCATGTCTGAGCGGGTAGTGGTTATGACTAAATCTAATTGGAAAGGAATAGTGTTAGAGAGTATAATGCTGGCCTCTTCTAATCTACGGCCAAGAGTTAAACTATTTTCTATATTCTCTACTTTCTCTTTTGCCCTGTCAGCAGTTGTGCGAGCAGCATCTGCATCTCCTTGTAATCTATCAGCCTCTCCTTGGGCCAGGTCAGCTAATCCTCTTAATCTTATTGCCTCAGCTTGTAAAGCTTCATCGGCCGGATTATTAGCTGCATCTTCTTCTGCTTTTATAGCAGCTCTTTCAACCTGATCAGCAATCTCCTGCGCCTTGTCTCGAGCATCCTGTGTTTCCCGGGCTAGTTGCTGTAAGGGAGCTATTTCATCCTTAATCATGGCTAACTCACCCTCTTTAATGATTACAAAATCCTCTATTTTATCGCCGAGCGCATCCTGTGCATCAAGGAGTTCAGATTGGGCAGCCTCAATCAGGTCATGGTCTTCTGTCTTTAAGGCATCTATGAATGCCTGTGCCTTTTGGGAAGCAGTCTCGGCTAAAGCAGCAATCCTCTCAAATTCTTCTGTTTCAGAGTCAATCCTATCAGCTTCGGCTAAAAGCGCCTGGGCGTCCTCGTCTGAATCAGCCGCCAGCGCCTGGCTGCGCAGCTCCTCGGCTTTGTCTCGAGCATTGCTAGCTAAATAGCTTGCCCATCTTTGTAGATCTCCAGCCTTATCCAGGGCCCTGTATGCTAATTCAAGAGCCATGCCTTGCCGGTTAGTTACTTCTATGTAATCTGTAAGCTGGCCTCTATCGTTATACTGCATGTTTGAGCGGGTAGTGTTTATGACTAAGTCTAATTGGAAGGGAATGGTATTAAATAAAGCGGTACTCGCATCTTCTAATCTGCGGACAACACTTAAACTTTTTTCTATATTATTTACTTTGTCTTTTGCGGCGTCAGCATTGGCGCGGGCAATATCTGCATCTTCTTGCAATCCATCAGCTTTTTCCTGGGCATGGCTTGCCAGTCCCCTCAATCTTACTGCTTCAGCTTCATCAGCAGGATCTCCACTGTTAGCTGCCCTCTCTTCTTGGGTACTGGCATCAGCATCAGCCTCATCTGCAATCTCCTGGGCCTTTGCTGCAATAGTTTGAGCTGTGCGAGCTATCTTCTCAAGCTGTCCAACTATATCCTCAGCCAAACCTAACTCTTCTTCTATGGCCCATATAAAATCCTCTATTTTATCGCCAAGCGCGTCTTGAGCATCGAGGAGTTCAACACGAGCAGCCTCAATCAGGCCCTGGTCTTCTGTCTCTAATGCATCTATGAATGAGCGCGCCTTTTCTGAGGCAATCTGGGCTAAATTAGCGATTCTCTCGAATTCCTCTGCCTCTCTTTCAAGCCTCTCAGCCTCAGCTATAAGTGCCTCGGCTTCTTCTGGTTCAGCAGCTAGCGCTTGATCGCGTAACTCCTCAGCCTTGTCTCGGCTATTTGCAGCTAAATAGCTTGCCCATCTTTGTAGATCTCCAGCCTTATCCAGGGTTCTCCATACCAATTCCTCGGCCATACCCTCCTGGGTACTTACTTCTACATAATCTGTAAGCTGGCCTTTATCGTTATACTGCATGTTTGAACGATTGGTAGTCGTAATTATCTCAAACTCATAAGGGATAGCATTGGAAAGTGTTTCTGCTTCTTGCAAAAGAAATCTTGTAGAATTTAAATTCTTGTAGAGAGAGCTGGCTTTTTGTTCAGCTTTAGTAAGATTAGCTTGCGCTATTTCGTCTTCCCTTGACAATCTTTCTATCTCTTCAAGAGTAATTATCTTGGCCTCGGATAGATTGGCGTCGCCATATTCATCAACCTCGTAAGTCTCGAGCGTAAATCCTAAAATGAGATCTGGATGTTCTGTATCGTATTGAAAATTATTCTTTACTGTCTTCTCGACCAAGAGATCTTCCCCTGCAGTCCTTATCTCGTATTTCTCGATTGTTTGAGAAATTACCCTGGCCTCAGAATCATACTCCTCTGTCACTATCTCATAACCAACGGCCTCTTCATCCTTTATCTCATAGGTCGTTGTGACCTTACCTATCAGGTTGCCCTCGCCATCATATTCAAAGCCTATCTCCAATTTTCCTACCAAGACATCCTCTCCATCCACTTCGGATCTCGTCTGTAATTGATAGATACAGTTGCCATCAACATCGTATTGGTTTGTAGTCTCGACCTTGGCAACTAACACGCTTTCCCCGTCTATATTCAAAAAAATCTCGCTTGTCTCGGTTTCAACGCGATCGTATTGATCGTATCCATAAGTAATAACCTCTGTCTTTATCGAGGTATCTCTTATGCCATCAGGGTCATCAGGGTCTACGTCGTATCGATCAATAGTCTCGGTAGTCAAAAGTCCGCCTGTATATTCAAATGTAGAGACCTCGCAAGATACAAGGAGCACCTCTGTTGTTCCATCTTCTATCTCTACCTGCTCATATCTCTTTTTTACTTGGACCTCTAACTTTCCATCCTTATATTTGTTATCAATAGTCTCTTTTCCTAATAAGATTTCACTGCCAGAGGAGGTAACGAGTAGCGTCTCTTTGGTCTGGATGGTTAAAAGGCCACCTGTATATTCTGAGGTTATAACCTCTTTGCCTATAAGATTCTGCCTGCCGTCTTCTTCAACCTTATATATCTTGGTGAGCTCTTCAGTGATATTTCCATTCTCATCATACTGATAGGTTGTGATTTCTGTTCCGATGAGAACATCCTTACCATCCTTTTTGGTGTATATATCTTTAATTTTCTTAGTAATCCGGTCGCCATCGTATTCGTAACTTGTAACCTCATAATTCCTGAAGGCATCTTCAAACTCTCTTACCTTGTCCAGCGCTTTTTCAGTTTCATCAGCTATGTCCTCAAGAAGTTCCAGGTCAGCCTGAGCTGCGTCTAATTCAACCTCCAACACATGCAAATAATCCTCTATCTTGTCTCCGAGTTCTCTGGCTGTATTCACTGCCTCTTCTTGTGTTTGAGAAATTAGCTCTTCATCTCCCATTTCAATTGCACCAGCTAATGCTTCGATCTTTGTAGCAGCAATTTCAGCTAACTCGGCAATCTCTTCATAAATCCCTGCTCGCTCATTAGCCTTCTTGGCTGCTAATGCTAACTCTTCTGCATTATCAGCGCCGTCATTTTGGGCCTCTTGGGCATCTATTGCTAATTCGTCTGCATGGTCTCTTGCAGAATTAGCCATCTGGCGCATCCTTATTGCGAATTCCCTGGCGCTGAGCGCAGCTATCTCAAGCGCCTCATCAGCAAAGCCTGTCTGAGTGCTGACTTCTTTATATGACGCGACCTGGCCCTTTTCATTGTACTCTATGTGGCTTCGTACAGTCCTCACCTCCATATCCAAATCTATCTCTGTCTCCTCAAAATTAGGGACAAGAACTATAGATTTGCCATCTATCTGAATTGTAATTGATTCGCCTGCTAACAGCCTGAGCTGTTCAGATTCCGTAAGGTCTGTAAGATCAATCACTGATCCATCAGAGGCCTCAATGCCTGTAAACCTCTTATAAATCCCCTGGCCTGTAGTGTTAGAAACCATAACCCAGCCTGTCTCCTGGCCAAGGCTGTTGTATGTGATATCCTGTAAGGTAGTGGAAGTGGTGATGTTATTGTAATCGTTGGTGGTTGTCTCGTTATAACCAGTTAATCTGCCGAGCGCGTCATAGGTAATATCTGTCTTTACACCTTCGCTGGTTATATTTAAAATCAAACCGTTTGTTTCTAGATCCACCATGTGAGTGGTATAAGTTTCCTGGATCTGCTGGCCATGGCTATTATAAATTATGTCCCTTCTTTCAGCATGAGAAACAAGGCCCCCGGATGTTATTGTCTCGTTATATGCGGCAAGCTGGCCCTGGAAATTATAACATAACATGGAAACATCTCTCTCTGTAGCCAAGGCCGGCGCATCAAGATCAATAATCACCTCATGATATCCTGAAAGCCTGCCATTTCCATAGTATTTCATGCCAGAGCGCTCAATCTTTGTAGTAGAATCTATGCTCAGGTACAGTGTTGCGCCATCCAGAAAGAACTGGACAGGCCCTATATTAATTGACTCGCCATCTAAAAGCGCGTCCTGATCGCTTTCAGAAAGATCAGTCCATGAAACCAATTCGTCATTTATAATAAATGTCTTCTGAGCAAGATAATCCTGTTTCTGCTCCTCTGTCAATTCATCCCATGCCTCTGTAAAGTAGAACGTATCCTCTCCAGTACCTGTCTTATGGATCGTATCAGTGTATCCTTTGATTGAGCCGCCAGGTGTCCTTTCTATACCATCGCGTTTTACCTCAACCGTAAGGTCTACCTCGTTACCTCCAAGATCCGTTCCCTGGGTGGTAGTTATCTCTGTCCATCCAGTAGCGCCTCCAGAAGCATCAAGGATTGCATCTGAACGGACAGTAGTGCTGGTAAGATCTACCTGATTGCCATTACTATCCATCCCATATGTATGGCTTGTCTCTTTGTATCCAATCAAATCTCCCCAGCTGTCATACTCCATATCCCATACATCACGTGCGATCGTAACATTTGGATTCTTAGAATCCACTATCTCTTCATGATAACTTTTAAGATCCTTACCGTCATAGGTTGCGCCTGACCAGTCGATAACAGTGACATTTCCCTCATGGTCAGTAATCTCCTGATGATAACCAGTAAGAAGCTTATTTGCGTTTGTGGTATCGTCTGCATAAAAAACAGAGTCAGGGGTATATGTGGCGCCTGACCAATCAATAGTAGTCACGCGGCCCAGATGATCTGTCATGTCAGCATTATAAGAGACAAGAAGCCTTCTTTCATCATACTTCATATCCCATGTATTCTTTATGCTTGCCTGGCCCAGGGCATCTACGATCCTTTCGTTTTGGATAGACGAGGGAAGGCCATCTATGTAATTGACCCTTGAGCCATCCTTATTCAGGACATACTTAAACTCGCTTACTGCTGCAGCAGCGCCCATGGTCTCGCCCCTTGCTTTCATATCCTGCTGTGTTAATGCCTGCGCTTCCTGGGCCTTCTCTACTGCATCCAGATACAGGTTTTTATTGATGTTATAGTCTGTAATATTTCTGTTACGGCGATCCTCTTCTATCTGTTTGCGCCTGCGGAGTTCATCCTTCTGCCGCTTTTTCATCTCTTTCATGGTTTCTACACGTTGAAAGCCAGATCTCTCCCCATATTTCTTTCTGGGGATCAGCTGGCTCCTGAAAGAGATCTCGGTTTCTTCTGGCTCTTCTTCTTTTTCTGCTTTTTTGAGAATTTCTTCAGAAATGGATATGTCTATTTTGGGATGGGTCTCGGGCACCGCAGGTAGAGTAGCTGCCATAGGTACGATAGACGAGAAATCAGTAGCCCAAGCTATATCATAAGATAAAAAGGCAACCACCACACAAATAGCAATTGCCTTTACCCATTTTTTACCTTGCCAGTCAAGCATCGGCCTTGCCCCCTTTAAAAAAATAGCCGCGTTGCCTATACCGTATCTCTCTTCGGCAACTCGGCTATCCTTATCAGGATCCTAAGCTTTGCGTCCCATGATTTCTCATGGTTTGCTATTATCGGAGAGGTTTAAAACTTTGTTAAAATACTTTTCAAATATTGTTATTAATACCTAATTAAAATCAATCTCTTCTCTTTCTACTATATAGTATATATTATATACAGCGAAAAGTCAAGAAAATCTTTTTAAATTTTTTTAAAAAGTTAAGTTTATTAATACTCCTGAAAACGTTTTCAGGAGTATTCCCCTTAAGTTCACACCTGAAACATTGTCAAGCGTGAACTTACTATAGTAGAAGGGGTGGTATTGTATGCAAATTATACAGTAGTGTCCTTATTGACTTTGCTGCGTAGCTCTAAAAGAAGAGTTATTATCTCGGCAGTTACAAAGAATATGAAAAAGTAGACAATGCCCAATAAAAGGCCTATAAATCCAGTTGCTCGAGGAGCATCAGGTGTTCCGCCCCCTATAAATATCACTATTGCAGAGATGATACCAACAACGCCTGAGACCCAAGCCAGGACCTTGAATATTCTTGCGCTTATTCCTAAAAACTTATAATTCTTGTCCATTAAGCCCTCCCTTCTTAACTTGTTAAAATCATTAGAGTTACAAAATTAATGATACGGTTATGATACGGTTCCGTCTTCGCTGAATACTTACCGTATTCAGCTTCGCCGGACTAATCAGGCGAAATTGTGCACGATAAGTGCTCAAACGAAACCTGATGGTAGTCCTAAGGGACTTGAACCCCTGTCTTCAAATCGAAAATCTGACGTTCTAGGCCAGACTATACGATAGAGCATCCTCATCCCTCATCCAAGCTCTTCTCAATCCGTGTATCTTGAAATTCCATACAAGGCCCCACAAAGAACCATGTGTATATATTATATTAAAAAACTGAAAAAGTCAAATTATTTTTTAAAAATTTGTATGCAGTTTAGTGAGATGGCGGAGTTACCTAATTCTCAGGTAACAACTTTTATTGAAAATTTTGAAAGAGATCTATATAGACTAAGGTGGATTTTTGCCGCTTCTTCCCATGAAGTCATATGCCTGAACTGTTCAATCCTTGCTATTATGTAGTTTCTAAAAATCGGGTCTTCAAACAGCCTAAGCGCAGTTTTTGCCATTCCATCTGTATTATCCGGCAACACCAGCAACTCATCACATATCTCCGATAATTCTTCAAATTTCGGCAGTCTTGAAGCAATTACCGGCCTTTTTGCACCCAGCGCCAGATGAAGAACGCCGGATATAGCCCTGTTTTCTTCATGATAAGGAAACAGCACTACATCAGCGGCTCCCAGCAAATACGGTAAATCTTCATTCGGGCAATACCTTTTGTCATATAAAACATATTTTTTTAACCCCCTATTTTTTATTTCTTTAGTGAGAGACGCTGCATATTTTCTATCCGAAGGACTGGCATTAGGCGCAAGTTCACCTGAGATATGGAGGCGTACGTCGGTTCTTGCCTTTAATATCTCCGTAAAAGTCTTAAGCGCTATATGTATACACTTGTGTTTTTTTATGAAGCCGAAGCAGACAAGAAGTTTTACATCTGAAGGTAATCCTAATCTATTCCGGGAAATACTTTTACTCTTATTAGTAATCAATGTGCCGTG
>JAHIPS010000003.1 GCA_018902915.1 Candidatus Omnitrophota bacterium | reverse complement strand
TCCAGAGGATGGAAAGGTAGAGGACCAGCTTATATTAAAGGCAGACGAGCGCCTTTACCGGGCGAAGAGAGAAGGAAAGGACCGGATAGTTTAAGCCGAGATTATGGATTTTTTGATCTATTTTATTATTACGATACTGGTATTGTCTTTGAGCTACAGGATAAGGCTCTCTCATACATTGATTTTTTCTGTATCGCTGGGTGTATTCATTATCGTCAGGGCTGGAGCGATATTTACATACGAGACAATGGTCTTTGTATTGTTTATAAACGCGATCCCTTTTATTGCAGATAGATTCAAAAAGGATTTTGCCAGTCACAAAGAGGATATGCATCTTGATTTTGATAAGGTAAAGCGCGTGCACGAAGACCTGATGGACGAGGACAGGCGCGAGATCGAATCGAGTCTTGAGAGAGAAAAGAAATTACAGCAGGTCCTGTCGCTATACGAGATCTCGAAGGATATGTCCACGTGTCTTTTGTTCGAGGATATCTTTAGTATTTTCTCATCGACATTAAAGCGCTCGTTCAGGTTTAGGCTGTCAAGGCTCGTGCTTTTAAAGGAATCAAAGGACATAGACAGGGTATACCAGATAGAGCTCGGCCATAAGATCAATAATGTAGCGCCTGATGATTTTGACAGGGAGATCGCGAAGGTAGCGCTGGAGACAAGAAAGCCGATTTTGATTTCTTTGCAGGAGGGTTCGGATTTTTTAAGAAGATTGTCGGTTGTGAGGGATTTTGAGACGCTGGTTTCTATTCCTCTTTTTGTCGAGGAAAGGGTGGTAGGGATTTTATATGTCGAGAATCTTCCAAGGCCGCACTTTGAGAATTTTATAATCCTTGCAGGGCAGTTCGCGATACAGTTCCAGAAAGTGGTCTTGTATAAAAAGGTGCAGGAGTCATCTATCACGGATTCTCTTACCGGTGTTTCTACGAGGCGGTACTTTTTAGAAAGGTTTTCAGAAGAGATAAGGCGGTCGATGCGGCATAAGACGAATATGTCTTTTCTCATGCTGGACCTGGACCATTTCAAGGAGACGAATGATAAGTTCGGGCATCTTGTGGGAGATGTTGTCCTGAAAGAAGTGGCGGCTATGCTTAAGGCGAACCTGCGCGAGATCGATATTATCGGCAGATACGGCGGCGAGGAATTTATAGTAGCGCTTTCCGGCACTGGAAGAGATGGCGCGTTTCAGGTGGCTGGCCGTATCAGGGAGGGAGTCGAGGATGCCATCTTCAAGGCATACGACGAGGTCGTTTCGAGCACTGTCAGTATAGGCGTGGCCGTGTTCCCGGACGACGGCGCTGACCTGGAATCCCTGATCGAATCCGCAGACAAAGCCCTCTACAAGGCCAAAGAGACAGGCCGCAACCGAATCTGCTAGGAACACAGCAGTTATAGAGACGTCTACCGGGCTGAAGCGGAACCTGTCCTGGATTTGTTCGGGAACCTGTCTTTAGAGAAATTTTATATAACCAAATCATCCAAAATTGCATACTCCTTATTTACACCCAGAACTCTTTCTCTATAACTACTATACGGCCAATCCATGGGTGACTTAACTAAACCTGCCCTTACCGGATTAAGCTCAATATAATTAATGCAGTCTATGAGATAGTCGTCTTTAGTAACTATTCTGCTTTGAAACCTACCTTGCCACAGATGTCCTACTTTTTTGTACTTATCGTTGAAATAGGATGTGTATGAACGCGTTAAATCATGCATAAAGTGTGACAGATCTTTCGGATTCTTTATCTCCCCTAATAAATGTGGATGATTAGGCATGAGGCAATCTGCATATAAAAGAAACCCATATTTATGCTTATACTTTCTTAGCTTTGCAAGGTAATATTTAAAATCCTCATCCTCAATAAATACTTTCTGTTTTTGGTTGCCCCTTGATGTAATGTGATAACAGACGTTATCTAAAAGTAACCTTGGACCACTTGGCATATAAACCACCTCCTTATTAATCAGACACGGGAGGGTGCCATTTTCTTTCAAATTTTTTTGATTATTTTTGCTTGGGTACAGGTTCCTTCTTGGAGAAAAGACAGCTTCCCGATTGAGTTGGTAGACGTCTCTATTTTTTGTTTTTATTATTGACTGT
Source organism: Candidatus Omnitrophota bacterium (assembly GCA_018902915.1). Lineage (GTDB taxonomy): Bacteria > Omnitrophota > Gorgyraeia > Gorgyraeales > Gorgyraeaceae > JAHIPS01. The sequence continues at coordinate 10,458 of JAHIPS010000003.1, read as the reverse complement.
TCGGGAGAGTTGCTGTATTATAACGTGATATGAATAAACGGGTTAAAATAGGGATAGACCTGGGGGCTACACGGGTTAAGATCGGGGTTGTTAATCAAGCGGGCAGGATTTTGTGTCGGCGTGAGGTGGATACGCCTTTTAATGTTAAGCCAGCTGAACTTGTTAGCTCTCTAGTAGTAAATATAGGAGATATATTAAGGCAAGCTGGCCTAAAGAAGGGTCAGATTGCGGGTGTTGGCATAGGCGTGCCAGGGCCTGTTGATTCAGAAAAGGGCATAGTAAGGTATTTTCCAAATATAAAAGGCTGGGAAAACGTAGCACTTAAGTCAATATTAGAGCGCAGGTTAAGACTAAAGGTCAGCCTGGACAATGACGTTAATGCAATGACCATGGCCGAGCACAGGTTTGGCGCTGGCAAGGCTGCAAAGAATCTGGTCTGTCTTACACTCGGCACTGGCGTGGGCGGAGGAATTATCATAAATGGCGGGATCTACAGGGGCAGCACAATGTGTGCTGGCGAGATAGGCCATGTGCCTATAAATGAAAAAGGTCCCAGGTGTAACTGCAGAGGCATAGCCTGTATTGAGAGATATATAGGAAATAGATACGTGCTTAATGGGGCAAGGAAGATTTTTGGCAAATCGATAACTCTTGAGCGCCTGGACAGACTTGCAAAAAGCGGCAATAGAAAGGCAGCGGGCATCTGGGCAGATGTTGGCACAAAGCTTGGTGTGGCGCTTGCAGGAGTAGTGAACCTGCTGAATCCGGATATGATTATCGTGGGCGGAGGCGTGTCAAAGGCAGGCGAACTCATATTAAGGCCTTTGAGAAAAGAGATAAAGAGACACGCGATGATCGACCAGGCACGTCATGTAAAGGTCGTGCGGGCAAAACTCGGAACTGACGCGGGCATAATAGGAGCGTCCTTACTTGCATGAACTATAAAATTCCTATAGTTTTTCTTATTGCATTATTATATTTCGGCGTTTGTTATGCCGAGGAGCAGGCGAGACCGGTCGAGGTAAATGGCGACCAGGTAGAGTATCTTCCAAAAGAGAAAAAGGTGGTTGGCAAGGGTAATGTATCTATCGACTACGGGGATACATTGCTTACCTGTGATAAAATAACGGTTTACACAGAGACAAAAGATGCTGACGCAGAGGGCAATGTAGTTTTAAAAAGCCCGACAGGCGAGGTCAGGGGGCAGAGGGTAAAATATAATTTTACCACCAAACAGGGCGAGATATTAAAGCCAAGGATAAAGTCAGGCGAATGGTATGGGGGCGGCGACAAAGGAGATCTGGAAGCAGATGGCTCGGTCAGGATAAAAGAAGGTTACATAACGAGCTGCGACAGGGAAAAACCTCATTATAAGATCGCCTCGAAGAATATTGTAATATATCCTGACAATAAGGTCGTGGCAAAGAACGTGTTTTTCAAGGTCGGCAACGTGCCTGTCGCGTACCTGCCGCGATACGATTATTCCCTTAATGCTGATTGGCCCACGATCAACGTGATCCCTGGAAAAAGGCAAAAGTGGGGATTTTTCGTGCTCTCGAGCTACAGGTACGAATTGGACGAAAATAATAAGCTCACGCTTAATTTAGACGAGAGGGAAAAATGGGGTTTTGGTTCAGGGCTTGATTATAAATACGCGTTTGATGATCTTGGCCATGGCCTTTTAAGGACATACTACACGCACCAGCGTGACATGGATAGAAACGAGAATAACGCAAAGGCGGAAGAAGAGAGATTCAGGGTGCAGCTGCGTCATCGCGTGGATATAAATGAAAACCTTACCGCGCTTTTAGAATACCACAGGGCAAGCGACGTAGATTTTACAAAGGATTATTTTTATAGAGGGGAATATGACAGTGAGTCTTCGCCTGAAAGTTATTTTTATTTATTGGACAGGGAGCCTGAGTACGCGTTGAGTCTCTTGGCGCGGAAAAGGGTAAATCGGTTTCAGGCTGTTGTGGAGCGCTGGCCTGAGGCAAGATTTGATTTAAAAGACCAGAGGCTGTTTGATCTGCCGGTTTATTTCAAGACAGACTCTAGTTTTACAAATCTGAACAGTAAGACAGCTGACAATACTACAGATAGCGATGTCATCAGGTTTGATACTTACAATCGGTTGACAGCGCCTCTAGAGCTCGTAGACTTTTTGAGTTTTTCACCCTTTGCCGGAACCAGGGATACGTTTTACAGCAAGGACATAAATGGCGATGAAGAGGAGTTCAGGACTGCTTTTTATGCAGGCGCGGACCTCAGCGCGAAATTTGCAAAGACCTATGAGGTGAGCGGAAGTTTTCTCGGGGTTGATTTTGACAGACTGCATCATATTGTAACACCCACTATAGAGTATGAATATATCCACGCGCCTTCTATGGCGCCGGGTAATCTGCAGCAGTTTGACGACATTGACAGCGTGGACAGGAAAAGCGCTTTTACCCTGGGCTTTGAAAACAGGCTGCAGACAAAGCGACTCCTTGACGGGAAGCTCAGCACAGTGGATCTGGGGTATCTTTTGCTGACAGGGGATTATCTTTACAAGCCAGAGAACGGCACTCGTTTTTCAAATGTCAAGGGAGACCTTGAACTTACGCCGTTTAAATGGCTCAGGATCGAGTCTGACACACAGTATGATCCTGCTACAAGGGATTTCCAGAGCTGGAACGCGGATCTATATGTTAACAAGAGCGAGAAATGGCAGCTGGGTTTTGGCTCCAGGTACTGGCAGGATACAGAGCATGAGCTTACCTCGGAGTTATTCTATAAATTGAGCGATGAATGGGCGGTGAGGCTCTTCGGCAGGTTTGATTTAAAGGAAGTAGAGGCTGATGGCCATAAGATAATCAATAGATTCAACTCCAAGGAAATAACTGTTATAAAGGACCTGCATTGCTGGCTGGCCGAGGTCAGCCTGGATTTGGATAGGGACGGCGGCGCAACAGTATGGCTGGTCATGAAGCTCAAGGCCTCGCCAAAGGTGCCGTTTGACTTCAATGATTTCTATCCACACCCGAAAAACTAGGGGATGATATGAATGTTTGTATAATAGGCGCGGGTTATGTAGGGCTGGTCACAGGCGCGTGCTTCGCTGATCTGGGCAACAATGTCACCTGCGTCGATAATGATAAGAAAAAGATAGACGCGCTTAAAAAGCTGAAGATGCCTTTTTTTGAAGAAGGCCTTGAGGACATGGTGAAGAGAAATGTAAAGGCCGGGAGATTATCTTTTACAGACAGCATAAAGGAAGGCGTGAAAAAGTCCCTCGTGATCTTTATATGCGTTGGCACACCGCCAAAACAGGGCGGCGAGGCAGATCTCTCGTATGTGGAAAAGGTAGCGACTGAGATAGCCAGGAACATGTCTTCGTACCGTCTAATAGTCGAGAAAAGCACTGTGCCTGTTGAGACAGGCAAGTGGGTCAGGGAGACCATAAAGTTAAATGTCAGGAAAAAGGTAAAGTTTGACGTGGCGTCTAATCCTGAATTTTTAAGAGAAGGCACAGCCATAGAAGATTTTTTAAATCCTGACAGGATAGTTATAGGCGTGGGCTCGAAAAAGGCAGAAAAGATACTTAAAGAGCTATATAGAGAGATCGATACAGAGATAGTAGTGACTGATATAAATAGCGCGGAACTCATAAAGCACGCGTCAAATTCCTTTCTCGCCACAAAGATCTCCTTCATAAACTCGATCTCCAATATATGCGAGCGCACAGGCGCGGATATCACAAAGGTCGCGCACGGCATGGGCCTTGATTCCAGGATAGGAGAATCGTTTTTAAAGAGCGGGGTGGGGTATGGCGGATTTTGTTTTCCAAAGGACGTGGATGCCTTTGTACATATATCAGGCAAATTAGGTTATGATTTCGGGATATTAAAGGCAGTGAGAAAGGTAAACGAGGAGCAAAAGGCGCTTTTTGTGAGAAAGGTCGAGGATGCGCTGTGGATCGTGAAAGGTAAGACAATAGGCGTGTTAGGCCTGTCGTTTAAGCCAAACACTGACGACATGCGAAGCGCGCCTTCAATAGATATTATAAATTCTCTAAAGGAAAACGGCGCCAGGATAAAGGCCTATGACCCGCACGCCATGAAAAAGGCGCATTCTGTGATAAAAGGTGTTACCTTTTGCAGGACTGCGTATGACGCGGCCAGGAATAGCGACGCACTTGTAATATTAACAGAGTGGCATGAGTTTGAGGTGCTGGACCTGGTTCGCGTGAAGAAACTGATGAAGAACGCGCTTATCATAGATGGAAGAAATGTCTTTGATCCTGTAAGGATGAAGAAATTAGGTTTTAAATATATTTCTATCGGGAGATAGCCAGATGATAAAAGACGTAGAGGTAAAAAAACTCAAGATTATTCCTGATAAGCGCGGCAGGCTCATGGAGATCCTTCGTTCAGACGAGAGCATTTTTCAGAAATTCGGCCAGGTATACATGACCACTGCCTATCCAGGCGTGGTAAAGGCATGGCATTATCATAAAAAGCAGGACGACTATTTTACATGCATTTCAGGCAAGATGCGGTTGGCGCTCTATGACGCGCGTAAGAACTCACCCACGTATAAAGAGGTGAATGATTTTACCATAAGCATGGATAATCCCATGCTGGTCAGGATACCTAAGTTTGTCTATCATGGGTTTAAATGCGTTGGAGACAAAGAGGCAGTTGTAATAAATACGCCCACACGGCCGTATAATCCAAACACACCTGACGAGCATCGGATAGACGCGGTCCAGAACGACATACCATATGACTGGCGTAATGCATAATCAATCCTTGTTCAAGGCTTAGCCTTGAACATCAGGATGTTCAAGGCTAAGCCTTGAACAAGGAGGTAATATGAAGGGAGTCATATTAGCTGGCGGACTTGGAAAACGGCTAGAGCCATTGACTCGGATTACCAATAAACATCTTCTGCCTGTTTACAATAAGCCGATGATATATTACCCTATCCAGACTTTGGTAGAGGCAGGCATAAAGGACATTCTTATTGTAACCGGAGGCGCTCACGCGGGCGAGTTTCTGCGGCTTCTGGGTAATGGAGGGGAATTCGGCCTGAAACACATCAATTACACTTACCAGAAGGGTGAGGGAGGCATTGCAGAGGCATTGGGCCTGGCAGAGCATTTTGTCGATAATGACAAGGTAGTTGTAGTGCTCGGCGACAATATCATTGAAAAATCAATCAGGCAGTATGTGGAGGATTTTGAAAAGCAGCCAAAAGGCGCAAAGATCCTGATAAAGGAAGTGGATGACCCTGAGAGATTTGGCGTGCCTGAGATAAAGGGCGACAAGATCATAAATATAGAAGAAAAGCCCAAAAAGCCTAAATCCAAATACGCTGTTACAGGGATTTATATGTATGACGCAAGAGTCTTTAACATAATAAAGACATTAAAACCATCAGGTAGAGGAGAGCTTGAGATCACAGATGTAATCAATGATTATATTTCTCGTAGCGAGATGACATATTCTGTATTGGACGGCTTCTGGACAGACTGTGGAACGCATGAGTCATTGTTGAAAGCCAGCAATTTAATAGCTGAAAAAGAAAGGTAGTTCTCGACTCACTTCGTTCGCTCGAACAATATTATTTCCGCCTTAGGCGGATCGAGAAGATAATAGTATGAAACTGTTAATCACTGGCGGGTGCGGGTTTATCGGGTCGAATTTTGTGCGGTACATGCTGAAAAAATACCGCAGCTGTAATATCATAAATCTGGATAAGCTTACTTATTGCGGCCGCCGGGAAAACCTGAAGGATATTGAAAAGGATAAACGCTACAGGTTTGTAAAAGGCGACATATGTGATGAGAAGCTCGTTGGTAAATTAACCAAAGGCTGCGATGCAATTTTAAATTTTGCAGCAGAATCGCATGTGGACCGCTCTATCAATGACGCCTCGGATTTTATCCGTACTAATGTCCATGGCGTGCACGCGCTTTTAGAAGCTGCGAAGAAAAATAAAGTCAGAAGATTTATTCAAATTTCAACGGATGAATGCTACGGCAGTATTAAGAGAGGTTCGTTTAAAGAGACAAGCCTTTTGCATCCGAATAGCCCGTATGCAGCATCAAAGGCTGCTGGTGACCATCTGGCGCTCGCATATCACACGACTTTTAAACTGCCGGTGATTATTACAAGAAGCAGTAACAATTTCGGACCATACCAGTTTCCGGAAAAGGTAATACCGCTTTTTATCACAAATCTTTTGGAGAATAAAAAAGTCCCGCTTTATGGAGACGGCCTGAACGTGCGCGACTGGCTGTATGTCCTGGATAACTGCAGGGCAATAGATATTGTTTTACGGAAAGGCAGACCAGGCGAGATCTATAATATCGGCGGCAGCTATGAAGTGCCGAATATAAGGCTTACACGCACCATACTAAAACTTCTGGGAAAATCTCGAAACATGATAAAATATGTCCCTGACAGGCTTGGCCATGACAGGCGCTATTCCCTGGATTCGAAAAAGATGAAAAAACTCGGTTGGCGCCCGGAAAAGAATTTTAATACAGCGCTAAAAAAGACGATTGAGTGGTATAAAAATAACAAATCATGGTGGAAACATCTTGACAAATCTTAAAATATCCTGTATAATTTACGATTATGAGCGAAAAAATACAGAAATATAGGCTCCTACGCAGTTTTTTACCAAGGTCAACAGAAAGACGTTTGGTTATTATGACAGGAGCAAGACAAACAGGAAAGACAACTCTTTCAAGGCTTAATTATCCGGAATTAAGATATATAAATCTTGATTCTCCTGAAAATAGAGAGTCTGTAAGAGTTATTTCATCTGCCTCATGGTCAAAAGATATTGGAAATGCAATTATAGATGAGGCGCAAAAAGAACCCGTTGTATTTGAAAAGATAAAATATGCCTATGATGAGGAAGGCATATCTTTTGGACTGATGCTGGGTTCCAGCCAGATATTGCTTTTAAAGAAGATCCGCGAGTCATTGGCAGGCCGTGTATGGATTTATGAATTATGGCCTTTGCTTATGAGTGAGATGTATTGCAAGGGTCCCAGGGTTAATGCGGAATTTCCTCTTATTGACAGACTTTTTTCTAAAGACGATTTTAACCGTATTCTTGGGGGCGTTCCTGATGTCTTGATGGATAAGGATGATTCTTGCTGTCGTGACGCAGAAGATCATATATTGAGGTGGGGAGGGATGCCTGCGCTTCTTCATTTATCCGACGAAGAAAAGTGGAAGTGGTTAAAGGATTATGAGTACACATATTTAGAAAGGGACCTTTCTGATTTAGCGCGGCTTGATGATCTGGGACCATTTAGGAAATTTCAGAGATTATCTGCTTTGAGATCTGGAAATCTATTAAATTATTCCGAGATTGCGCGTGATGCCTCAGTAAGCGTGGATACGGCAAGAAGATATTTGGAATATCTCAATCTCTCTTATCAGGTAATACTTTTGCAGCCATATTATAAAAACCTTACAAGTTCTGTTATAAAAAGCCCAAAGCTTTACTGGCTGGATATCGGCCTTTTAAGGCAGATTACGGGACACAAGGAAGGGCTTTCTGGCCAGATATATGAAACAATGGTGGTTTCAGAGATAGTTAAGTGGGTTAAAACCACGCAGAGAGATTGCAATATTTATTTTTACAGGACTCGTTCCGGGCTGGAAGTAGATGTTATATTAGAGACAGGAGAAGGGATTATAGGGATTGAAATAAAATCCCGAAAGGATATTGCGGATAAGGACAGTAGTTCCTTGAGAAAGGTAGCTTTTTCTCTTGGAGATAAGTGGCGCGGCGCTATAATTATCTATCTTGGCAATGAAATTAAAAAAGTCAGTGAACCTAATATTTGGTGCGTCCCATCCAGGAGATTGTTTATATAAGCAGGGTAAGATATGATAAATAGCCTAAAAACTAAGATAAAAAACAAAGACGCTAATATCGGCATAATCGGACTTGGTTATGTAGGCCTTCCCCTTGGAGTCGAGTTTGCAAAGGCAGGTTTTACTGTCACAGGTTTCGATAATGATACCAAAAAAGTTTCAGAGATAAGCAAAGGTAATTCCTATATACTTGACGTGCCTTCTAAAGATGTAAAGAGCTTGGTTTCCTCGAAGAAACTCTCAGCGACTTCTGACAAGTCTTTGCTGAATAAGATGGATGCCATTATTATCTGCGTGCCCACGCCCCTTCGTAAGACTAAAGAGCCGGACATCTCATTCATACTTTCAGCGACAGAGGATATCAACTCTAATCTTAGAAAAGGTCAGCTTATAATTCTTGAGAGTACTACTTATCCGGGAACTACTGAAGAAGTAATACTCCCTAAATTAGGCGGAAATGGTTTGAAAGTGGGCAAGGACATCTATATAGCATTTTCACCTGAAAGAGTCGATCCTGGCAACGCAAAATACAAGACAAAGGATATACCAAAAGTAGTAGGCGGGATCAGTGAGACATGTACGCAACTAGCCGCGCTCCTCTATTCCCAGATAATAAAAGAAGTGATTCCTGTTTCCAGCACGCGTTCGGCTGAGATGGTGAAACTCCTGGAAAATACATACAGGATCGTAAATATTGGCTTGATAAATGAATTAGCTTTATTATGCGATAAGATGGGGGTAAGCGTCTGGGAAATCATAGACGCTGCCAAGACAAAACCATTTGGCTTTATGCCATTTTATCCTGGTCCAGGCGTGGGCGGGCACTGTATCAGCACAGATCCTCACTATCTTTCCTGGAAGGCCCGCACCTATGGCTTTGAAACGAAATTTATAGAGCTTGCTGAGGAAACAAATTCATACATGCCTCATTATGTTGTTGATAGAATTACAGGCGGATTAAATACTCGCAAGAAGGCACTGAAGGGCTCAAAGGTCCTTATAGTCGGCATTACATATAAAAAAGATATAAATGACATGAGAGAATCGCCGGCACTTACAATAACGAACTCGCTTATTGAAAAACAGGCAAAGGTAGAGTATTACGATCCTCTTGTGCCTAATTTCAAGATCGATGGATTAGAACTGGATTCCGTAGCTCTAACAAAGGAAAACATTGGTTCATGCGACTGCGTGGTGATCGTGACAGATCACAGCTCCATTGATTATAAATTGATAGTTGATAATGCAGGTTTAATCGTTGATACACGAAATGCCCTGAGGGATTTTAAGGAACAAAAGAACATAGTAAGATTATAAAGGAGATATCATGAAGTTTTTGGTTACAGGTGGAGCCGGGTTTATCGGGTCGCATATTGTTGATGCGCTTGTGAAGAATGGCGATAAAGTAACAGTTCTCGACGATCTAAGTTCAGGCACGCTAGAGAATTTAGAGGGAGTAAAGGATAAGGTAGATTTTATACAGGGGAGCATAACAGACCCAGGCGATGTCAGCAGGGCCATGGAAGGCGCAGACTATGTCCTGCACCAGGCGGCATTGAGGAGCGTGCCAAAATCCCTTGATAATCCGAGTCAGTACAATTATGTAAATATAGACGGGACCTTAAAGATTTTAGAAGAGGCCAGGCGTCGAAAGGTAAAACGTGTGGTATTTGCCTCATCCAGTTCTATATATGGAGAAGCAAAAACACTTCCCAGTAAGGAAGATTTTTATCCACTCCTAATATCTCCCTATGCGCTTACAAAGCTCGCAGGCGAGTATTATTGCAGGATTTTCAGTAAGATTCACGGTCTTGAAACAGCATCGCTTCGTTATTTCAATGTGTTTGGTCCCCGTCAGAGCCTGGAAAACGAGTACGCTGTTGTTATACCAAAGTTCATAACCTGCATGCTCAAGGACGAAGCCCCGCCTATTCATGGCGATGGCAAGCAGACACGCGATTTTACATATGTTGAGAACGTTGTACAGGCAAATATAAAGGCAGCCACTACACAGGGAATAAAATGCGAGGTATTTAACATTGCCTGCGGCAAGACCTACAGTGTCCTTGATGTCATCAAATATGTAAATAAGATCCTTAAAAAAGACATAAAGCCTAAATTTACCCCTGCCCGACAAGGTGATGTAAGGCATACTTCGGCAGATATAAATAAGGCAAAAAAACTTATTAAACTTGACCCAAAGATCGGTTTTGAAGAAGGACTGGTAAGGACAATAAAATATTTCAAATCGGAGGCATGATGAAAAAGGCATTAATTACAGGGATAACAGGCCAGGACGGCGCGTATCTATCCAGACTGCTTATAGAAAAAGGTTATGAAGTCCACGGCATTGTAAGGCGTGTTGCGCTTGAGGATCCTGAACACAGACTCTGGCGGATAAAAGATATTTTAAAAAATATAAAATTGCATTCCGCTTCTCTTGAGAGTTACGCGAGTTTATTCGATGTAGTCGAAAAGGTAAAACCAGACGAATGTTATCATCTCGGCGCGCAGAGTTTCGTGAGTTATTCTTTTGAGGATGAATTCTCGACAATTAATACCAATATCAATG
>JAHIPS010000043.1 GCA_018902915.1 Candidatus Omnitrophota bacterium | reverse complement strand
TTGAGACGAGCATTATCATCTGCGCGGTTGTGACATTGGCCTTTGAGAAAAGGCCTGTCCTTGCGCCCTTCATGAGCTTTGGCACCATTATGGAGATCTCGCGGGTCAATTCGTTAATAGTGGCCATAAATAATCCCCCTTGTAGTTATTTAGTTCGCCTAACTAAATATTAGCATACCAAACTATCTTTGTCAATAGGCCGAAGGATCTTATTTTTAGTCTTCTTTCCAGCTTATGATTTGAGGGGGTAGGTCAGAGGGGATGGAGCCGAACGCGTCGCCTATTGCCTCGCTGTCGTATTCAATATCCGCGCTGCCAGTAACAGTGGTATCGAATTCAGCACCGCTTTCTACAAAGATGGCGCCTTCTATGTCAGGGCTCCCGCTTATCCAGAGGGAACCTATTACCCATATGATCCCTGAGAAATCTCCGCCTGTTATTCTCGCGTCTCCATTTACTACCAGGATCCCGCTTCCTTGCCAGTCAGAAGCTGATATTATCATCTCGTCTCCGGAATCCACATTAGCCCAGGTGATATCAGTAACAGGCGTAACATTGTTCTCAGGGTTTGTATATAGGTTTGTTGCATTGTCCTGCATCGCATCCTTTGATATGCCGAATACATCTTCAAAGTCAAACACAGCATTTGCGTCTATATCACCGTCAACCTCAGCGCTGCCCCTTACAGTCACGTCTCCGCTTGCAGTAATAGCTGAGGTGATCCCGGATGGGTCTGAATCGCTCGCCGGCTGTTCCACAATGGCCCTTATCGTGCGGGTTATATTGCTGGGGTCGCTTGTGTCTGCATATGGCACGCCGCCCGTAGATACGACCAAGAATCTAAGAGGACTGCTTGTCGCGCTTGTCGTAGTAGAGTAATTCCCTGTGTCCAATGTACCGGAGAGCGGCGTATCCGGGATTTCTGAAATGGCCCTGTCCAGCCCTGCCTCTGCAAGCCAGAATGCCTGGATAGAATCCCTTTCCTTACCTGCCACCCTTTCTTCGCCAATGCTCCTTGCAGCAAACCCGCAGGCAAGTATCACAAGTACAGTAATCACCATATACGAGGCAATTAATATAAAACCTTTGTTATTAAGATTCGATCTGATCAATTTCGCACCTGTACTTCGGTATTCAGGGTTATGTTTGATTGACTCGCGCTAAACCCGGGAAAAGTACTCTTTTGCGCAGTAATGCTTATGTTTATTGTCGCTGGCGCCGAGGCATAGCGGGTAAAATTCACGAGCGATACATTATTTGCTAAAACGCGCTGCTGCCCGTCCTGCGTCCTCAAAAGCTGCGCGCCGTTCATTCCACCGACGGAATATTGGATGTTCGTGGACCACGTGGTGCTGCTTTCAGAGATCGCGACAGGGATCTGGAATGTTACGGAGATGTTGCCTGAGCCGTCTGCGGGCACGCCTGTAATGGTCGAGAGCCGCGCCTGACGCAGTTCCTCTGCCATTGTATTCAGGCCTCTACGCGCCTCCTGCTGTACGCTTAACTGTGAAGATCCTGATTTCCAGGAACTCCTTGCCGCGGCCAGCACGCTAAAAATGGCCGTAAGTATTATTGAAAATAAAAATATAACCAGGATTATCTCGACTAATGTAAGGCCTTTATTTTTGTTGTTTCTGATTTTAATAATCATCTCTGGCCTATCAGTGTTACGATCTCTGCGGGAGAAGAGAGCCGTTCGTCTCCGTTCGTATCTTCGCCTGTATCGAGGGCGCCGTTTAGATTTGCATCCTCGCCTACTATTTTATTCGAACGTCCCCTCCACGACACAGACACAGCCACCTCTAGCAGGTCAGGGTCTGTATTGTCAATATATACCGTACCCTCGGCATCAGAGGCAGCGAATCCATCTGGTTCAAAAGCGGTGTTGTTGTATAGCGTATATAAGGCGGCAAAACTTGAATTGCGGATCTCTTCCAGTTTATCCTGGCAGGCTGTTGCAGCCAGCGTGAGTTTTCTTGTATTTTCGTTCAATGAGAAAAGCCCTGCAAAGGTTGCCAGAAGCCCGGCAATGGCAACCACCAGTACGGCAGTCGCGATCATCAGCTCCAGAAGCGTAAGGCCGGAATTGGACTTGTAGCGGAACGCCATCATCAACTATATTCTACTTTATGCCAGGGAGAAAAGCAAGTCCTACACCCTGCCTCAAAAATGCTTTACCTTTTAGTCAATGACAAAAGTGTAAAGCATTTTAGTAGATGATAAGGCCTTTTTGTTTGAGCATCTTCATGTCTTCGAGGCTGGGTTGTGTTTCAAGGGTGGGTCTTGTTCCTGTTGCCTCAAGGGCCCCTCCAGGGGTCTTCTCATCAGGCATTTCTTCTTCCGAGATGGATTCAATAGGCAGGTCTTTCAGAAAGCTTACTTCTCCTTCGGCTTCTTCCGTTTCTTCATCAGGTTCTTCTATTTCCGGCCCTGGCATAACGGGTTCTTCCAAGACAGCCTCTTCTTCAAAGAAGCCCGGTTCTTCAATCGCCTTGATCCTGGGCAGGTCAAGATCCTTTTTGGAAAGAATCTTCTCTTTTTCTGTTTCAAGCTCTTTAATGGCCGAAGTCTTTTCATGGCCGACTCTAATAAAGACAACCATCAACACCACCAGCAATATCGCCGCTAGCGCAATAGCCGCATTCAACTCAAGATTTTTTCTATCCATGCTATTCCTCCTCCCAGGATACAATAACATAGTCCCCTGTAGTCGGATAGAAGGGGGGCGGATTAGTCATCAGTCTTGTGTCATACTGATAATCCTTGGTGTAGCCGCTCACTTTAGTGTTGGTGCTGGCATTAAAAGTGCCCACAGGGCCTCGTTCATCCTGGATAATGCCTCCGTAGACAGTCAGTGTACCTTTTGCCGGTCCTTCCCAATAGTTCTCAACTGTGAATGAATTACCCAGCGCCATAATACTTGCATTGATTTCCAAATCATAAGGTGCACCCATGCTTATTACCGTATCCCTTTCAGCGATAAGAGCTAATGTGTCTGTAGAAGTGGGGTCGACCCTCGGGTCGTTATTATAAATAATATTATCAGGAATAACAATATTCCTATTTGTTCCTACGCTCAGCTGGCCATTTAGGGTGCCCGAGATAGTAAGGTCTCCTCCATTAACAAATAAGGCGCCGTTTAAAGGTAATGCCATATTTTCGTTTACCAGGCCTTGATGTGGATTTGTGACATCCATGCTTCCATCATCTCTGAGGACGATTGTTGTTGGACCGGTAAGTATGAGCCCGTCATGGACAGCGGCGGTGCGTAGATCGAGAGCCTTGCTGGGAAATGGCGCCCTGCTTTCGCCCAATCGCAATCCCTCCTGAAAATCGGGATTGTCGCGCGGAGGATTAGAAGAGGCAGTGCTATTTATTGGCCGTCCCCCATTCATATAGGTAATGTAACTGTCCTCGCTTTTGACAGGAAGATGAAAACTCGGGTCACTGAATACAGGGTCTCCGGAGACATGAAAGTGGCTATTGGTTTGCAATGGTCCTCCTAAGGCATCACCGGTTACAAACCATACAGGTATCCTCCACCACCTCCAATGGTAATGTTCGTCGTCGGTAAAATAAAGATATCGCGCAAATGTATCAGGCTGAAGTTCCACATGGACCCGCCGCTCAGTGTCTCCTACAAACCCGCTCGATGTAATTTCCCATGTGGATGTAGCGCCTATCCTTTGCCATACAGAGTTATAAGTGCCCACGATTAAACCGCTGGAGTCATTCAAGTCGTCACCGTGTTGGCCCGAGGAAACGCCGTCCCGCAATTCTTCGAGCGCATAATCTATTCCGGCCTCTGCGATATAGAATGCCTGTATAGAATTTTTTTCTCGCTCAGCGATTTTCATCTCACTGATGCTTCGGGATACAAAGGCTGCGCCGAGAATTGTCAGGACCGCAATTACAATGTACGAGGCAATAAGAACGATCCCCTTTTTATTATTTAGCATAATGTTAATTCCTTAAAGTAACCTGCGAATTTAGATTTGCGCTTAATGTCCGGCCGAACAAGGTATTTTTCTGAGTAGTTAATATTATATAAACAACGTCCCCTCCGTATAGAGTAAATTGAATATTTGCAACATCGTTAGCCAAGACAGTTGTCGTCCCCCCATCCACAATTCTTTGTAACTGGCCATTCACAACTTCGTACTTTATTCTCTGAGTCCATATAGTAAATGGATACTCATCGCCGAGATTGACAGAACTCGCCTCTCGTAATTCAGTCACTATTTTGTTCATTGCCTTTCTGGCCTCCTGCTGCACCACAATCTGGATCTCTCCTGTCTGGTAAGACGACTGCCCCATAGCCATGACGCCGTATATCGCGCCAAGGATTATCGAAAAGATAAGCATGGCAATCATCAATTCGACCAGGCTGAGCCCTTTCATTTTACCTTTCTGTCAGAAGTGTAGATATCTGGGTATTCCGTTGCCTGCCTTTTTCTGTCCAGCTGACTGTAATAATGATTTCCAAAGGTCTTGCCCCTGTCCCTGAAGGATATGTCACGGTAATGGTTTCGTTATCCAGGGTGCTGCATCCCCCTCCGTCTGGAGGATCTGTTGCTGCCCAGGCACTCCAATCCTCCTGGGTAATGTTGAAGGCGGTATTGCGATCGCGGATCTCTTCCATTACACACTGGGCGTCGTTTGTGGCAACAGTAAGGTTCCGCGCCTTTTCATTAAGGGCAAAGCAGCCTATATAGGCTGCTATAAGCCCTACCAGGGCCAGTATCAATACCGCGGCCCCTATCATCAACTCAAGCAGGGTAAACCCTGTATTTTTTTTATTTCCAATCTGCATATTCTTAGCTCTATTCTACAGCGGAAACT
>JAHIPS010000042.1 GCA_018902915.1 Candidatus Omnitrophota bacterium | reverse complement strand
TGTCAAGAAAAAGCGCCACAATGTCCTAGGTGGTCGGAGCAGCAGGATTCGAACCTGCGACCCCCTGCTCCCAAAGCGTTACATGGTCGATAAATCATGGTCGGGGCGGCTGGACTCGAACCAGCGACCCCCTGCTCCCAAAGCAGGTGCTCTAGCCAAACTGAGCCACGCCCCGTCCCTAATTCTTAAAGATCATCAAATAATATATCAGAATTGCACGCAATTAGTTACAAATAATAAATCGAATATCGATTAGAATTAGGGACGGGGCAGGCCCCTTAGTTCTCCCTAATCCTCCAAACAAGTATATACCAGGAATACCAATTTTAACAGTACTTGCCTAAAAAGTCAAAACGTATCTTTTTACGTATCTTTTTATGACAGCCTTTGCCCTGACCAATGCCTTGCTTCTATGGCTTATCCTGTTTTTCTGCCTCAAACCCATCTCGGCAAATGTCTTTTTGTATCCATCCGGGATAAAGATAGGGTCGTAACCAAAGCCTGATCTACCCCTTGGCTTAAAGATTATTTTCCCGCTGCACCTACCCTCTGCAATGCCGACTACCCTGCCATTATCAGCAACTGCCATGACACATCTAAATGTAGCCTTTCTCTTGCTTATAGGAAGCCCTCCAAGAAGCCTCAGCACCTTGGCATTATTGCTTTTATACGTGGCTCCTTTTCCTGAGAAGCGCGCAGAATATACGCCTGGTTTACCTCCAAGCGCGTCTATCTCCAGACCAGAATCATCAGCGACTACAAGTCTTTTTAAAAAGCGGGATGTCTGGACCGCCTTTTTCTTCGCATTGACCTCCAGGGTCCTGCCATCCTCTTTGACCTCTGGCACGCCTTTAAAATTATTTAGAGATGTGACTTTTACTGGCAGGCCTTTTAGAAGCGTCTTTATCTCTTCGAGCTTATCCTGATTTCTGGTGGCAAGAACGACTTCCATTAGAGTTTTATCTTCAGGATTTTGCGTTGCGTGGCGACGATTTCCTTGATGCCCTTTTCAGTGACATGGATCATTTTATCAAGGTCTTTTTTGGAAAAAGGGATCTTCTCTGCTGTGCCCTGTACCTCGACGATCCTCCCGTTCCCTGTCATGACCACATTCATATCCACGTCTGCCTTTGAGTCCTCCTCGTAATCCAGATCCAGGCACAATTTATCGTCTATAATTCCCACGCTAACAGCAGCAACATAATCCCTTACAGGTATCTCCTCTATTACACCCTTCTTTTTTAACGTGACCAGCGCTTCTATAAGCGCGATAAAACTCCCGGTAATGCTCGCTGTGCGCGTGCCGCCATCACCCTGTATCACGTCGCAATCGATCCACACTGTCCTCTCGCCTAATTTCTCAAGGTCCACTACTGAACGCAGGCTTCTTCCTATAAGGCGCTGGATCTCCTGCGTGCGGCCGCTTGGCCTTCCAGCTGACGACTCCCGTCTCATCCTGGTCTGGCATGAACGCGGAAGCATGCCGTATTCTGCTGTTACCCAGCCCTTGCCTGTGTTTCTCAAGAATGGCGGGACCTTGTCTTCTACTGAAGCAGTGCAGATGACCTTTGTGTTGCCCACCTCTATCATGCACGAACCTTCTGCGAATTTCATTACATTCTTCTTTATAGTTATTTTTCTCATCTGATCAAGATTTCTACCATCGCCCCTCATTTGTTCCTCCTTATCTAATAGCAACGATTGCTGGAAAATCTTTTAGCACTAGTCTAAGCATCGCCTCTGCGCCTAAATCCTCATAAGCAACGACCTTGCTCGATTCGACCTTTTCTGATAAATACGCGCCCGCTCCTCCGATTGTTGTAAAATAAACCGCTTCGCTCTTTTTAATAGCTCGAGTAACTTCCTTCGACCTCTCGCCTTTTCCTATCATGCCAAGAAGCCCGTGCTTCAATAAAACTGGCGTAAAAGGGTCCATCCTGGCGCTTGTTGTCGGCCCGCAGGAGCCAATAACCTGGCCTTTTCTCGCAGGCGTAGGTCCTGTGTAATATATTGTCTCACCTTTAATAGAAAGAGGAAATCTTTTGCCAGCCCTTAATGCCTCAATCATTCTTTTATGAGCTGCGTCGCGGCCAGTCAGAACAGGCCCGTTCAGCAAAACCTCCTGTCCTGGCTTTAGTGTCTTTATGATATCTTTTGTTAAAGGTAAATATATTCTTTTCATAGCTGTGTTCAAGGCTAAGCCTTGAACATAAGTGTTCAAGGCTAAGCCTTGAACACAGTTGTAAATTAAATGGTTATTCGCGCGTCCCTTGTAGCGTGACAGCTGATATTAACTGCCACTGGCAGCCCTGCAATATGCGTGGGGTATGTTAAAATGCTAACACCCAGCGCTGTGGTCTTGCCGCCCACGCCCATTGGTCCGATCCTCAATTTATTTAGTTTCTTGAGTATATCTTTTTCTAATCTCGCGATATGGCGCGATTTACTGGATTCACCCACCGGCCTTAAAGTCGCCTCTTTTGAAAGCGATACTGCCTTATCAAGCGTGCCGCCAATGCCTATACCTATATACATAGGAGGACATGCCTTTGACCCTAATTCTTTAATAATATCCGCTACAAAATCCTGTATCAAAGACATGGGATCAGTAGGTCTGAACATCTTTGTCCTCGACGCGTTCTCGCAGCCAAATCCTTTTACCACAACACTCACGCCTATTTTTCTCCCGGGCACGATCCTGGTATAAATAACAGGCGGCAGATTCGTATCTGTATTCCTTCGGATCAAAGGATCGCTCACAATGGATTTTCTGAAATAGCCTTCCCTGTATGCATCGAGCACACCTTTTTCCACTGCCTTTTTAAGATCTCCTTTTATCAATACATCCTGGCCTACATCAAGATACACCACTACCATACCTGTATCCTGACATATAGGGAGCCGCTTCTTTTTGGCGATCAATGCATTATATATAATAATATCAAGCATGCGTATTGCCCTGGCGCTGGTTTCCTTTTTTTTCGCGCGCCTCAATGCCGAAAGCACATCCCCTCTCAGCTCAAGATTCGCCTTTATACAAAGCTCCCTGACTGTCTTTTGTATAACCCCGGCTCCTACTCTCCTCATCACTTCACCCCTAATATTTTATGGACCTGCGGTATTATTCTCACGTCGTCCAGCATATTCTTCGCGCTATCAAAAAAAGTATCGAGTTCATCGATTCCCTCGATATTATCATTATAACTTACTGGCTGGATAATAAAAGGTATATTTTTATCAACGGCCTTTACTAAAGAAGCTGCCTTCTCGATGTCAGACAAAAGCGTCTTTGGCGTGACTACTGACTTTATAAAGACTTCTTTCCTGACCGCCTCTTTTAAAAACTCGGAATGCGCGTCCCAGTACGCGCCTCTGCCTGTTGAAGAGGGAAGCTTTACATCCATGCTTATTATATCAACGTGATCCATGACTTTTAAAAGAGCGTGTTTCAATACGCCATTTGTTTCCAGATAGATCTTCAGGCCTCTCTCTTTTAAAACAGGCAGGATCGCTTTTAAAAAATCTGCCTGCAGCAATGGCTCACCGCCGGTAAGAGAAACCGTGGCCTCGCCTTCAGCAATTATCTTTTCAACAAGCCCTTCTTCACTATATTCTAAAAAATCCGTCTTTTTTCTCTCGTCGCAAAACCTGCACGACATATTGCAACCGAAAAACCTCGCAAAGACCTGTCTCTCGCCCACATAAGGCCCTTCACCCTGTATCGAACTAAATATCTCTACAATCTTTGCTTTCATAATAAAGCCCTGGCGCGAAGCCGGCACGCATCACACCTGCCGCACGGTCTTTTGCCGCCCTTGTAGCATGACCATGTAAGATCAAAATCCACACCGAGCCTTTTACCGATGGCCGCGATCTCTTTCTTTGTCTTATGTAAAAGCGGGGCTTCCAGCTTTATGCCTTTTGCCTTTGTGGCCTTTTTTAAAAGCGCGCTGAATTTCTTAAAATATACTGGTCTACAGTCAGGATAGCCTGAAAAATCTCTTGCGTTTGCTCCTATAAAAATGGCCCTGGCGCCTTTTGCTTCAGCAAACGATAAAGCAAAGCTGATAAAGATCGTATTTCTTGCCGGAACATATGTAACAGGGATTCCTGAAAATTTCCTGCCATCAGGCACCTTTAAACTCTTGTCCAAAAGCGCGCTCTGTTTCCACGGAAGTCTTATTTTTAAGAGAGAATATTCTGAGCCAGTCAAACGAGCTAATCTTTTAGCGCAGGTTATCTCTTTTTTATGTCGCTGCCCATAGTCAAATATAAGACAACTCACTTTATATCCTCTTTTCTTAGCAATATAAAGCGTAACCGCTGAATCCATTCCGCCTGAAAGTAATACAATGGCTTTTTTCATGCCCTGGGATGCACCTTTTCGTAAACAGCTTTGAGCCGCTCGGTTGAGACATGCGTGTAGATCTGCGTCGTGGATAGATTCGCGTGGCCTAAAAGCTCCTGCACTGACCTTAGATCCGCGCCCCTGTCTAAAAGGTGCGTTGCAAACGAATGCCTTAAAGAATGCGGGGATATCTTCTCGCTCAGACTCGTCTTTCTTATATATTTATCCACGACCCTTCTCACTGCCCTGTCACTCATGCGGCGGCCGCTCTTATTTAAAAAAATCGCCTTTTTGTCCTTTATCTTCGCAGCGTCAACCTTTTCAATATAACCTCGCATGGCCTTTAGTGCCCTGTCACCCACTGGCGCGAGCCGCTCTTTCTTACCCTTGCCATATACCTTTAATACACCGCTTATAAAATCCACGCGGTCATTATCAAGTCCCACGAGCTCGCTTACCCTTATACCGCTTGAATAAAGAGTCTCGAGTATTGCCCTGTCCCTCATCCCATACACGTCTGATGTATCTGGCGACTCGATAAGTCTTACCACCTGATTCGTGTCCAGAAAAAGAGGGAGCTTCTTTTCTATCTTTGGTGTCTGGAGCCCTGTTGCGGGATTTGCCTTTATATAACCTTCCCTGCACAGGAATCTGAAAAAACTCCTCAAGGTAGCCATCTTTCTCGCCACAGACCTTTTTGAAAAATTCTTCTCCTTCAGGCGCGCAAGAAACAGCCTCACGTCAGTATGCGTGATATTCTCGAGCGGCTTCTGCTTGATCGAACTATTGAAGTCCTTTAGATCTATCTGGTAGTTTATAAGGGTATGCTGGGAGGAATTTTTTTCAACCTTGAGATAGGTTATGAATTTTTGTATGTACCGCTCTAGCATCTTCTTTCATGATGTGCTAATTTTGAGTAGGCAGCTTCCGGGTCATGTGACCGCACTTTGGATAATTGGAACAGCCGTAAAAATGACGGCCTCTTTTGGAGCGCTTTTCGACCAGCCTGCCGTCGCAGCCAGGTTCAGGGCACGTAACGCCTGTCGGGATAGACTTTGCGAATCTGCAGTTTGGAAAATCAGAGCAGCTCAGGAACCTGCCCATGCGCCCCCATTTTATGACCATGGGCTTGCCGCATTTCTCGCACACCTCAGAGGTGGCAACGGTCTCGCCCTTGACCTTTCTCATGTTCACCTTGGCAGACGCGAGGTCTTTTTCAAACGGCGCGTAAAACTCCTTCAATACCTCGATCCTCTTTTTCTTTCCCTCTTCTACCTCATCCAGCTCCTCTTCCATCTTTGCTGTAAATTTATAATCCAGGATATCCGCGAAATTCTTCATCAAAAGGTCGTTCACGACCATGCCTAACTCAGACGGGTAGAAATATCCTTCTTTTCGCTTTATATAATTACGCGCCACGATCGTATAGATAATAGGCGCGTACGTAGACGGCCTCCCTATGCCATATTCCTCCAGCGTCTTTACCAGAGACGCGTCAGAAAATCTCGCAGGCGGCTTTGTAAAATGCTGGCTCGGATCCAGCTTTATTAAAATCAGTCTTTCGTCCACTGAGAGAGGCGGGAGAATTTTTCCTTCCTCTTTTTTCTTGCCCTCGTCCTCTCCGTTTTCCTCGTAAACAATGCTGCACCCGGCAAAGATCTTTTGCGAACCCTGCGCCTTAAAGATGCATCTCCCTGCCTTTATCTCCACGCTCACCACTGAAAATACAGCGCTCGTCATCTGGCTGGATATAAACCTATTCCATATAAGCGTGTAGAGTTTTAACTGTTCTGGCGTCAGGTGATCTTTTATGCTGTCCGGCTCCATTAAAGGTAAACTCGGTCTTATTGCCTCGTGCGCCTCTTGAGCGCTCTTTTTTGCTTTATATTTATTAGGCACGGTTGGCACATATTCCCTGCCGTATTTTCCGGTTATGTATTTCTTCGCGGCATCCATCGAGTCTTTTGAAAGTCTTACAGCATCGGTTCGCATATAAGTGATAAGACCGACATTTTCTCCGTCGCCTATATCAAGCCCCTCGTACAGCTGCTGCGCGACACGCATGGTCTTGGACGCGGAAAACCTTAATTTGTAAAATGCCTCCTGCTGGAGCTTGCTCGTGGTAAATGGCGGCTGCGCGTATTTTCGCTTCTCTTTTTTCTGGACATCCTTTACAATAAACTCTTCTTTTTCTAACTCAGCTACCAGGCCCTCTGCCTTTTCCTTCTTATCGATCTTTATTTTCTTCTCCTCTACCCTGTCAAGCTTTGCGATAAAAGAATCTGCCTTGCCTTCTGCCTTTTTAAGCTCTGCCTCTATGTCCCAGTATTCCTCCGAGATAAAGGCGCGTATTTCGTTTTCCCTTTCTACGATCATCCTCACAGTCACTGACTGCACCCTGCCGGCTGAAAGCCCTCTCCCGACCTTTCTCCACAATAACGGGCTTATACTATATCCGACAAGCCGGTCCAGCATCCTTCTTGCCTGCTGCGCGTCCACCTTGTGGATATCCAGTTTGCCGGGATGCTTGACCGCTTCCTGGATCGCTGTTTTTGTGATCTCGTGAAACGCTATCCTGTGGATGTTTTTCTTTTTCCCGAGCAGATTATAGAGATGCCAGCTGATCGCCTCGCCTTCCCTGTCAGGGTCTGTGGCAAGAAAGATCTTGTCCTTGTTCTGCGCGTCTTTTTTCAGCGCAGAGACTGTCTTTTTCTTTTTGGATATGGTGATGTACTGCGGCTTAAAACCATTTTCTATATCAATGCCCATCTTGGAGCTGGGCAGATCCACTACATGGCCCATTGAAGAGCGCACGATATAGTCCTTGCCCAGGATCTTATTTATGGTATTGGCCTTTGCAGGCGATTCCACTATTACGAGTGACTTTGGCATTTCCTA
>JAHIPS010000041.1 GCA_018902915.1 Candidatus Omnitrophota bacterium | reverse complement strand
TCTAGAGCCCTCATGGGAAGGCTTTATCACAATGGAGATAAGTAACACATCTCCTTGTCCTGTAAGGCTTTACGCAAATGAAGGTATAGCCCAAGTAGTTTTCCTGGAATCAGACCAGGAATGCGCTATTTCCTACTCTGACCGCAAGGGCAGTTACCAATCCCAAAAGACAATAACCCTGCCAAAATAATGTAGGGGCGTGATTTATCATGCCCGAAAAAATGTATTGAGTGGATTAAGCCTATTTAAAGGTTGACGTTAGGGCTTTTTTATGCTATACTTATCATAGAGTTTGTAAAAGGATTATAAGCATTTAGAGTTGTGTAAAATCAATTAAATTTAGAGGAAATCACCCATGGGCCTCTATATAA
The DNA here is from genome assembly GCA_018902915.1 of Candidatus Omnitrophota bacterium. Classification (GTDB taxonomy): domain Bacteria; phylum Omnitrophota; class Gorgyraeia; order Gorgyraeales; family Gorgyraeaceae; genus JAHIPS01. The sequence continues at coordinate 3,912 of JAHIPS010000041.1, read as the reverse complement.
TAATAAAAATAATAGATAGATGCTATATAAAGGCCGGATATAAACAAGATCTGGCCTTTTTATTATGTTAACTTTGCAAAAAGCTAAAAATAAAATATTCATGAAGGTTGTCTCGCTTATCATGGCGCAGGTGTTTTTTATTAGCACAATAGCCGAGGCAGCGCCGTCCTCCAGGAGCCTGTTCAAAAATAAGCGGCCTGATTATAAAGCGATTCAGGAGGAAAGGGTAAGGACGCTAGAGAAAAAGAGAGACGCGCTTTCAGGGAAAAAAGAAACTAAAAGATCGCCATATAAGCAAGATTCCTCTCATGAGATAAATCTTTCAGCTTTACAAGGCCTATCTATCATATATATACCTGGCACATTGGGCAGGGTCATAGAGGTCTACGACGGACGAGGGACGATAGACGAGGGACGAAAGACGATAGACGAGGAACGATTAGTAGTCCTCATCCAGGATCTTCACACTAATCCAGAAGCACAGCTTAATCTTGCAGGTATCCTGGAACTACTCATAAAAGACTATAAATTAGATCTTGTCTGTTCAGAAGGGGCAGATGGAGCTGTTGATACATCCAGTGTATCGAGCTTTCCAGACTACGAAGTTCGAGAAAAAGTAGCTCAGCTTTTTGTCCATTCAGGTGAATTAACAGGAGAAGAATATCTCTCAATCACAAAATACCCAGACTTGCCTATTTGGGGCATAGAAGATAGAAACATATACTTTGAGAACATCATCCAGTTTAATAAAATCATGAAATTCTCACCCAATGCCCAAATCTTTATCTCCAGGGCCAAGGAAACCCTAAATCAGCTTAAACCCAAGATCTACTCAAAAAAACTCTTAGAAATAGACCAGAAAGAGACAGATTACGAAGAACAAAAGATAGAGACAAATGAATATCTCGAGTATCTTCTCGATGTAGCGGCTACAATTACACCCAAATACAAAAACATCACCCTCCTCAAAGAAACCCTTGAACTTGAGAAAACCATAGATCAGCAGAAGATCATGCAGGAATCCCAAAATCTACTAATGAACCTCCAGACAATCCTTTCAGCCAAAAAACTCCGTAAAGACATGGATTTACTTATGGCCAAGGCCCAGCTTTTTAAAGACCAGAAGATCTCCCCTTTCTCATTCTATAGCTATTTAAAAGACCTTGCATTAAAACACATCCCTGGCCAGGTTTCAAAATATCCCAGCTTAAATGACTTCATAGATTACCTCACCAAGGTAAACTCCCTTGACGCCACAAAGCTTTTCATAGAAATGGCGGATCTGGCATACGAAGTAAAACAGAACATTGCCGAGAATAAAGAACAAAAAGACCTAATATCAGCCTTACGTAACATAAACTTCCTGGAAGGCTTCTTCAATCTCAAGGTATCAAATGAGGAATTGGATTATTACTTACAAAATAAAGACTCCCACAAAGTAGCTTGGTTTAAATCCGTTATAACGAACCTAACCAGCCAAACAAGCTACATCGATTACAACCCTGACTTAATAGATAAACACCTCCAGGAACTCGAAGACTTCTATACAACTGTAAAACAACGTGACATTGCCATGGTTGAGAATTCTCTCTCAGAGATAGAGAAACGAAATACCAGGGTAGCCGCGCTCGTCTCAGGCGGCTTTCATACCAAAGGCATAACCTCACTTTTAAGAGAAAAAGGTTACTCTTATATCGTAGTTAGTCCATATTCATCCACAGACATAGATGAAGGGAATTATCATTATCTATTGTCAGGACAGAGGAAGCCGTTATCAGAATTAGTAAATGAAATAAATAGTTTATTGAGAATACCATTGGCATTTGTAAGAAAGAATTTTAGAGAAGAGTATAATAAAGAAATTATGCCTGCGCTTGAAGCATTAGGCATACCAAATAGTGAAATAGCAGATATTTCTGACAAATTTATTGTTGCAAGTGTTGCCTGGGCTGCAAAGAAGAGGATAACAAGAACAAGGAAATTGCCAATGAATAAGATAGGCGCAATGTTTAATAAGCCATTCAGAGACCATCTTGAAGATGATGTGGTAGTTTATGAGAAAAACAGGATGTTTTACGTGGCTTATAATGAAGAGTATTTAGCAGTTACAGGAGAAGGAAAAATAGTTGCTGCTATGAAAGCGGATATTACAGGAGCAGAAGAAATAGCTAAAATCAAGCCAACAGCACAAGCTGATGAAAAGGCACAAGTTGAATCTATACAAGTTGGTTCTGATGAGATGCAATTAGAAACAGAAAAGAAGGATGCAGCAGAGATTACTGGCCTCGGTGAGTCAAAAGCTGCCGAACTAGTTGTTGTGGATAGAGAAACCGCGGGTCCTGCTCAGTTAGTGGATACCGAGATTCCTGAGCAATGCGTCACTGGCGATACGCTCCTTCCATTGTTTCGGCCTGGAAATCAGCTAATTGAATATATCCCAATAATTAGTGTTCAATCCAGCGACTATGTTTTATCCCTGAATGAACAGACCCGAAGAATTGAACCCCGCAGAATCAATGCCCTTCTTGATATGGGCGTAAAGCCAGTCTATAGACTTACCACTGCTTCAGGCCGTTCAATAAAGACCACGGCGAATCATCCATATCTGGTGAGAACGGTGGATGAGGGTGAATGGATCAAGGTTTCGGAGTTAAACGTGGGGGATGAGATTGCGGTGCCTGACTATCAGAAAGAAAAGTACTCGCCACGGAACGATAGCTCGTCATGGTGGTCAGGAAAGACGACGAATAGTTTGTTAGTAAAGAACTCAGGGGATGGCTTGTCGGTTAGGAGTCGTTTGAGAGCATCTGTCTGTTGGCTGATGTTTTTCGGGAGGATCCTGAGGAGTATGATTCCCGCGTGGTCAGCTAACGGCGGATTGACAGCGAAGTCTCTGTCATGGGTAACGAGCACTCGCTTTTCTGAGACAGCAATAGTAAAGACTTTGCCGTTGGATATCCCTTTTGGAGAGAGGACTACGTCATGGCCGAGTCTGGTTAGAAATGACATAAGTCCCCGATGTACATTTTCATCCAGTAAAAAAAGCATTTTGGACTTTCAGGAAAGCCGGGTCGAACTCACGGGCCTCCAAGACCCGAGCTGCATAGTGCAGGACCACTTTCACATGTTCAGGCGTCACTTCAGGATAGGCAGCTTGGATTTCTTCCAAAGTCGCTCCAGACTCAAGCATGTCAAGAATCAAATATACCATAATTCGAGTCCCTTTAAAACAGGGCTTTCCGTGGCAGATATCAGGGGAAATACTGATATAATCTTCAATTTGCATTTTTATTTCTCCTTTTCAAATATAATATATCATACATTTGTAAAAGTGTCAAGATTTATAGGACAGGGGCAGGGTAATGCCTATGCGCAGGATGTAGTTGCAAATATGCCCGACAGCATGGTTCATGGCTTATTAGGTGATATAGACAAAGAGCCTGCCAGCGAAGCTGGCAATAATGACATCCTCTGGGACAGGGTTATCTCCATCGAATACTGCGGCTATGAGCACGTCTATGACATCGAAGTAGACGGCACCCATAACTTTATCGGCAACGGCATATTTGCGCATAATACTTATGTTGGTAGTGCCGCGCCAGCAGCCACCCAGCCAGCCAAGGTTGCTGGCCTCGGTGAGTCAAAAGCTCGTATTCATGCTCGTGTGCGTGACGAGGGTGGTTTATCGCTTGATATTACCACAGAATACAGACCAGTATTTAGAATTGCAAAACCTGCTGAACTAGTTGTCGCGGATAGAGAAACTGCAAACTTCCAGGCCACTGTTGCAGATGATTTAGAGTATCCAGATGATCCAGAATTAAGAAGTTGGGCAGATGCATTAAAGGGAGAGCCGATTCTATTTGATATCATCAATGGTCAGATTGAGATACGTGCTGGGCCATTCGAGGC
>JAHIPS010000040.1 GCA_018902915.1 Candidatus Omnitrophota bacterium | reverse complement strand
CTTTGCCGCTATCTCAGTGAGTTTAAACAATAGATTCGCGCCAACGCTCATATTAGGAGAAAATACAATCGGGATCTCTTTGGCCGCGACCTCTATCTTTTTTACTTGCTCTTCTGACAATGCTGTCGTGCCTATCACCATCCCGATATTATTTTTTCGGGCAATCTCCAGATGCTCCATTGTCACATCCGGAAAGGTAAAATCTATCAGCACATCGCAACCTCGAGCGACCCTGCCAAAATCAGACGTGACAATGCTCCTGATCTTAGCCAGACCAAGGATCTCTCCTGCGTCTTTTCCTACAGCAGGATTATCAGGAGACTCTAAAGCAACCTTTATTGCAAAGTCCTTATCCTTTGACGCCAGCGCGCCGATCCTTTTGCCCATCCTGCCCGCTATACCACTTATACCAAGTTTTATCATGCTCGCTCCTTACAAAAGCCCGTAATCCTTTAATGCCTTTTTCAGTTTTGTTAAATTTTCCTCGCCTATCGCGCACATCGGAAGGCGCAGGCTCGAATCATCTATCAAACCCATGAGCGCCATGGCTGTCTTGACCGGAATAGGATTTGTCTCTATAAATATTGCCTTTACAAGGGGCAGGAGCTTGTAATGCGATTTCCTCGCGCCGGCAATATCGCCTTTTTTGAATTTTGAAACCATATCTGCCACGTCTTTTGGCGCGATATTAGCCGCTACCGAGATAACGCCTGTGCCTCCTATTGCCAAAAGGGGCAGTGTTAAGCTATCATCGCCTGAGATCAGATCAAATCCATTGCCGCATAACGCATGGATCTGGGACATCTGGTCTAAATTGCCGCTCGCCTCTTTCACGCCCACGATATTTTTTACTTTGCTCAGTCTCAGCATTGTCTCTGGTGTTATATTGACTCCTGTTCGGGACATTATATTGTAAATAATAAGAGGGATATCGACTGTTTCAGCGATTTTTTTAAAATGCTGGTATATGCCTTCCTGCGTGGGCTTGTTATAGTAAGGCGTGATCTGTAACGACGCCTCAGCGCCTGCCTTTTTCGCGTACTCGGTCAGCATAATAGCTTCCGCAGTATTATTAGCGCCTGTGCCAGCCATAACAGGGACCTTTTTATTCGCAGCCTCTATTACAACGTCTATAACATGCTCGTGCTCTTCGTAGGAAAGGGTCGCAGACTCGCCTGTTGTTCCGCACGGGACAATTGCAGTCGTGCCATTTTTTATCTGGAACTCCACGAGCCTTGCCAAAGCCTTTTCATCAACCTTTCCTTTTTTAAACGGTGTTATTATTGCTACCATTGAACCTTCAAACATATTCCACCTCTCCTGTGTAAACCTCTCGCGCTTCACCTTCTAGATAGACATCTTTTATTTTATTGCCGACCCTTTTAAAAGAGACCTTCAAAATCCCGCCCTTTGTATGAACGTTTGCTCCGTGACCCGCGATAATCGCTGACGCGACTGCGCCTGTGCCGCACGCAAGCGTCTCTCCTTCGACACCGCGCTCGTAAGTCCTCATCTTTATATTCTTATTATCTATGATCTCTACAAAATCCGCGTTTGTGCCGCGCGGTTTAAATTCCTTGTGATATCGTATAGCCCTGCCTATAGAATCAACGTCGATCTTTTCGATCCCCTGCACAAAGACCACTGTATGCGGCACGCCAGTATCCACGTAGCCGACTTTTATACTGCGGCCATTTACAATCAGAGGTAAATTCATCTTTAAACCTTTTGGCTCTTCCATCTTTATCCTGACTTTATCCTTGCCTGTAATCGCGGCCTCGTAAATACCGGCCTGCGTTTCTACCTTTACCTTTCCTTTTTTACCTGCATACAGCGCCGCGCACCTTAAACCATTACCGCACATCTCTGCCTCGCTGCCGTCTGCATTGAAAATCCGCATCCTGAAATCCGCTTTCCTGGATTTTTCCAATATCAAAAGTCCGTCTGCGCCTATTCCGGTTTTTATCTGACAGAGATTCTTAGCCAGACTTGATAATTCACAACACCCAGAGCAGGATACGCTGCGGCAGTCAATTACCACAAAATCATTCCCGGCCCCGACCATTTTCGTAAACTTTAACTTTTTCATCTCATTCCCCTGGTCGAGGTTTCGCCTCGACCACTTAAACTTCTGCGCGGATTAAATCGCTATATGTCTCGCGGCGCGTTATGAGTCTCGCGCGATTTCCCTCGACCAGCACCTCTGTTGGCCGCGGCCTGGAATTGTAATTACTGGCCATGCTGTATCCATACGCGCCCGCGCTCATAACTGCTAAAAAATCTCCATGGTTTAAACCAATAAATTTCCTGTCTTTACCCAGAAAATCCCCGCTCTCACAAACAGGGCCTACTATATCGTATTTGCGGATCTTGCCTGAACCTTTATACGGCTTACTTGCAACAGGCAGTATCTCATGAAACGCCTCGTAAAGGCTCGGCCGCACAAGGTCATTCATCGCTGTATCGACTATTGCAAAATTTTTGCCTGGCGCTTCCTTTATATATAGCACCTTTGCCACGAGCACGCCGGCATTCCCAGCTATGAACCTGCCTGGCTCGAGTATTATCCTGGAGTCTAGTCTTTTCAACAATGGCAGGATTGCCTTTGCGTATTCCTGGGCAGTCTGCGGCCGTTCGCCGGAATATATTATTCCGAGCCCACCGCCGATATTAAACCATTTTACTTGTATGCCGCGGGATCCAAGATCTTTTACAAATCTAACCAGCTTCTCTATTGCCCTGATAAAAGGTTTGGCGTCCACTATCTGTGAACCTATGTGCAGGTGCACGCCTGATATATCCAGATTCCTGAATTCCCGTCGGTTCAGGAATATATCTCTCGCTGTATCTATATCAATGCCAAACTTATTCTGCTTGTGCCCGGTCGTAATATACCTGTGCGTTTTTGCCCTGACATTCGGGTTCACGCGTATAGCAACACTCTGCCTTTTGCGCAATCTCCTGGCAATTCTATCAATCGCGCAAAGCTCTGCCAGGGATTCGACATTGAAAAGAAGAATATTACTTTTTATGGCATACTCTATCTCTTGTTCTGTCTTCCCCACGCTGGCATAAACGATCTTTCTGGGCGAAGCACCTGCCTTAAGCGCCCTGAAAAGCTCCCCGCCTGACACAATATCCAGGCCAGCGCCTTTTTTTACAAGCGTCCTTAATATCGCGATGCTCGAATTCGCCTTTACTGAATAGCATATAATAGGCCTCACGCTTCTGAACGCGTCCTCTAGTTTCCTATAGTGGTCCAGGAAAGTTTTCCTGCTATACACATAAAGCGGTGTGCCATATTTTTTAGCGAGCCGGCCGATGCTCACAGACTCGCAATAAAGTTCATTGCGTTTGTATTTGAAATCGTGCATGATCTACCTTTTCTTTCTTTTTACTGATTTTTTGGATGCTACCGATTGCTTTGGATCAATGATCTTATTCACCACCTTGCTGTTTAAAGCAGGGTGAAACTTTTTAAGCTCAGCAGAACTCATCTTTTTTATTTCCTTGCCTGTCTTGACGAGTCTGCCGATGATCGCGTGCGCGTCTTTAAACACGACCTTGTTCTGCACAAGGTAATCAGCCAGGTCAGTAGCGTATAAAGATTCATCCTCAAGCTGCCTTGCAATATTCTTTTTATTAAACTTTATCTCTGGCAAAAGCGCTACCATGATCTTTAATTCTTTTTGGATAATCTCAAATGATTCGAAAAGCGGCTCCTTATCCAGCTGCATATCCCTGTTATACGACAAAGGTAAGCCCTTCATCATCACTAAGACGCTCATAAGATTCCCGTATAACTTCCCTGTGTTCCCCCTGATCAGTTCCAATGCGTCCGGATTCTTTTTCTGCGGCATGAGTGAACTGCCGGTGCAGAACGCTTCATCTATGTCTATAAAATCAAACTCTTTTGTCGACCATAAAATCAGATCCTCTGCCAGTCTTGATAAATGCATGCCTGTTATCGCCAGCGCGCTTAGTATCTCGATAACAAAATCCCTGTCGCTTACAGTATCGATTGAATTAACCGCAGGGGAGCTGTATTTTTCAGCGTCTATAAACGTGCCTGCGATAGCGCCCGACCCCAGGGTTAAAGATATGCCCTTCGATGCATTGTCGATCCTATTAGAGTCCCTTTTTAACATCTCTGAATACGCGCCAAGGTAGTCCTGTAAACTTATTGGCATTGCATGCTGCATGTGCGTGTAGCCGGCAATGACCTGTCCGGCATTATTCTTTGCTAATTTATCCAATACCTTTCCAAGGTCTGAAAATAAATTCAAAGTATATGCCGCATTTTTTACGCAATACATCTTGGTGTCAAAGACCACCTGGTCGTTTCTTGACCTGCATGTATGAAGCTTGAGCGCGACCTTGCCTGCTTTTTTTTCTAAAAGGTGCTGCACGTAGCTGTGTATATCTTCGAAAGAATCATCTATTTTAAAAGAACCTTTCCTGATCGAGCTTAGAATGCCCTCCAGTCCGCTTTCAAGCTCTTTATGCTCCTCTGCGCTCAAGAGTTTTGCCTTTTTAAGCACATTGATATGCGCAAGCGACCCCATGCAGTCATATTCAGCGAGTTTTTTGTCAAACTGGATCGACTTTGTAAATTCTTCTACCAGAGGATTCGTCTTTTTGGAAAATCTCCCACCCCATAATTTATTTTTCATAACAACTCCTATTTCTTGTAAGGCATTCCCCACACCTTGATAAATCCTTCTGCTACGCTTCTATCAAACTTATCTCCTGCCTCGTAGGTTGCCATTTCTTTTTTGTAAAGCGAATAAGGCGATCTTCTTCCCGCTACGCTCACGACACCTTTCAGTAATTTCATTTTCACGACACCTGTCACTTTTTTCTGCGTCTCGTTTATGAAAGCGTCCAGTGCCTTTTTTAAAGGCGTAAACCACAGGCCGTAATACACAAGCTCCGCGTATTTTAAAGAAATGCTCTCCTTAAAATGCAGGAGTTCCCTGTCGAGAACGAGCGCCTCTAGATCCTTATGGGCCTTGTGCAATATCCACGCGCCAGGCGCCTCGTATATCTCTCTTGATTTTATTCCAACGAGTCTGTTTTCTACGAGATCAGTTCTACCTATGCCATTTTTACCGCCTATTTCATTTAACTTCACCACCAGATCCACAGGATCATATTTTTTATTGTTGATCTTTACAGGCACACCGTTTTTAAATTCTATGTCCACATATGTCGGCTTGTTCGGCGCCTTTTTCGGATCTTTTGTCATTTTGTAGGCGTCTTCAGGAGGCTCATTCCACGGATCTTCCAGTACGCCGCATTCTATACTTATGCCCCAGATATTCTGGTCCAGGCTATACGGACTTTTCTTCGTTACATCGATATCTATGCCTTTTTCATTGGCATACTCTATCTCTTCCTCTCTTGAAAACATATTCCATTCCCTGAGAGGCGCGATTATCTCCAGCTCAGGCGCGAGCGCCATCACTGTTACTTCGAATCTCACCTGGTCATTGCCCTTTCCTGTGCAGCCATGCGCGACATATCCTGCCTTTTCCTTCTTAGCAGTCTCGACCATGCCCTTTGCTATGATAGGTCTTGAGAGCGCTGTTGCCAGGAGATACTTTGACTCGTAGACCGCTCCTGCCTTTAAAGACTGGAACGCAAAATCCTCTGCAAACTCCTCCTTTAGATCCTCTATCACGACCTTTGAGGAGCCTGCAGACAGGGCCCTTTTCTTCAACTTCTGGAAATCCCCGCCCTGGCCCACGTCAGCCATGTAAGCCACCACATCATAGCCCTTGTCGCTAAGCCATCTTACTGCAACCGAAGTATCCAACCCGCCCGAATACGCCAACACCACTTTTTTATTCATACCGACCTCTCTTTGTTCAAGGCTTAGCCTTGAACAGTCCTGTTCAAGGCTAAGCCTTGAACAAAGACATTACACAAACGTCTATTTTAAGAGTTTAGTTAATATCGCCTTTTGCACATGCAGCCTATTCTCTGCCTGGTCAATGACTATTGACTGCCTGCTATCCAGGACCTCGTCCGTGATCTCCTCGCCCCTGTGAGCAGGAAGGCAATGCATGACCATGGCATCTTTTTTTGCAAGTCTCAATAAATCAGAATTTATCTGAAAACCCTTGAATCTCTTCAGTCTCTTCTTGTATTCCTTTTCCTGACCCATGCTTGTCCATACATCCGTATAAACAATATCAGCGCCCCTGACTGCATCCTTGGCTGAATCAAACACCTTTACAGCATTGCCTGTATCCTTTAATATCTCTTCCTTTGGCCCGTAACCTTTGGGACTCGCGACATTTATCTTAATACCGGCCTTACTGCATCCATATAAAAGCGAATTCAGGACATTATTGGCATCGCCTATAAAAGCGATCGTAATGCCTTTCAGGCCTTTCTTTTCCTTTATAGTAAAGATGTCACTCATCGCCTGACACGGGTGCAATAGATCTGTCAGGCCGTTTATTACCGGCACAGTGGAGTATTGGGCTATCTCGAGTAGCCTCGTATGCGAAAAAGTCCTTGGGACAATACAATCAAGATATCTCGAAAGCACCCTTGCCGCATCCTTCACAGCCTCTCTTTTCCCCAGCCTGATCTCGTCTGAACCAAGATAAACCGTATTCCCGCCGAGCTCAAACATTCCGACCTCGAACGAGACCCTTGTCCTGTTGGACGGCTTCTCAAATATAAGGCCCAGGACCTTGCCTTTGAGCAATTTCTCGTGCGTCTTTCTCTTTGCTTTTAATTGCGCCGCCAGACTAAAGATCTCGTCCAGCTCCGCTCCAGTAAAATCCCTTATTGTTATAAAATCCTTTTTCATGTAAATTTTCCCCTATTCTTCTCGACTTCGCTCGAAGAATATTGTTCGAGCGATGCGCCTTAGGCGCAGAGTCGAGAACTTACAATATTTTATCCAAAATAGAAACAGCTGTGTCTATCTGTTTTTTGGTCACTATCATGCCGGGCATGAGCCTGAGGACATTGCCGTGCGCGCAATTGATCAAAAGTTTCTCCTTAAAACACTTCTCGACTATGCCCGCGCCTTCAGTAGTAAGCTCCACGCCTATCATCAGCCCCTTGCCCCTTATCTCCTTTATAATAGTGTGTTTGTTTTTCAATTCATTCAGCTTCTCAACCAGATACGCGCCCATCTTTTGCGTGTTCGAAAGAAGTCTTTCTTTTTTAATTGCTTCAAATGTGGCTATGGCGGCGCTCGAAGCAATAGGGCTTCCGCCAAAAGTCGAGGCGTGCATGCCTGGTTTCAAAACTGTTTCGAATTTCTTTGCCGCGACCATTGCGCCTATTGGAAGTCCGCCGCCCAAAGACTTGGCAAGCGTCATGACATCCGGCACCACCCCGTAATTCTCAAAGCAAAACATCTTACCAGTCCTGCCCATGCCTGTCTGAACCTCATCAAAGATCAAAATCAGATCCCTGTCATCGCAGATCTTTCTGATCTTCTTTACATAACTTTCTCTAGCAACATTTATGCCGCCCTCGCCCTGTATCAGCTCGAGCATTATCGCAGCTGTCTTATCTGTGATCGCGGCCTCCAGCGCCTTTATGTCATTGAACGGGACTGACTTAAACCCGACTGGCAATGGCTCAAAACCCTTGTGATACTTTTCCTGTCCTGTGGCTGTCACAGTCGCGAGCGTCCTTCCGTGAAAAGAGTTCTGCATGGTGATGATCTCGTATTTACCCTTTGAAGACCCATACGCCCTTACCAGTTTTATCGCGCCCTCGTTCGCCTCTGCGCCGCTGTTGCAGAAAAAGACCTTGCCTTCAAAAGAATGCTCAATGATCTGCTGCGCCAGCTTACCCTGCAGCATGTTGTAATAATTATTAGGCACGTGTATGATCTTTTTAAGATAATTTCTCACAGCGTTCACGACCATGGGATGACAATGCCCCAGCCCGCTCACTGCCCAGCCAGTGAAAAAATCCAGATATTCGTTACCTTCCAGATCCCAGACCTTTAGCCCCTTACCTTTGACCATTACCGCAGGCGTCCTGGTGTATGTCTTCATTACATAATCTTCATATTGTGTAATCATTTCTTTTGTATTCATTGTTTTACGATCTCCGTTCCGATTCCTTTGTCTGTAAATATCTCGAGAAGCAAGCTGTGCGGGATCCTGCCATCGACAATGTGCGTCTTTGAAACCCCGCCAGCCAGAGCCTTTGTGCACGCCTTGACCTTGGGTATCATACCGCCCTGGATCACGCCCTCGCCTATAAGTTTTTCTGTCTCATTCATAGTTATAGTCGGGATCAACGTAGATTCGTCGTCCTTGTTTTTCATTATACCTTTAACATCTGTCAGCAAGACCAGCTTCACTGCCTTTACAGCTACAGAGACCTCCGAGCTAGCCTCGTCTGCATTGACATTATAATACTCGCCATCTGCGCCAAGCCCGATAGACGATACTACAGGCACTGACCTTGGCCTGGATGATTTTTTTATTGTCTCCACCTCTATTTTATCGATTTCACCGACAAACCCTAATTTCTCAGAGTTTGCATGCGGCCTTGTCTTTATTATATCTTTTATATCCGCGTTCAGGCTGATCGCCCTGCCGCCTATAGCCTTTATATCAGCGGCGATACTGCGGTTGACATCGCTTAAAACACTATTCACGATTTCCATGGTCTCTTTCGGCGTTACCCTTAAGCCCTCATGGAACTCCACGCCTATGCCTCTTTTCTTAAGCTCCTGATTTATAAATGGTCCGCCGCCGTGCACGAGTATAGGCCTGATGCCCACGTAGCTCATGAACACGATATCCTGGAGCACGCCCTTTTTTATCTCAGGATCGATAAGCGCGCTGCCGCCGTATTTTATTACAAAGGTCTTATTAGCGTATGCCTTTATATACGGCAACGCCTCTATAAGCACTGCTGATTTTCTAATCGCCTCTTCCATGATTCGCCCTATCTCTGTCATTGCGAGCGAAGCGAAGCAATCTCTCTTTGAGATTGCTTCGGCTGTTCCCTCACTTCGTTCGGGACGCCTCGCAATGACACATGGTTATATTTATGTCTCGTACGCTGCGTTAATCATTACGTATTCTTTTGTCAGATCACACGTCCAGATCTCACTCGAGGCCTTTCCCTGACCAAGGTCAATGGTTATGAATATTTCTTTTTTCTTAAATATACCGGCCAGCGTCTTTTTGGAAACATTAGTCGCTGCGCCGTTTTTCATCACCAGGATCTTTCCAAAATATATATTGAGCTTATTTTGCTTGATGTCAACCCCGCTCGAGCCAGCGCTTGCCGCGACCCTGCCCCAGTTTGGATCGCCTCCTGCTATCATTGTCTTTACCAGGCTCGAATCCGCCACATGCCTTGCAACCATATCCGCGCCTTTCTCTTTTCTAGCGCCTTTTACTGTTATTTCAACAAACCTTGTAGCGCCCTCGCCATCCAGGATCATTTTTCTTGCAAGCTCAGCTGCTACAGATTTCAATGCATTCAAAAATTTAGAATATCCAGCGCTTCCTTTCTTTATAGTCGCGTTTCTAGCCATGCCATTGGCAAAGATAATCGCAGAGTCATTCGTACTCATGTCGCCGTCAACCGTGATCTTGTTAAACGACTCGCCTACAGCCTCTTTAAAAGCCAGTTTCAAAGCGCCCTTCTCGATCGCCGCGTCTGTTGTAAAAAACGCGAGCATGGTAGCCATATTGGGACAGATCATGCCAGCGCCTTTTACTGCGCTGCCTATCCTGACAGTTTTACTCCCTATTTTTACTGCAGCGCCTGCTTCTTTATGCACAGTGTCTGTCGTCATTATTGCCTTTGAAAATTTCGTGCCGCCATTCCTGGATAAATCCTCTGCCAAAGCCCCTATCTTTACCCTGATCTTATTAACCGGAAGCGGCTTTCCTATAATCCCGGTAGAGCAGATCAGGACATCCTGCTTCTTTAAGCCTAATTTTCTGGCAGTCGCGCCTGTTATGCTGAGGGCGTCCTCTATCTCTTTTTTTCCAACGCAGCAATTCGCATTGCCGCTATTCACGACCACTGCCTGCGCAGCGCTATTCTTTAAATATTTTTCGCTCAAGACTACAGAGCCTGATCTCACCTTATTTGTAGTAAAGGTAGCTATACACACGCAAGGCGTCTCAGAATATAGAAGCGCGAGGTCGCTCTTCCCTCTTCTTTTTATCCCGCAGCTAACTGCTGCTGCCAGAAATCCCTTTGGCGATGTAACCCCGCCTTTTATCTTCTTCATACCAACCTCTGTTCAAGGCTTAGCCTTGAACAAGCTTGTTCAAGGCTAAGCCTTGAACAGGGATGCTTTCTCCTCAAATCCGTACATGATATTCATATTCTGCACTGCCTGGCCGCTCGCGCCTTTCACGAGATTGTCAATCGCTGTCATCACTATGGCCATCTTCTTCTCGGGAAAGACCTTTAAACTGATATCGCAGAAATTATTCCTTACCACGTTCTTTGTGTCAGCCAAAATCCCCTCGTCCAATACCCTTACAAAATATTCATCCTTGTAAAAATCCTTGTATAGTTCGAGCGCCTCTTTCTCGCTTATATTCTTTTTTAACTTCAGATAGATCGTGGAAAGTATTCCTCTTTCCATTGGAACAAGGTGCGGAACAAAATTTACCTTTACCTTGCTCCCGCTCGCAACGCTCAGCTCCTGGTCGATCTCAGGCATATGTCTGTGCGTGTTTACCTTGTACGCCCTGTAACTATTCTCCGGCCTCACAGGCTGCTGCCCCAGCACCCTGCCAGCGCCGCTAAAACCTGACGCTGAATTACATACGATATACTCTGTATCTACAAACTTTTCTTTTAAAAGCGGAGCGCATCCCAGGATCGCGCTGGTCGGATAACATCCTGGATTCGCAATCAACTGCGCGTCTTTTATATCCTTTCTATAAAATTCAGGAAGGCCATAAACTGCTTCCTTTATATACTCAGGGCATTCATGTTTTGTGTACCACTTCTCGTATACACTGACATCTCTTAACCTGAAATCAGCGCTTAAGTCAATGACCTTTTTCTTTGCCTTTAAAAATACAGGCGCGCACTGCATCGAGACCTTATGCGGAAGCGCCAGAAAAACGCAGTCGCACTTTTTCAGGATCTCCTCTGGCTTCATGTCGCTACATTCCAGATCCAGCTGGTTCTTTAACCATAGATACAGGTTATATATATATGTCTTCTCTATCATGGCGGCAGCAACTGTTATCCTGACTTCAGGATGTTTTACTAAAATCCTTAAGAGCTCTTCACCTGCATAACCGCTTGCCCCCATTATCCCCACGTTCAACATTCTATCCTCCGTCTGTATTATAGACGATTATAAAATAAAAACGCCTATCATGTCAATCTATTTCTCGTCGGAAAATGACAGGATAGGCGTCGATAAAAATCCAAATTTTAAAGTGCAAAGTATAAGATTACCTCTTTGTCCACTGGAATCTCTTTCGGGCGCCTTTCTGTCCGTACTTCTTGCGCTCCTTTGCCCGGGGATCCCTGGTCAAAAAACCCTTCCTCTTTAGTGCGGTCTTTGTGTCGTCACCTGTCTTTGCAAGGGCCCTTGATATACCATGCCTCAATGCCCCAGCCTGACCTGACTTGCCTCCGCCCTTCACAGTCGCTATTATATTGAACTTGTCCGCAAGATTTACGGTCTTTAACGGCTGTAGGACCAAGAGCCTTGAAGTAGGCCTGTCAAAATATTCATCAAGAGGCTTTTTATTGACCTGTATCTCGCCGCTTCCTCCCTGGAAAAGCCGTACGCGAGCCACAGATGACTTCCGCCTCCCTGTTGCCCATATCACATTCTGCTCTACCATTTTCTACCTCTAACTAACTTTCTCAGGGGCCTGAGCCTGGTGCGGATGCTCTGACCCTGCGTATATCTTTAGCCTCGTGATCATTCTTGAACCCAGCTTATTCTTTGGCAACATTCCTTTAACCGCATGCCTTACTGCCTCTGTGGGCTTTGTCTCTAAAAGTGTCTCTAAGTTCTTTGTTCTCAATCCACTAGGATAACCGGTATAGTGCTTGTATGTCTTTTGTTCCAGCTTATCGCCTGTCACAGCTACCTTGGCAGCGTTCACTACTACTGCAAAGTCGCCGTCGTCCACGCTTGGCGTATGGTTAACCTTGCGCTTGCCGCTCAGAATAAGCGCTACCTTGGTCGCTAACCTGCCCAGAATCTTACCCTCAGCATCCAAAAGAAAATACTTGCGCTTCACGTCCTTTTTATTCAAGAGTGTCGTCTTCATAATCCACCTTTTACAGAGAAACTGAATTATACCATAAATCCCGTGGGTGTCAAGAAGAAATTAACAGAAGAAATTAACAACTATGCGTCAATGAAATTGATCTCTACTTTCTTTGCAAATGCCTTGGAGATTCGCTTTAAAGTAATCAGGGATATATTCTCTCTTCCTTTTTCTATGCGCGATATTAGCTGCTGGGAAATACCTGTTTTCTGTGATAGTTCTTTTTGCGATAGGCCCTTTTCTTTCCTGATTCTTCGAATCTCTTTTCCTATAATTTCGCATGCCGCATCACGGACTACACTGGTATCTTTTCGAAACTTCACTCCTTTCTTTCTGTATCTATCGCGTGTTCCTTCATAAATAGTCTGCCAGAAAATTACCCTTGGCTTTGCCCACTTATCCTGTTTCATGACCTTTTTAATCTCTGCCCAGTGTTTACAGAATATAAAAGGGTCCAGTTCTTTAAAAACCTCCTGAATGTTATTTTTGCGCGCGAGAAACAGGGCTGCCATCGGGATAAATCTCCTGTTCCCGGGATCTTTCAATATTTTTCTCGCTTCAGCAACGCTTATCTTCCTATCCCATAACCAGTTTGTTTGCATCATATATCACCTAAACGCTCTTGTATGATTTTATCTATCTCTTTTTTAAAATGACCCTCTATCTTTTTACAATCTATCTCTTTATCTATTTCCATGGTAAGAAGACCATCCATCATGTTCATCCTATCATAACTTCTGAACCACCTTACTAATCCTTCTATCATAACAGCAGTTCCGTATTCATTTATAAATTTAGACAAACTCTTAAAAGTGTGTGAAAGAAAATAAAGGTCATAAAAATCTTTTGCCTCTATTCTGCCGCCTAACATCTTAGTACGGCCTATTTCATCAATAGACGGCGCTACGCCGCTGATTGCATAGAGTTTCCTCATATAGATATCTTCGAGACTCAAAATCCTTATCCCTTCTACGAATCTTGCCGGCTTTATCAGCTTTAATGTATCTTCTACAAAATCAATCTTCAGTACGTCCTTTGCGCTGAAATGAATATTATAAACCAGTATCTTGATTTTATCTTTCTCGAGATTCTGCCCTACAACTTCTATCTTTTTCTTAAGCGCATTCTTTAGGTAATCGACTATTTCCTTAACCCGCTTTTGTGTAAAATCAGGGGTAAAGAAATCCAAATCCACAGACAATCTGTGCTGAAAATAGAATAGAGAAAGCGCAGTGCCTCCTGCAAGATAAAACTCATCTATCCTGCCGGAGAGCTTTTTTAAGACGGCATCCTGGTATTTTCTGATCTTTGCTTCTCTCATACTCTTTAAGTATACACTATATAAGTTGTATTGTCAAGAATAATACATATTATAAGTTGTAAAACTCTTCGTATTTTTTGGCTGAGGAGGACCAGGAATAGTCCTGGGATAGGCAGTTTTGCTGGAGCGCGTTCCATAATGTCTTGTCTTTAAAGATAGTCACGGCATTCTTTACAGCAGCTAAAAGAGATTCTCGGTTGGCGTCCTTAAATTTGAAGCCGGTGCCTTTTTTTGTGATAGGGTCGAAGTTTTCAACAGTATCATCAAGCCCGCCTACTGCCCTTACTACAGGGACTGTCGCGTACTTGAAGCTATAAAGCTGATTCAGGCCGCACGGCTCGTACCTGGACGGCATCAGAAACATGTCGCTTCCTGCTTCTATCTTATGAGCAAGTGCATTGTCAAAATCTATTTTTGCGCCTACATGGCCTTTATGCTCTTTAGCAAGACTCCTGAAGATACTATTGTATTTCTCGTCGCCAAAACCCAGAAGCACAAAATCAGCTCCCAGCGCAAGCATCTCCTTCATTGCATCCGCGACTATATCAATGCCCTTCTGCTCTGCAAGGCGCGTTATCATACCGATGAGCGGCTGGTCTTTGTCATACTTAATGCCAAATTCTTTTAAAACATCTTTTTTGCACTCTTCTTTTCCTTCTAGATTCTTACCACTGTACTGCTTTGCTATAAATTTATCTGTCGCAGGATTCCACACAGAATAATCTACGCCATTTACTATGCCGTGAAGATCTTTTTCCCGCGTCCTTAAAAGACCGTCCAGGCCGCACCCGAATTCCTCGGTCAATATTTCGCTGGCATAGCCTTTACTGACAGTAGTAATCGCATCGGAGTAGATTATACCTGCCTTCATAAAATTGAGCCTGCCCCAGAACTCAAGCCCGTTAGGAGTAAATAATTTTCCAGGAAGACTGAGCCGGGCCATAAACTCCCGTCCGAATAAGCCCTGGTAGGCCATATTATGGATTGTAAAGATTATTTTCAGTTTGTTTAATGCCGCGTCCTTCTTGTGGAAGAGTCTGATATAAAGCGGGATGAGCGCTGATTGCCAGTCATTACAGTGCAGGATATCAAGATCGCCTATGTGAGGAATTGACGCGACAACTGCCTTTGCGAAAAAACCAAAGCGCAGCGCATTGTCCGGGTAATCGCCCTGGGGCGTGCCATAAAGCTCGTCTCTATTGTAATACTTGTCATTCTCTACGAAATATACGCTGACGCCATTATGCTTTAGAAAATAAAGA
Organism: Candidatus Omnitrophota bacterium; assembly: GCA_018902915.1. Lineage (GTDB taxonomy): Bacteria > Omnitrophota > Gorgyraeia > Gorgyraeales > Gorgyraeaceae > JAHIPS01. The sequence continues at coordinate 17,206 of JAHIPS010000040.1, read as the reverse complement.
TTGAACCCCTTTAGTTTCTTGAATAATTCAGGCGAAAACCCGGCATCCTTCACGCATTTATAAAACGGCAGGATTATGCTGGATGTATGGCCATTTTTGGCAAGCGCGTCAGGAAGCGCGCCTGCCACATCAGCCAGGCCGCCTGTTTTTGCAAATGGAAAAACTTCCGAGGAGACAAATAGGACGTTCATAAGACTACAACGAATTATTACAACCCTTTGTTGGCGATTAGTTCGATGAGGTCAACGACCCTGCAGGAATAACCCCATTCGTTATCATACCAGCTCATGACCTTTACGAGCCTCTTGTCTATTACAATGGTGAGATCCGCATCCACTATGGAGGATTTTGGATTACCGTTAAAATCCTTACTCACCAGCGGCTTGTCGCAATACTCAAGGAACCTGCTGAGCTTACCCTCTGCCGCCTCTTTGAGCGCCCTGTTGACCTCTTCCTTGGACGTGTCCTTTTCCACCTCGCAGACAAGGTCCACGAGCGACACGTTTGGCGTAGGCACCCTTATGGCAAGACCGTCGAGCTTGCCTTTTAACTCAGGCAACACCAGACTCACTGCCTTTGCAGCGCCAGTAGTAGTAGGTATCATGGAAACTGCCGCAGCCCTGGCGCGACGCAGGTCCTTGTGCACGAGATCCAGTATACTCTGGTCGTTCGTGTAAGAGTGGATCGTGGTCATCAAGCCTCTTTTTATTCCAAAATTTTCAATCAACACCTTTGCAACAGGCGCCAGACAGTTCGTCGTACATGAAGCATTTGAAATCACCTGGTGCTTCTGAGGATTATACATATTCTCGTTCACGCCGAGAACTATCGTAATATCCTCGTTCTTTGCCGGCGCAGTAATGATCACTTTTTTCGCGCCTGCCTGGATATGCTTCATCACCTTTTCCTTGTCCCTGAATACTCCCGTGGCCTCCACTACTACCTGCACGCCCATGGCGCCCCATGGGATCTCCGCAGGTTCCTTGTGGCTCAATATCTTTACTTCCTTTCCGTTCACAACCAGGCTATTGCCCTTTGCCTCGACCGTCACCTTTAATTCACCGAGAATAGAATCGTACTTCAAAAGGTGCGCGAGCGTGGAGACCGGAACAGGTAGATCATTGATCGCCACAAAATCAATATTCCTGTTTTCAACCGCCGCCCTGAAAACATTTCTGCCTATTCGTCCAAAACCATTGATACCGACTTTTACTGCCATGTTACTCCCCCTTTCCCTGCCTCAAACACTTTGCTGCAAATTCCGGGGATGTGGGATTTATGTAAAACCCTGACCCCCATTCAAAACCAGCAACGCTTGTTAATTTTGGCATTATCTCAAGATGCCAGTGAAACTCCTCATTGATACCATCTCTAATCGGAGCAGTGTGTATTATAAAATTATAAGCTGGATCTTTCAAGACTTTTTTAATCCTGGCGAGTGTATCCTTTAATATCGCGGCCATGGATTTAACGGTCTTGTCATCTATTGATTTAAAATCCTGGTTGTGCTTTTTCGGCACTATCCACGTCTCGAACGCAAAACGCGGCACAAACGGACAAAATGCGACAAAGTGCCTGTTTTCGAAAATCACGCGGAGCTTATCCTGGAGTTCCTGCGCCACCATGTCGCAAAACACGCACCTCTCCCTGTAGCCAAAATACGTGACCGCGCCTTTTAATTCTTCCTTGACCCTTTTTGGAACAATCGGGAGCGCCACGATCTGTGTGTGAGAATGCTCGAGTGACGCGCCTGCCGCGGCACCGTGATTTTTGAAGATCAATAAATACCTGAACCTATCGTCTTTTTCTAATACCAATGACCTCGCGCGGTATTCAGAGATAACATTCTCTATTTCCTTTGGTGTTAAATCAGCAAGGTCTTTATCGTGCGCCGGTGTTTCTATAATAACCTCGTGAGCGCCTATGCCGCTGGACATGTCATAAATGCCTATGGCGCGGTTCTCTACACTGCCCTGCGTGTCCAATGCTGGAAATTTATTCGGCACTGTCCTGACAGACCAGCCTGGCGTATCAGGTTTTGTCCCGGGTTTTCTTATAGCGCTTATCTCGGGCGGGGTCATTTTTTCACTGCCTGCGCAAAAAGGACAGGCCCCGCCTTTTTTCTTCTGCGGCATCAGCTCGAATTCACCAGGCCTTTTCGGGCTGGTAATATCGGCTATTATCCATCTTCCTGTTATTGGATCGCATCGTAATTGGCTCATCTAAATTTTAATCTCCCGCAAATATTTCGCTGCTTCCTCTGGCGGCGTGGGATTGATGTAAAATCCCGAGCCCCATTCAAAGCCAGCCACCTGCGTAATCCTCGGCGTGACCTCTATGTGCCAGTGATAATCTTCTTTTATAGTTTTCCAGTAACCAGGCCTTTTCGCGTGCCTGAAAGGCGCGGTGTGCAGCATGTAATTATAAGGCGGGTCGTTAAGCGCCTTGTTGAGCTTTGCAAACATTGTCTTAAACACCAGCGCAAGATCCTTGACCTCGTCCTTTTTTATATTTACAAAATCCGAACAGTGATTTTTCGGCAATATCCATATCTCGAACGGAAACCTCGAGGCATAAGGCATAACAGCCAGGATATTCTTTGTATCCATCACGACCCTTTCCCTGCTCTCCAACTCCTGCCTTATGATGTCGCAGAATATGCACCTGTCTTTATACTTATAATAAAAACGCGCGCCCCAGAGTTCTTCCTTGACGCGGGTCGGCGTAACAGGCGTGGCTATGATCTGCGAGCGAACGTGCTTTGTGACCTTTGAACCGCCTGCCCTTAGTCCGTGATTTTTAAAAAGCAGGCAATATTTAAGCTTCGGATTTTTTCCCAGTTCCGCGATGCGGCGAGCGCTCGTCTCTATTACAAGCTCTATCTGCTTTTTAGGCAATTCATGGATATCCCTGAAATGTTTTGGCGATTCCACTATTATCTCGTGAGCGCCCACAGGATCCATCACGTCATACATGCCCACGCCCCGCCTGTCAAGCCCCCCTTCCAGATCAAGACGCTGCGATATGCTGGGGACTATCCTGACATCCCAGCCTTCCTTATCCTTTTTTGAACCCTTCTTCCTTACAGCAAGGACTTCCGGGAGAGTATCCTTCTCGTGTCCCTCGCAAAACGGACAGGCGCCTTCCCTGTCATCGGCATGAGAGACCTTGAAATCGTTCGGCCTCTTTGCCCGCTCAGTAGCTACTATCACCCATCTCCCGATTATAGGATCTTTTCTTAGTTCCGGCATATTAAATCCTAATTATACCTATATTTGACAAAACGTGCAATGCTCATTTTGTCAAATATAGCCCTGGGGTAAGATTTTTGTGACCAGCAATAAACTCTTCCGCCTTCATCCTGCGTTTTGACTCTGGCTGCAGCTCCTCTACCATAACCGCGCCTTTGCCTGCAGAGACTAAAATGCCGTCCCTGGCAACCTCTAACACAGTACCTGGCTTTGCGGTTTTGCTTTCAGCGTGCGGCCTTGCCTTACATATCTTAAGTACCTTTTTATCCCAATACGTAAAGCACCCTGGCCATGGCACAAACGCGCGCACTCTATTACAGATCTCCTCCGCGCTTAAGCTCCAGTCAATAAGCCCGTCCTCTTTTTTTAACTTTGGCGCGTACGTTGCTTTAGCTTCTATCTGTTTTTCAAAACTTGCAGCGCCTTTTTTGATCAGAACTACTACTCTTAATAAAGCCTCGCCGCCTTTTCTGGAAAGTTTTCCTGACAGCGTAACAGTGTCTTCAGCCGCGCCAATGGAAACTGCTTCCTTTAATATAATATCGCCCTCGTCCATCTTCTCATTCATTCTCATGATCGTGACGCCTGTTTCTTTTTCGCCATTGGCAATGGCCCAGTTTATAGGAGCCGCGCCCCGATATTTTGGTAAAAGCGAGGCATGCACATTGATAGGGATCTTTGGTATGTCGAGCAGCTCTTTCTTTAATATCTGGCCAAAACTCACCACTACGAAAATGTCTGCGCTGACTTTCTTTAATCTCTCTATTGAATCCTTTGCATTGACATCAGGCGGCTGGAACACCTCGATACCTATTTTTTCAGCGAGCTTTTTTACAGGCGTGGAGTCCTTTTTTAAAGACCTGCCTTTTTTCCTGTCAGGCTGCGTCACGACAAGCGACACATCTTCCCTGTCTTTAAGCGCTTCCAGAACAGGCACTGCAAATTCAGAACTTCCGAAGAATATTATTTTCATATAAAGATTTTGTTCAAGGCTTTGTTCAAGGCTTAGCCTTGCACAGGCCTGTGCAAGGCTAAGCCTTGAACAAACTACAGCTGCACACAGACTTTTGTTGAGATCTCCTTCAAGATCCTCTTTCGTTTCAAAAATCCCACGCGGTCTATAAAAAGGATTCCGTCTAGGTGGTCTATCTCGTGCTGCAGGATCCTTGCGAGGATCCCGCCTGTATCCATCTTTACTTTATCTCCTTTAAGATCAAGCGCCTCGAGGACTACAGATTTAGCCCTTACCACATCATGCGTCACATCCGGAACGCTCAAACACCCTTCGCAAAAAGTGCTTCTTCCTTTTTTCTTGATTATCCTTGGATTGAAAAAAACGTACGGAGAATTATTATTCTTGTTCTCCATATCATCTACTACTATGATACGCCTCGAGACGCCGAGCTGCGGCGCTGCCAGGCCCACGCCATTGGCAGAACGCATCGTCTCTATCATACTGGAGGCGAGCTGGCGTTCTTTTTCACCTACCCGCTTCACCCCCAGCGCCTTTTTCCTCAGCACCTTATCCGGATATATCCTGATCTCCAACTTCCCCATATTTTGTTTATTTTAACACACTTGTTCGGTCTTGACAATCATATAACCTTACTGTAAACTTATGCTATATGACAGACCAGATCAATGAAAAAGACCTGCAGGAATTTTATAATAAAGGTGTGCTGGCGCTTGAAAAGAAAAACTACGATTACGCCATCGAGATCTTTTCCCAGATACTTTCCTCAAAATACGACCATCTCGAGGCGCGGCACTACCTGCACCTTTCCCTGAAAAACAAGGCCGGCAAGGCGAGTTCCTCGCCTATTACAAATGCGGTAAATGTCCTGAATAGATTGATCGGGACCCTGCCCAGCGACGCCATGCTGAAAAAAGGGAATGTCGCGGCTGCGCTTGAAGGCATTGAAAAGGTCCTTGTTAAAAATCCTTTTGACAGCGAGGCGTTAAAAAAGATAGGCGATATCTTTTACAGGCAGGACCTTATCGCGCACGCGATACAAAATCTCGAAGAGGCAAAGTCAATAAACGCAAAGGATATCGCTATATTGAAAAAATTGGGCGAGATATATCTGAAAAATGAAGATTATAAAAACGCCAAATCCAACTACGAGGCAGCCCTGAAGATTAATCCAAACGACCCTGAGGTCCTAAGATCTCTAAAAAATCTCGACGCCCTCGGCACCATCCAGAAAGAATTCGGCAACCAATAGCTATATTGGACAATTCCTGCATTGCACGTTTTGTCCAATATTGGACAAAACGTGCAATGCTCATTTTGTCCAATTTAGCTAGCAGGGCTCGACGTCGATTGTTATTATGACGCCGCCTTCCCGCTTGCGAGTGCCCAGAACATTCCTGAGAAGCCCTGTTATATTTTCCACCTTGTCTGATTTTAGGAAAAGATTCCAGCGAAAGGTGCCTTTCATGCGCGAGATAGGCGCTGGCGCAGGCCCGACTATATGCACATCTTTGGATCTATTTCTCTTTTCAAGCTTATCCTTTAGGGAGTTCGCGACCTTCAGGACCTTTTCTTCCTTGCGGCCCCTGAATGTCAGACTCACCATGTGAGAGAACGGCGGAAGATCTAATTCCTTTCTGAAAGATATCTCTTTGGCGTAAAAATTATTGTAGTCATGCGTCTTTGCTGACTGGATCGCGTAGTGGCCAGGCGTGTAGGTCTGTATGATCACCCTGCCACCCAGGTCGCCTCTTCCTGCGCGGCCAGCGACCTGCGTCAGCAGGTTAAACGTGCGCTCTGCTGACCTGAAGTCAGGAAGATTGAGCGCTGTATCCGCTGACACCACGCCCACGAGCGTTACCTTTGGAAAATCCAGGCCCTTTGCTATCATCTGCGTGCCCACCAGGATATCTATCTTATGATTTTTAAAATTTGTGAGCACTTTCTCGTGCGTGCCGCGCTTGTGAGTAGAGTCAGTGTCCATGCGCGCGATCCTGGCGCTTGGGAAAAATCTGTGCAGCTCGCTCTCCACCTTTTCAGTGCCAGTGCCCCAGTATTTCACATACGAGGAATTGCACTGCGGGCAGATATCAACAGGATCCTGCCTGTAGCTGCAATGGTGGCAGGTGAGTTTTTTTGTGTGAAAATGATACGTGAGACTAACGTTGCAGCGCTTGCAGCTAAGGACATAGCCGCATTTTCTACAACTTATAAATGTTGAAAATCCACGCCTGTTTAAAAAAAGTATTACCTGCTTGTCCTCTCTGACATCCTTTTCTATCCAGTTTTTCAAGGGCAGTGAAAAAATAGGGAATCTCTTTGTCTTGGTCAGTTCGTCGCGCATGTCAATGATATTGACCTCTGGCAAAAGCCTTGCGTCAATCCTTTCAGGCAGCTCTACAAGCGTGTATCGGCCTTTTCTGGCCGCGTAAAATGATTCCAGCGAAGGCGTGGCGCTGCCGAGTATTACAACAGCATTTGAAAGCTCCGCTCTTTTTATCGCGACATCCCTCGCGTTATATCGCGGCACGTCCATCTGCTTGTACGAGGTCTCGTGCTCTTCATCAACCACCACGAGTCCGAGATTTTTTAAAGGCGCGAATATTGCTGAGCGTGCGCCCACCACGATCTGGGCCTCTCCGGAAAATATCCTCTGCCATTCAGACGCTCTCCTCGAACCTAAAAGCCGCGAGTGGAGCACCGCTATTTTGTCGCCGAACCTAGCCCTGAAACGCGCGACAGTCTGCGGCGTGAGCGAGATCTCAGGCACGAGTATTATGCTGGAGCGGCCCTTTTCCAGCGCGTGCGCGATGGACTGCAGGTACACCTCAGTCTTTCCGCTGCCTGTTACGCCGTGCAGCAAAAAGACCTCGTGCTTTTTTTTATCTATGCATTTCTTTATTGAATCAAGGGCATGTTTCTGCTCCGGGTTAGGAGAAAGGTGTTTATCTGACCCGTCTATAAATCTTATCTCGTCTTCTTCCGGTTCCTCCTTTTTCGCGCGTCTCTTTGATTTCATTGTTCTTTTTATTACAGCTGGCACAGCTGCTGAGATCGCCTCTCCCCACGAGGAATAATAATAATCTGATATCCACTTCGTGAGCTCGAGCATTTTTTCATCTATAAGAGGCGCCCTGTCAAGCACGCTCGTAATCGGTTTTATATTTTTTATGTCACACTTTGGAGAAAGACCGACCACGTAGCCTGTCAGGTTCCTCGGGCCAAAAGAAACCTGGACACAGCTTCCCACCTTTACCTGCTCGCCAAGCTCATCAGGCACAGAATAAGAAAAAGGCCCTTCAACAGGTCTGTTAATCACAACATCAGCGAATTTCATTATTCTCCAATGTTCAAGGCTTAGCCTTGAACATCCAATTGCTCCATGATATTTTTCATGTCCTGCCAGACGAGCTTCTTGTCATTTGGATTGCGCAAGAGGTATGCAGGATGAAAGGTCGGCATGAATTTTATTCCCCTGAACTCGTGCCACCTGCCCCTTAACTGACTTATTGGCGTCTCTGTATTTAAAAGCGTCTGGCTCGCAAACTTGCCAAGCCCGCATATCACATCCGGCTTTATAAGGTCTATCTGTTTATAAAGATGCTCTATACATTGCGCGATTTCTTCAGGCAAGGGGTTTCTGTTTCCAGAAGGCCGGCACTTCAGGATATTGCATATATACACATCTTCTCTCTTGAATCCCATTGCCTCTATTATCTTTGTCAATAGCATGCCTGCCTTGCCCACGAACGGCTGACCCTGTACGTCTTCATCATGGCCAGGCGCCTCGCCCACAAACACGAGCTTCGCATTTATGCTTCCTGCGCCAAAGACAACATTTTTTCTGGTCTTTGCCAGGGGGCATTTCTGGCAAGCCATTGTCTCGTTCTTTAATTTTTCTATTTCCGCATCCTTATTCTTTGCGGAAAAAAGATATTCAGACACGCCGCTTCCCTTTTGCATTTCCAAATAAGCCTTTACGCTCCTTAAAATATCCATTATGGCCTCGGGTGAAACTTTTTATGAATAGATTTGAGTCTGTCTTTGCTGACGTGCGTATAGATCTGCGTCGTGGATATATCCGAATGGCCTAAAAGCTCCTGCACTATCCTTAGATCAGCGCCTCTCTCCAGTATGTGCGTCGCAAAAGAATGTCTCAGGCTGTGAGGCGTGATATCTTTCTTGATGCGCGCCTCTCTGGCGTACTTTTTTATTATCTTCCAGAATGTCTGGCGCGACATGGGTCTACCCAGCCGCGTAAGGAATAAAAAATTCGAGACCTTTTGCTTTAAAAAGTTTTTCCTGCCCTTATCCAGATATCTCGCGATGCTCTCCTTTGCTTTTTTCCCAAACGGGACTATTCTTTCCTTGCTGCCCTTGCCAAGGCACTTCACAAACCCGACATCCATATTAACGTCGTCCATCTTCAGATTTATCAGCTCTGATACCCGCATCCCGGTAGCGTACATGAGTTCCAGCGTCGCCCTGTCACGCATGCCCATCAGATCCTTTACATTGGGGGCATTCAATATCGACACCACCTCTTCCAGATTTAAAGTCGACGGGAGCTTCTTCCACAGCTTTGGCGACTCTATAACGCTTGTCACGTCCTCTTTTACCTTATGCTCTCTCACGAGAAATTTAAAAAATGACTTGAGACACGCGAGTTCTCTTGATACTGAATTTGCTGAAAGGCCCCGGTCCTTTTCTGTCATCATGAAAGAGCTTATCATCTGCCTTGTGACCCTTTCTATAGAAGCTATGCGCCGGGATTTAAGATATTCAAAAAATCTCGCCAGGTCCTGTCGATAAGAGATAAGGGTGTTTTTGGACAATCCTCTCTCTACAGATAAATATCCCAGAAATTCTTCGATTAATTCATTCATTTAAGAGATGAAGGGGTTGTTGTGTTTTTCGTGTCCTATGGTTGAGCATGGGCCATGGCCAGGGTAAACTGCGTAGTCATCCGGTAAAATAAAGAGCTTCTCTTTTATTGAACTCAATATATCCTCTTCTGACCCGTACGCAAGATCAGTCCTGCCTATGCCTTCGCAAAAAAGAGTATCGCCTGTAAAAATCGCACTGTCCCCTTTTAAACAAATAGAGCCTGGCGTGTGACCAGGCGTGTGCATGACCTCCAGCTTTACCCTGCCGGCGGTCAACACTTCTCCCTCTTTCAAGATCCTGGATGCCGCCTTTGTCTTGAGTAAAAACCCTAACGCGCCTGAAAGATTCTTTGAAGGATCCTGTAAAAACTCAGCGTCAGCCCCATGTATCCACACGGGCAGGTCAAAATTATTGTTAGCTCCTATGTGGTCGCCATGGCCGTGCGTATTAATGACAGCCTGCGGCTTTAACCCGCCCTTATCAATAATATTTTTTATCTTTTTGTAATCTGAACCTGGATCTATGATAAAGGCCTCTTTCGTGGATTCGTCACCCACGATATAACAATTCGTCTCCATCATGCCCACGACAATCGTCTCTATGATCATTTGTTTAACTCCAGATAATCTTTCACTTTAGAATAAGAAAATTGCTTATCTATGCGGCGTTTTGTCTTCTCAAGCATATGGCCCATCCTGTACTTTTCACTCCTTGAGAGCCTTTTCTTCTTAACATCAGGATCTATGGACTTTATCTCTTCTATGAACGGGTCCAGCTCTTTTACCTTGGCTAAAGAAAGGTACTTCCTCATCTCTTCCAGGTTCATGACAGTATTCTCGTAACACTCCGTGCGCTTTTTATAAGTGCCCTCATCCATCCTGTCTATTAATTCACCCTGCCATGACTTCCAGTAAAGAAAACGTTTCTTGTAAAGCTCCTCCACCCTTAGATCCTTTGCGTAATCATATGTGGTTATGACAGGGCCTGCCTTTACCTCTTTTTCTTTTTTGCGCGTGAATTTCCTCTGCAGCCCCGCGCAGCCTGTAGAAGACACCAGTAATACACAAATCAAAATGCCCGCTAAAATCCTATTTTTAAACATAAGACCTCTCTTACTTTAACATCTTTTTAAACTCGTTCTCGCCTATGATCTTGACTCCTAATTTCTTTGCCTTTTCAAGCTTTGAGCCTGCTTCTTTTCCCGCGACAAGAAAATCTGTGTTTTTGCTCACGCTCGAAGACGCACTGCCGCCATTAGTCCGTATTAATTCCTCTATCTCCTGCCTGCTAAATTCCTCAAGCGACCCTGTCACGACAAACGTCTTACCCTCAAATGACTTGGAGCCCTGGGCCTCGAGCCTGGAGCTCACATTTACTCCTGCCTTCTTCAGTTTCTCTATTACCTTTTTATTCTCCTTTGACCTGAAAAAATTAAATATACTCTTTGCCATCACAGGCCCTATCTCATTTATATTCTCAAATTCTTCAATGCCGGCTTCAGAAATCTTATCAATTGATTTAAACCTGGAAGCTAAAATCCACGCTGCCCGCACGCCAACGTGTCTTATACCAAGCCCAAAAACCAATCTGCTGAGATCATTGCGCTTGCTTTTCATGATCCCCTCTATCAGATTTGACGCTGATTTATCCGCCATCCTTTCAAGACCCGCGACATCTTCGTGCTTCAGATAATATATATCAGCGTAATCTTCCACCATATTTTTATCTACCAGCTGCGCCACAATCGCCTCTCCCATACCTTCTATGTCCATTGCGCCTCTTGAAGCAAAATGTTTTATCCGTTCTTTTAACTGCGCGGGGCAGCTTAGGTTTTCGCATCGCAGCGCGACCTCTCCTTCTATGCTCTCTACCTTGCCGCTGCAAACAGGACATTTCTTTGGCATTGAAAATTTCTTTTCCCTGCCTTTTCTTTTATTTTTCAATGCCTCCACTACCTGCGGTATTATCTCGCCTGCCTTTTCTATTATCACATGGTCGCCTATCCTTATGTCCTTACGCATGATCTCGTCCTGGTTATGCAGTGTCGCGCGGCTGACAGTCGAACCTGACAGCTCGACTGGTTTTAATACAGCTACTGGCGTGAGCGTGCCAGTTCTTCCCACCTGAACGATTATGTCCTCGAGCACTGTCTCTTTTCTCTCAGCTGGAAATTTATACGCGATCATCCATCGCGGGCTCTTTGAGGTCTGCCCCAGCTTCTTCTGATATAAAAATGAATCCACTTTTATGACCATGCCGTCAATATCATAATCAAGGGAATCCTTTTTATCCTCCCACTCATCACAGTACTTGATGACCTCTTCGATAGAATGGCATTTTTTTATGTGAGGGCTGGTGCGAAAACCGGATTCCTTTAAAAACTGGAGCGCCTCGAACTGCGTGTTGAATGACGCGCCCTCTGTGTAGCCCACACCATATATCCACATGCTCAGTTGTCTTTTTACGACCATTGAGCTATCCAAAAGCTTAAGCGAACCGGCGCAGGCATTCCTGGGGTTTGCAAAAACCTCCTCACCAGCTTTTTCTTTTTCTTTATTTATCTTTTCAAATATCTTCCTGGGCATGTATATTTCGCCTCTTGCCTCGAATAATCCTGGCGATCTGGCATCTTTTTTCACGCTTAACGGCAGGCTTCTAATAGTCTTTAAATTCACTGTGATCTCATCGCCGCTAAAACCATCACCGCGTGTTGCGCCCTGGGTAAACCTGCCATTTTCATAGAGAAGTGAGATACTCACGCCGTCTATCTTTAGCTCGACCACGTAATCCAGCTTGTCTATTTCCAGATTCTTCTTAACGCGCCTGTCAAATTCCCGTATCTCGTCTCCTGAATACGTATTATCCATGCTGAGCATGGGTTTCCTGTGCTCTACAGACTTGAAACCTTGTGCTACTTCGCCGCTAACTCTCTGGGTCGGCGAATCAGGCGTAACTAATCCAGGGTGGGCCCTTTCAAGCTTCTGAAGCTCTTTCATCAGCCTGTCATATTCCTGGTCTGACACCTCAGGTTTATTCTCAAGGTAATACTTCCTGTCATGATGCTCGATCAATTCCCGCAGCTTCCCGATCCTCTTCTCTATATCTTTATTCATGACCTATTTTTAAAAGGTTATCGTGAACTGCTTGAATTCACGTGTTGGCTTGTCCCAACTCACCTGCGTATCCCTGATATACCGATCTGCGAATTCCGTCTTTATATTATTTAGAAATTTCTTTAGCTTGGTCTCATCGCCCTCACACATAACCTCAACCCTGCCATCTGGCAAGTTACTGACCCAACCAACCAGACCTAATCCCGAGGCAATCCTGCGCACAGTATACCTGAACCCAACCCCCTGAACATATCCAAAATAAAATACATGAAGGCGTTTATGCGACATAATTATAGCATATATATAGTAGCTAAAATACTATCTTTTAAGTATTAGCTATTTTACCTCTAAATATAGGGTTATGCAAATATAAAGTGAGGAACTAGGGAACTAGAGACGCCTACCAATCTAATCGGGAACCTGTCTCCAGCAAAAAAAATCCAAAAAAAATTGAAAGAAAATCGACCCCTCCTGTGTCTATATAGCAAGGAGGTATGACAATGAAAAGACTTGTTCCATATGAGGTAGTTGAGCAAAAGATATTCTTAATCAGGGGTAAAAGAGTTATGATTGATAGGGACCTTGCAGAGCTGTATGGTGTAGAAACAAAATACCTGAATAGGCAGGTAAAACGTAATAAAGGGAGATTTCCCGATGAGTTTATGTTTCAACTTGCGCCTGTTGAAAAGGATGAACTGGTGACAAATTGGCACCGGTTCCAATCCCTCAAACACTCATCAGTTTTACCATATGCATTTACGGAACATGGCGTTGCAATGCTTGCAAGCGTCTTAAATAGTGAAAGGGCAGTTAAGATTAGCATAGTTATTATTAAGGCTTTTGTAAAATTACGGGAAATTCTATCTACGCACAAAGAGTTGGCTCATAAATTGAAAGAACTTGAGCATAAAATAGAGGGGCATGACGAAGATATCCAGACTATCTTTAAGACGATTCGCAAACTAATGACCCCTCCGCCTCTAAAGCCAAAGCCACAGATCGGATTTCATTCTACGAAGTAGGAAAAAACGCCCAAAAGTTGTGGATGGTCGGGGCTACTTAACGCAGCTCGAACCTACTTTGAAAATTCCCTTCCGCCGCGGCGGAAGGGTTAGGGTGAGGGGATTTTGGCCTTCGGCCCTACAAAGTATTCCAAGCGAGACTCGGCCCCCATCTGTGGCTGCGGCTACCGCAGCCACAGATGGGGGCATCCGACCCCGCCTACTCCACACTAGATACTCTGAGGCGGGGTCGGATGTCTCTGGCCTACGAGACGTAAGAGCGCAACGAACGGCCAGAGCGGCCGAGCCGTACACACGCTCCAGCGCTCCCCGAAAAAAGCGAAATTTCCCGCCGCCGAAATTTCGCTTTTTTGCGAGAATCAGAGAAGCCGCTTAAAAAGACCAGATGCCTCCGCGAGTGGTACGGGAGCCTGCCCTGTACCGAACGAAGTGAGGTTCGGGGCTCTGGAATGTCGGGCGAATTTTTTTTACTTTTTAAAGTTATCCAATCACGCTCTCTTTCACGTAAAATTCAAAGTTTTTATTTTTTATTCTTATGCCGTCAATTCTTGACTTAGGTATCCATTGTTTACCAATAGGGATCTCTACCAGGACAGCCTTTTGGGTTTCATGGAGAATGCGGACTCTGATCCAAAGGTGTTTTTCTTCTGGACATATAAGGGTATATAGGTTAAATAGTCCCAGCATAAAATTACCTTGCTAAATATGAGGCGTAGGTTTAAAATATGGTTACTATATATGATTCTATTGCCTATCATAACAATGCTATCATAGTTATGAAAGATTGTCAAGGAGAAAATTATGCTCGCAAAAAATATAAAGAAGTATCGAAAAAAGCTTAAATTAACGCAAGAAGGATTAGCCAAGAAGGTAGATATTTCATATAGCACTCTAATAAAGCTGGAGTCAGGAGTAATTGCTGACCCCAGAATGGAGACCTTGAAGAAACTAGCAAATGCGCTTAATGTAAGTATAGATAATCTTGTTGGATAGGATATGGTTTGCAATAAGCAATTTGTTTAACAATTTATATCAGTTATAGTTAGAAATAGAAACATTTGGTGCTATTATAAGATAAGACTAATCTTTCTAAAAGGAGCATCTTACAATGCGTGTTCTTGTAATTGAAGACGAGGCAAAAGTCGCCAGATTTGTAAAAAAGGGTCTATTGGAGAATAATTTCGCTGTTGATATCGCGCCTGACGGTGAGGAAGGTTTATTCCTGGCGCAGAATGAAAAGTATGATCTGATTGTATTGGATTTAATGCTGCCGAAATTAGACGGATTAGAGCTATTAAAGAAACTTCGCAAAGAGGGAAAAGATACTCCTGTTATATGTTTAACAGCGAAGGGAAGATTTGAAGATAGGATTAAAGGGTTTAACGCCGGAACTGATGATTATCTTGTCAAGCCGTTTCGTTTTGCTGAACTTTTAGCCCGGCTTCGGGCAATTCTTAGAAGGTCTACGAAAGAGCCAAAGAGTGCAGTGTTGGAATATGCAGACCTGATACTGGATCAACGCACCCGTCAAGCTAAAAGGCGTGATCGTATTATTGTATTAACTGCAAAAGAATATGCGATATTAGAATTGCTTATGAGAAACGCTGAAGAAATAGTAACAAGGACAATGATTACTGAGTCGGCCTGGGACTATAATTTTGATTTCATGTCCAATGTTGTTGATGTCCACATTAGGCGCCTTAGAGAAAAGGTTGATGAAGAGGAGAGAATAAAATTAATACATACTGTCCGCGGAATGGGTTATGTTCTCAAAAAAGAGTCTAGTTAAAGGCATATGGTTTAAAAGCATTGGCTGGAAGCTTACATTATGGTACGCATCTTTGTTTATGCTATCGATTTTACTTATCTCTTTTTTCCTCTATCAGAGACTTGAGTTTCAGCTGCACCAGGAGGTCGATCTTTTCTTGGCTGACGAGATGAATGAATTTCGCCAGTTTGTGATTGAGCACCAGGACAATCTTCCTTTAATTGAGCGCCAGATGCAAAGGGAATCTGCTGCCATTCGCAAGCACTATCAGATGTATTATGGTATTCTAGACGCAAAGGGAAAAACAATACTTCAATCCAGTGAATTTCATCTACCTGTCTCCAAGAGCCGTTCCGTTGACTCGTCTATCTTAGTAGATTCTGACGTAAAAGAATATGAGATTAATGATGAAAAAGATACATATGTAGTCAGGATTGCTACCCGGTCAATTCAAAGCCAGAATGATTTTATTTGTTATCTTCAAATGGGGATGAACCTGGCGCGCATCGAAAAGACTTTGTCCAATTACTGCAAGAATATTTTATTAATATCACCTATGTTCTTTATTCTATCTTTAGCAGGAGGGCTCTTTCTTGCTCGCCGTAATCTGAAGCCGATTTCTCACATAATTCAAACTGTCTCTCGGATAACAGTATCTAATTTAAAGGAGAGGCTTCCAATGAGGGGCACAGGAGATGAACTTGATGGACTTGCCCAGACTTTCAATCAGATGATTGAACGCCTTGATCAAGCTTATCAAAAACTTTCACAGTTTTCCGTTGATGTCGCCCATGAATTACGAACGCCGGTTACAAGTCTCATCGGTGAAATTGAAGTTGCTCTTTCACGGGAGTCTTTACCCAAAGAATATCGCACTGTCTTGTCTAGCAATTTAGAAGAACTCACACGCCTTATGAGCTTGGTTAATAATCTGCTATTTCTTTCTAAAAATGAGAATCCCGAACAGGTTAAAGATAGAAAGACAATAGAACTGAACGAAATTGCCCATGATATAGCCGAACTTTTTAAACCGGTAGCAGAGGAAACTAATGTTACTCTTTCTACAGATATATTGCCAATCCCTATTTATATCTCTGGAGACAAATGGCGAATTGAGCAATTGATTTCAAATCTATTAGACAATGCTATTCGTTATAATCGTCCCGGAGGCAGTGTTATTGTATCATTAAACCAAAATGAACGTTATGCGGAACTAATCGTTAGAGATACGGGAGTAGGAATTTCTGAGGAAGAACAAGCGAAGATTTTTGATAGATTTTATCGTGCTGATCCTTCTCGTAGCTGGAATTCAGGTGGATTTGGCCTTGGATTAAACATTGTAAAATCTGCAGTAGAAGATTATTCCGGAACCATTTCAGTCGATAGTCAGTTAGGAAAAGGCAGTACATTTACAATAAAACTTCCCCTCCAAAGTCATTTTCGATCGTCTATTCTCAAACCGTAACCCCATTCGGCTTTTAATAAGATGAAGAAAAATTAATCTTTTCTTAATCTTCTCTTAATCCTCCTTTTGCTATAATCCATAATAAGAAAATTCTAAAAGAGATTTTTGTCAAGTAACAAGTACACATAAATTTTAATCTATGCAATCAAGAAAGGTGTTTTGGAGACGTCCTAAAAGATAGACATAAAAGAGGAGGTAAGAGATTATGATGATTTTTTTTAAGAAGAGTACACAAGTAGGTTTGGTATTTATTGGAGTGATGATTTTAGTTCTGTCTCTAATTGGGGTGTGCGAAGCGACACCAAAAGAGAAAGCAAAAAGTGCCGAGGAGAAAGCCAAGATGGAGGCAATTGAAAGAAAAAGAAAAATAATAAATTCTGCAGAAGAACAACTTAACAATACTGTTTGGCAGATTGAATGTACCCAAACGGGAAGCAGCAAGAAAAAGGAGAGTTATGAGGACACGATCCGCTTCATAGACGGTAAGGTTGAATCTGAGAAATTAGTAGCCCAAGGCTTTTCACCCTCAAATTTCACAGTAAGGATAAAGAGCGAGACCAAGGTTACCTGGGCAACAATGCAGAGAAGCGAAGACGCAGGGACTGCCTTCTGGGGTGGTGAACTGAAGAGAGACGAAGATGGTACCCTGAGAGATGTTATGCGCGGCGTTCTGCGCTGGCATTTAAATGAGAAGAAAAAGAAAGATTATGCCTTTGTAAGCGTAGGG
>JAHIPS010000039.1 GCA_018902915.1 Candidatus Omnitrophota bacterium | reverse complement strand
TGGATACAGGAGAAGGTTCTAACTGGACTGCGACATCCACTTTGTTTGTGTTTGCGATTCTTCTACCTTCCAGGTATGTGTCAAATCCGTAGAATGATATTGTGTAGGTACTAGCATTGTGTTTTGGCTGGAACTGGATCGAGATACCGTCATTATTATCTGTAAATGCGCCCAGGCCTATGTCCCAATATTCTATGTTGTCTGATGAATCTTCTACTTCTGCCCATAATCCACTGAAGTCATTCGGGTTTACAGTCTGGCCGGCTGTAAAAGCCAGGGTAATCTCTCCTCTTATATTGGTCTGGTAGGGGCCTGTCTGGATGTCAGGGATGGATACAGGAGAAGGTTCTGACTGGACTGTTACATCTACGGGAACTGTAGTGTTGGTCCTTTTGTCTGTTGGATCAAATCCGTAAAATGACATGGTATAAGTCTTACTGTCATGCTCTGGCGCAAAGGTGATTTCAAGGCCAGTGCCATCGTCCATTATGATGTCTGTCCCAAGGTCCCAGTGCTCGGTAACAGACCCCTCTACAACCTCTGCCCATAACTTTGATAAGCTTGATGCATTTAATGTCTTGCCTGCTGTAAACTTCAGTGTTACCTCCCCTACCATGTTGGTTTCATAAGTGGTGGATTCGAACTCGGGGATTACCACACTTGAAGGAGCGGAGTAGACTGTTACATATGTTGATCGGTTCTTGTTTGTCTGTTCGCCGCTATTGTCAAACCCATAAAACTTCATCCTGTAGGTCTTACCATCATGCTCAGGTCCAAAGACTAATCTTATGCCACGGCTATCAGCTGTTATGGCTCCTGTGCCTATATTCCAATACTGGGTGGTGCCTCCGTATTTTACCTCAGCCCATAACGCTGCTAAACTATTTGCATTTAGTATCGCGCCTCCAGCAAAGAGCATCGTGACTTCTCCTGTCATGGAGGTCTCGTAATTTGTATTCTCAAAATCAGGCATGTCTACTTGACTTAAAGAAAAGGCAGTATTGCCAATCCCAAGTATTAGTCCTATGCATAATAAAAAGAAAAATATGTTTCTTATACTAACCATAAATACTCCCACCTTGCATGATATTAATTGATAGACAAACAAAAAAATATAGTTTTTTATGCTTTTTAAAAGTGCTTAATTTATTTGAATAAAAAATACTACTACCTTCATCTATATTAAGTATACCATATATATAACATATGGGCAAGAAAAAAGTTTAACATTAACGGGAATGGGAAGGGACATCGTCCCCCCACCCCTCAGGGGTTAAGAAAGATTAAAAGAATTAGTTTTAATGCTTTCTTAAGTTTAAAAGAGCTTGTTAATAGTTTTAAGGTTTATGATTTTATAACCCCGAGGGGTTATAAAAAAATTTCAAAATCATTACGTAAAAACCATGTAACTGTTAATCAACACCGTGTATATGAATACGAACCAAGCAATATAATTAATGTCAGAGACACTTCACCTTGGCAATGGCGCCGTCTCAGTGAATGGGATCGTTATATTAATGATCCCTATGAAAATATAAAAGGACACATGATAACCAGGATATGCTAATATATCCCCTCTAATCGTTTAAAAAGGAGGTAGTTATATGTGTCCATATCCATGGTATCAGGTTATGCGATTAAGTAAAGATAAAAAACAACAGCGTTATCAAATGGTCATACATGCCAAAGAACATGGTGTAAAACCCACAGCAAGACTCTACGCCACTACACCTAAGACTGTCCGTAAATGGCTATATCGTTATGAAGAAGGCGGTTATCAGGCTCTGGCTGATATATCACGCCGCCCCCACTCTTCACCACAAGCCATACAAAATGACCTGGCGAAAAAAATCGTGGCTCTAAAAGCGTATTATAAGCGTTTAGGGGCCGAACATGTCAAGATACTCGAAGAATTACCTGTGTCTTCTAAAACAATTCGAAAAATATGGCGTAAAAACGGCGTATCAAGCCGTCTCAGGCGCAAAAAACATGTCACCAAACAGAACCTGCGCGAGATCAAAAAGCAATTCGCCCTTTTTGAGCGCTCTTGCGAGGATACCAAGGATCTCTTTGATATCCCTGAATACTGGCCGCAGATGAGGCTAAAGAGACTCCCAAAGACGCAATATACATTCAGAGAGGTAAGCTGCGGAGTACAGTTCTTGGGCTTCGCTGATGAAAGATCCCTTACTCATGCTGAATTATTTGCTAGATATGTCAATGAGCATCTTAAAAGATACGGTCTTATTGTTGAAAACGGCATACGCCAGACTGATAATGGGTCTGAATACATAGGTTCCTGGTCAGCTAAAGATCCTTCCGCATATACTATCGCAATTGAATCTGATAAACTTATACACGGTACTATTCCGCCGGGAGCTCACAGGTTCCAGTCCGACGTAGAAACTGTCCATAATTTAATCGAAATAGAGTTCTATGAGATCGAGGAATTCGCTGATAGACGTGACTTCATGGAAAAGGCTTACACCTATCAGCTATTCTTTAACCTCGAACGGCCTAATACTTACAAAGAACGTAAATCTCCTTGGCAACTAGCCAGAGAGAAACGCCCGGATATTCAAAAAGAGGCTCTCATGCTGCCACCTGTTGATCTTGATGCTTTATTAAACAAAAAACTTGCTAAATTGGCTATAGGGGGTTACCATGTCTATTCCGCTCCCTGTTTTTTCTTTTAACCTACCATAAATTAAGGTAGCGCTTGCCTTCTTCTTGCTTGCCGTGTTTGAGGCAGCCATTGCCGTAGATGCGGCATTTTTTGTGGAGTTCATTAGTGGCGAGTTTGCGTTGTTCTGAGGTGAGATT
>JAHIPS010000038.1 GCA_018902915.1 Candidatus Omnitrophota bacterium | reverse complement strand
CGGGAACACGAAATAAAATATCGCGGTAAACAGACAATCCGCAGCGATTATCAAAATAAATGACGTGACAACAGAAAGCGTCGTGGATTTGCCAACGCCTTCAGCGCCGCCCTCTGTCCTGAATCCTTCATAACAGGAAACAATGCATATAATAACTGCGAACACCAGGGACTTAAAAAGTCCTGAAAACACGTCCTTGAATTCCAGCGGGTCAAATGTCATCTTCATGTATATAGTAGGTCCTATTAACAGCTTGTACACGCCTATAAGATAACCGCCCATTATTCCTATAAAGTCCGCGTATACTGTCAGAAGCGGCAGCATCAGACAAAGGGCTAAAAACCGAGGCACGACAAGATACTTCACGGGATTTACCGCGAGCGTCTGGAGCGCGTCTATCTGTTCGGTCACCTTCATGGTGCCGAGCTCTGCAGTGATACTGGCGCCCACTCTGCCGGCGACCACAAGCGCGGTCAGAACCGGCCCCAGCTCCCGCACCACTGAAAGCGCCACGAGGCTCGAGATGTACATCTGCGCGTTCATCTTAGTGAGCTGATACGCGCTTTGAAGCGCGAGCACCATTCCTGTAAAAAGCGCGACCAGGAACACGATCGGAAGACTCAAAACACCTATCCTGTACATCTGCGTAAAGAGCTCTTTTCTTCTCAGGGGCGGGACAAACACCTGAAACACGGTCCCTACCAAAAGATGAAACACGCCTCCTATATATACGAAAAAGTTTAATGCGTTCTCACCTAACCTCCTAATCGCCCTTTTCATACCCTCTCCACCCCTATTGTTAAAATTTCACGCTGTGCTCTATTACGAAAAATTCCTCGTTGTCCCTTAGCTTCATCTTGAGGTTCTCCATGCCCATCTTGTATTCCAGGCTCATCTCTTCTGGATGCTCTCTATCCTCATACGTGGTCACTGGGTCTGTAGTCATTGTCTTAAAACCCACGCGCATCTTCTCGTTTATATCCTTCTGCATGCTCAATTCATCCGAGCCGTGTTTTGTTATATCCCATCCATTCCACGCTATTGTCTCCAGATCAGACTTAATCCTCACGCCATCAAACAAACCTCCTTTTGCGACATTCCTCAGATCCACATAACCATCCATTATCAATGTGCCGCTGTCCTGGCTTACATTTGAATCCACGATGTTGATTATAGGACCAAAACCTTCTAATCTAAGGGTAATAAGTTTATACCCTACTGAACTGATCTTCCCATTCCTGCTCTCGATAGTGCCCTCTGAAAAGATATTGCCGCTCAATGCGCCTTTGATATTAAAACTACCGCTAACAATACCAAATACAGTGTCGCGGCCCTTTACCTTTGAGGTGCGAGAAATGTGTCTCATGTCTGCCCTTTCGATCTCAAGGCGCAGGTCCACATCAAAAGGCTCTACCAGGTCTATCTTGCCCCCCAGTCTATACGAGCGTCCTAAACGCAGGGTCTCTATCCTTAATTCATCGCCGATAATCTCAAAAGAGGCTCTGAGAGGCGGGATCCTTTTTGAATTCAGAGTCGCATTTTCAGAAAAAAGCTTTCCTGAAAAACCAATGACCCATCCTTGCTTGTCCCTTAAGATCCTGCCCTTTGTAATAAGATCTGCTGAAACCTTTGCGTCCTTTATCTCCAGATCCTCTATTCTAAATCTGGAAAAGACATAGCCATCGTTTAAAAAATTCAGATTCAAAGAACTGTCTTCGTCTGTTCCAATATCATCGGGCACAACGCTATTGAAATCAGCCATCGAACTCCAGCCAATATCAAAATCATCATGCACAAAAACATTTTCATAAAGCCATGGTACGCCTGTCACGAGCACTGCGGCCAAGAAAATAAACCACATACTTACCCTGACTTTATTCCTTGCAATGGCGTAGTACATAATTTACTTGAATACGATTTTTCCGTTTTTGGCAGAGATCTTGAACTTTTTATTCTTGTCAGACTTCTTGGCAATGATCTCTTCTGCCAACGGGTCTTCCAGGAGCCTCTGGATAGTGCGTTTCAGAGGCCGCGCGCCAAAAATAGGATCAAACCCCTTTTCTATCAATAGATCCTTTGCCGATTTATCCAGCTCTATATCTATATCCTGCTCCTTCAGCCTATCTTTTACCTCGACCAATTCTATCTCCACGATCTTGTAAAGGTCTTCTTTTGAGAGACCGTGGAATACGATTATGTCATCCACCCTGTTTAAGAATTCAGGTTTGAATGTCTTTTTTACCTGGTCAAGAAGCTGCTCCTTGATATTCTTGTGCCCGGCCTCTACATTCTCTGACTTAAAACCAATGGCGCCCTGTTTCCTGAAAAGATTCGCGCCCACGTTTGAGGTCATGATAAGGATCGTATTTCTAAAATCAACCTTTCTTCCAAAGCTGTCTGTGAGCCTGCCATCCTCTAAGACCTGCAGTAGTATATTAAATACATCCGGGTGCGCCTTCTCTATCTCGTCCAAAAGCACGACAGAATAAGGCCTCCGTCTTACCTTTTCTGTAAGCTGCCCGCCTTCCTCATAACCCACGTAACCTGGAGGCGCGCCTACAAGACGCGAGACATTGAACTTTTCCATGTATTCTGACATGTCCAGCTGGATAAGCGCGTTCTCGTCGCCAAACATAAACTCTGCCAGCACTCTTCCAAGATGCGTTTTGCCCACGCCTGTTGGCCCGAGAAATATAAAAGAGCCTATCGGCCTCTTGGGATTTTTTATGCCTGCCCGCGAGCGCCTAACTGCATGCGCGATAACGCTTATTGCCTCGTCCTGGCCCACGATCCTCTCATGCAGCTCGTCTTCCATCTTCAGGAGTCTTTCTGACTCCTTTTGCTCCAGTCTCACAATAGGTACGCCAGTCCATTTTGAAACAATATCTGCTATGAGCTCCTCGTCGACCTTTGGCCTGGCCTCCATCCTGGATTTTTTCCATTCTTCCCTGGTCTTGTCAAGTTTTCTGCGGCCTTCTTTTTCTTTATCTCTCAGGCCAGCTGCCTTTTCAAAGTCCTGGTCCTTTATCGCATCTTCCTTTTCCTTTTGCACCTCTTCTATAACCCTTTCCATGTCTTTTATCTCTTCAGGCGCAGTCATGATAGAGAGTCGCGCCTTTGCGCCTGCCTCGTCTATTAAATCAATTGCCTTGTCCGGCAGGAACCTGCCTGCAATGTAGCGGTCTGAAAACTTGCTGGCTGCCTCTAACGCCTCATCAGTGATCTCTACCCTGTGGTGCGCCTCGTACCTGTCTCTCAGACCCTTTAGTATCTCTATTGTCTCGTTAACTGTTGGCGGGTCCACCATTATTGTCTGAAACCTTCTTTCAAGCGCCGCGTCCTTTTCTATATGCTTCCTGTATTCATCGAATGTGGTAGCGCCTATGCACTGGATATCGCCGCGTGAAAGCGCTGGCTTCAGGATGTTGGACGCGTCGATCGCGCCTTCTGCGCCGCCAGCGCCGACCAGTGTATGAAGCTCATCAATAAATATAATCACATTCGTGGATCTTTTTATCTCGTCCATTATTGTCTTTATTCTTTCCTCAAACTGTCCCCTGTATTTAGTGCCTGCGACCATTAGCGCGAGATCCAGTATGATCACCTGCTTTCCTTTAAGCATCTCTGGCACATCCCCCTTGATTATCTTTTGCGCAATGCCTTCCACGATCGCTGTCTTTCCGACTCCTGCCTCGCCTAAAAGCACAGGATTATTTTTTGTGCGCCTTGAAAGTATTTGAATAACGCGCTCGATCTCATTCTGCCTGCCGATCACAGGATCGAGTTTATTATCGCGCGCGAGTTTTGTGAGGTTCCTGCCAAATGCGTCAAGCGCAGGTGTCTTTGAACCTGAGCGAGCGCCTGGTAAATGACCGGCGCCAGGTTGCTGCGATTCAGCTCCAGAAGGACCAGGGCCAGCGCCAAAACCGGGTGTTGCAGATCCTAAAAGCTCTATGACCTCCTGTCTGACATTTTTTAAATCCAGGCCCATGTTTAAAAGCACCTGGCTTGCCACGCCCTCGCCCTCTCTTATAAGACCCAGGAGTATATGCTCGGTCCCGATATAGTTATGGTGTAGCGCCCGTGCCTCTTCCCCGGAAAGCTCTATCGCCTTTTTTGCCTTTGGCGTAAACGGGATATCGCCTGACATGACAGTTGAAGGCCCTGGTTTTACGATCTTTTCCACCTCGAGCCGTATCTGCTGAAGACTGATACCCATCTTCTGCAGAACGACTGCTGCAACGCCCTCGCCCTCTCTTACGAGCCCCAAGAGTATATGCTCGGTGCCGATGTAGTCGTGATTAAATCTTTTTGCTTCTTCCTTTGCTAATAAAATTACTTTTCTAGCCCTTTCGGTGAACCTATTAAACATCGTGACTCCTCCCTTATTTACCTTTATTCTCCCCTAATTTTTCCCTTATAATCGCTGCGCGCTTCACGTCCCTTTCATTCGGATTCAATTTCTTCTTTTCTAACTTCTGCAAGTGCGCTGGCTGCGTTATTATAAATAGCTCGCTTACAATCGCGCGGTCCAGTTCCTTTATCAGATCCAGATCAACACCCAGCCTCACTATCGATAAAAGATCTATTGTCTCGTTGCTGGTTATGATATACGCGCTCTTTAAGGTGCCATACGCGCGCCAGATCCTGTCTGAAAGCATATTTTTATTCTGAGACATCAATGACTCCCGCGCGCTATGCTCGTGATCTATGATCTGTTTTATGATCCTTTCTATATTATCGATGATATCCTCTTCTGTGTGGCCCAGGGAGACTTGATTTGATATCTGGAAAAAATTACCGCTCGCCTCTGTTCCTTCACCGTAAAGGCCCCTTGCGGTAAGACTAAGTTTTGTAATGGCCTGCAAGACCTTGTCTATCTGCTTTGTTATTACCAGCGACGGCAGATGCACCATCACAGACGCCCTCATACCAGTACCGGTATTCGTGGGGCATGCTGTCAGATACCCGAAATCCAGTGAATAAGCATATTGTAAAATAGCGCCAATCTCGTTATCTATATCGTTTATAATATGCCACGCGTCCCTCAAGTCAAAACCTGATTTCATGACCTGGATCCGCAAGTGATCTTCCTCGTTTATCATTATGCTCACGATTTCCCTGTCGCTTATGCACAGGCCCTTGTTTTCAGCGTCCACGGCGTGTTCCTTGCTCATCAAATGCCTCTCTACTAAAAACTGCCTGTCAATACTATCCAGTTTTCCTATATCCAGGCAGAACGAGGTCTTTATCTTTTTAGAGGAGCTAACTGCCTCTTTTGCGACACTCAATATCTCCAGCTGTTCCTTTTTGCTCGCCCAGTGAGCAAAAGGATATTTCGAGAGGTTTCTCGCCAACCTGACACGCGACGACATCACTATGTCGGAATTCGGCCCCGTGCACCTGAGCCACTCGCCCTGACTATTCAGTAGGTCGTTCAAGTTCATATGTATATTCTCCTCTTATCATTTCTTCTTCCTTTTTTCCAGGTCCCGTATTCTGTCACGCAGCTTTGCCGCTTCTTCGAATTCCTCTATCTGTATTGCCTTTTGCAGCTTCTCTTTGAGTTCCTGCAATTCATTCCTTGCCATTGTTGTCTTTACTGCTTTTGCAGCCTTTGCAGCCTTTTTTGCAGGAGACTTGCCATAGTGCTGGGTGGAACCGTGTATCCTTTTAAGTAGCGGCAGGAGCGCTTCTCTAAAAGCAGAATAACACTCGCCGCAGCCCAGACGTCCTATCTTCTTAAAATCCTCGTAGGTCAGGCCGCACCGCGGGCATTTGATCTTTGTCTCTTTCTGCGTCTTTGTAAACTGACCGCCCAGATCCGCAAGACCTGCCAAGAGATCAGCCAGGCCAAAATGACTCTCCATCTGCGCGCCCTTTTTCTGAGCGCACTCCTCGCACAAATGCAGCTCTGTCATCTTGTCATCTATGATCTCTGTCAAATGCACTGTTGCCGCATTGTTCCCACAAATATCACACTGCATATCCCCTCCATGTATGCTAATGCTAGTATTTTGTCCCGTCTGTCTTTGTTAAGTTTTTGAATTCCTTCATCAACTTCAATGTCGTCTTTCCCGGCTGGCCTGTTCCGACAATCCTTTTTTCAATGCTCACCACAGGCACTACCTCAGCTGCTGTGCCTGTAAGGAAACTCTCGTCTGCTGTAAAAAGATTATGCCGCGTGAGCACATCTTCCTTGACATCAAGACCGAGTTTCTTTCCAATCTGCATCACTGACGCGCGCGTAATGCCTTTTAAAATACCGAGGTACGCAGGCGGCGTGATCAGGGCATTGTCCTTGATAATAAAGATATTGTCGCCTGTGCACTCCGCCACATAACCCGAGGCAGTAAACATAATCGCCTCTTCATAACCGCAATTTAAGGCCTCTATCTTTGCCAGGATATTATTCAGGTAATTCAAGGACTTTATCTGGGGGTTTAGCGCCTCCGGGATGTTTCTCGGCGTCGGCACTGTAATAATACTCAGGCCCTCTTTATACATTTTCTCTGGATAAAGCTGGATCTTATCAGTAATGATTATGATCGAGGAACCCTTGCATTTTCTCGGATCAAGTCCCAGATCCCCAACACCCCTTGTGACAATAAGTCTGATGTAGGCGTCATCGAGTTTGTTTGATTTCAATGTGTCGATAACCGCCTTTTCCATCTCCTTTTTGGAAAGATTTATTTTCAGCATGATCCCGTGCGCAGACTCGTAGAGCCTGTCGATATGCTCCTTTAATTTAAATACAAGCCGATTGTATGAACGGATGCCCTCGAACACGCCGTCCCCGTATAAAAGACCGTGGTCAAATACAGAGATCTTCGCGTCTTTTTTGTCAAAATACTCGCCGTTGATATAGACCTTTGGACTCATCTCATCCTCCCGTCTCTGATTTCTAAAACCCTGTTTGCCCTTTTCGCAAGCTCCCTGTCATGCGTAACAATAACCAGCGTTGTTTTTAGCCGGAATAAGATATCTAATATCTCCCCGCCTATCTTTGAATCAAGATTGCCGGTTGGCTCGTCGCACAAAAGCATGTCCGGATTATTTATCAGCGCGCGCGCGATCGCGACCCGCTGCTGCTCGCCGCCAGAAAGTTCAGCTGGCCTATGTCGCAATCTATTTCCGAGCCCGAAATCCCGCAATAATGCTTCTGCCTTTTTTTCTGAATCCTGCCCTGCTATTAATGCCGGCATAATAGCGTTTTCCAAAGCTGTGAATTCCGGCAGCAAATGATAAAATTGAAAAACAAATCCTATTTTTCTGTTTCTCAAACCTGCCCTTTCACCATCACGCAGCGAGTAAAAATCTTTATTCTCTAAAAAGACCTTGCCTGAGGTGGGCCTGTCTATGCCTCCTAAAATATGCAAGAGCGTTGACTTGCCAGCGCCTGACGGGCCCTGTACCGCGACTGCCTCGCCTTTTGCAACCTCAATATCAATGCCTTTTAAAACCTGTAAATCCCTCTTGCCGTCTCTATATATTTTATGTATCCCCTCAGCTCGAAGCATGTACACTCTTTTGTTCAAGGCTAAGCCTTGAACAGGCCTGTTCAAGGCTTAGCCTTGAACAAAAGTCTACTCATACCTCAACGCTTCAACCGGCTCCATGCGCGCTGCCTGCCATGCAGGGTAAAGCGTAGAAACCAGGCTTATGGCTATTGCCGCGATGATCACTGTGCCGGCATCAGCCAGATTTAGATTCACAGGAAGCCTGTCTATGTAATAAATATCCCTTGGCAATTTTACAAATTGGTACTTATCCAGCAGATGACACAGGATAAACCCGCCTGCCGCGCCGATTGCTGTGCCTGAAAACCCTATAAAAAATCCGTTCAGCATAAAGATATTTCGTATCGATCTATTCGTGGCGCCGATTGATTTTAAGATCCCGATGTCCCGCGTCTTTTCCATCACCATCATGATAAGCGTGCTCACGATATTGAAGCATGCCACCAAAACGATCAGGGCAAGTATTATAAACATGGTTATCTTTTCCAGCTTCAGCGCGCTGAATAAATTTTTATTTAAATCTGACCAGCTTCGGACCCAGTAGTCAAATCCAATACAGCTCTGGATTTCATCTTTTATGCGGCCTGCATCGTGCACGTTGTCCACTTTTACGCCAATGCCGCCTGCCAGGCCTTCAACTGCGTAAAAAACCTGAGCGCCCTCGAGGCTCGTAAAAACCAGGTTCATGTCATAGTCAAACATGCCGGAATTGAAAATCCCGACTATCTTAAAAGCCCTTGGCTTTGAATTGGATGCCGAGACCAGGGAAACCTCGTCTCCTATAACAAGGTTCAATCTCCACGCCAATTCCCTGCCTATCAGGACACTGTCCTTGTCCAGCTCTAGCGTGCCTGCTTCTAAATACTTTTCTATATTTGTAACCTGTTTTTCTCTTTGAGGATCAATGCCTCTAAAGAGCACGCCGGTGACCTGGTCTTTTTGCCTTATAAGCGCCTGGCCATTTACAAAAGGGGCGCTTGCCACTACATGCGGCATTCCGTTTATCTTTTCAACGAGCGCGTCGTAATCCGCGATCCCGCCGTCTTTTTCTATTACAATATGCGAATTCGTGCCAACGATCTTCTCGCGCAGGTCATTGTCAAAACCGCTCATAACAGCCAAAACCACGATAAGCGCTGTCACGCCGACAGCCACGCCCATTATGGAGATAAAGCTTATTATGGATATAAACTTTTCCCTGCGCTTTGAAACTAAATACCTAAAACTGATCCAAGCCTCGTATCGCATTATTTTTGAGATTGCTTCCCCGTACCATTCGCTTTGCTCAGGTACGGGGCACGCGTCGCCTGCGCCTCGCTCGCAATGACAGTGTAGTGTGTCATTGCGAGCGAAGCGAAGCAATCTCATTTCTCCGGTTTTAGCTGCGGGAACAGGATCACGTCGCGTATGGACGGCTGGTTCGCGAGCAGCATCACGAGCCTGTCTATGCCAATGCCCAGGCCGCCTGCCGGCGGCATGCCGTACTCCAGGGCGCGCACAAAATCCTGGTCAATCTTTTTCACGCCTTCCTGTCCCACGAGCTGCTCCTTAAATCTTTTCTCCTGCTCTATCGGGTCATTCAGCTCTGAATACGCGTTCGCCACTTCCATGCCGCCGATAAAAAGTTCAAACCTGTCTGTAAGTAACGGGTTGTCCTTTTTTCTCTTTGCCAATGGACAGAGCTCTGCGAATAGATCCACGACAAATATGGGCTTGTCCTTTGTCTCTGGCTCGAGCATTTCTGAAATAATATTTACGATCTGCGACCGCGTGATATCCTTGCCTTTGAAATCCACGCCTTTTTTCTTTAGTTTTGCAATCCATTCCTTTGCAGGATCATCAGGATTTATGTCAAACTTCTTCTTGATCTCGCTCGCAAAAGACCATCTTGGCCACGGCGTTGATAAATCAATCTCCTGGTCTTTAAATTTAATCTTTAAACCTCCCAATGCCTCTTTCGCAACATGGCTTAGGAGTCCCTCTGTCAGTCTCATCATACCTTCGCAATCAGAATACGCCTCGTACACCTCGACCATTGTAAACTCAGGATTATGCCTTACAGAGATCCCCTCGTTTCTGAAATTCCTGTTCAGCTCATAGACCTTGTCAAATCCTCCGACCAAGAGTCTCTTTAAATGCAGCTCCGGCGCTAATCTTAAAAATAAATCCGTATCCAATGCCTTGTGATGCGTCTCAAACGGTTCGCCTGCTGCGCCTCCTGCGAGAGAGTGCATCATTGGTGTTTCAACTTCTAAAAATCCTTTATCATCCAGAAATCTCCTGATCTTTGAAATAATCGAACTTCGTAATTGAAAGACCTTGCGCACGTCTTCATTTACGATTAGATCCACGTATCTCTGGCGATACCTGATCTCGACATCCTTCAGGCCATGCCATTTCTCAGGCAAAGGCCTCAGGCCTTTTGCAAGCACAGTTATCTCTTCAGCGTTTATTGTTGCCTCGCCTGTCCTTGTCTTAAAAAGCTCGCCTCTTGCCCCTAATATATCTCCAATATCTAATCTTTTGAATATATTATTAAATGTATCTGGCCCTATGGTATTCGCTTTTACGTAGATCTGTATCTTTCCAGTCGAATCCTTCAGGTCTAAAAACGCGCTCTTGCCGTGCTCGCGAAGCGCAGTAATCCTGCCAGCAGTTTCGACCTTGGCGCCTTCTTTAAAATCCTTCAAAAGCCCGGTTATAGACTGCGCCTTATTAAAACGCCTGCCATACACATCAACACCTATCTCTTTCAAGGCATTGAGTTTATCAATCCTCTGCTGTACAAACTCATTCACATCCTGCATAAATTACCCTTCTGTCATTGCGATCCGCCGCAGGCGGAGAAGCAATCTCTTTTTGAAGTAATTATATCCTATATGTATTATAGTGTCAATAGAAATACCCCTTGCTTAACTTGACAAACGTGCATTGCTTATTTGTCAACTTAGCGCAGGGTGAGATTGGAGGTTTTTTGGCCAGAGATAAAGAGATGGGAGCCGTCTTCCTCTACAGAGTCGTATATCCTGCCGCGGGAGTCGATAAAACAGGAGTAGCCGGTGTTGGCTGAGCGTACGATTGGAACGCGGTTCTCAATAGCGCGAAATACAGAGCAGGCAGCATGCTGAAATGGCGCGCCGCTACGACCATACCAGGCATCGTTCGTGATGACAATGAGAAACTGCGCGCCGTTCTGGACAAATTTTTTCGACATCCTTGGAAATATATCCTCGAAACAAATCAATACGCCAAACCTGCTGTCCAAGGCTAAGCCTTGGACATTATCTGCTGTCCAAGGCTTAGCCTTGGACAGCTTGAATACCTTAAACTCCTTACCTGCCGTGAATGCCCCGAATTCGCCGAGGACTAAACGATGTAAAATCGGCAATTTATCCGAAAACGGAACGTATTCGCCAAAAGGCACAAGGTGGATCTTGTCGTATCTATCGACGACCTCTCCTCTTTTTGAGATCAAGACAGCGCTGTTGAAAATATCCAGGACATCTTCTGTGTTCGCGCCTATCAAAAGTGGAATACTTATTTTCTTTGCCAGGCCAAAAACCTCTTCTGTCATTTTTTTATCACTTGCAAAATATCCAGGGAATGACGTCTCGGGCCAGATAATAAGATCCGGACTCTCAAATGCTGCCTGGCGTGTAAGGTTAACATATTGATTTAAATTGTTTTCAGCGGCATCAGGATTCCATTTTAATTCCTGTGGGATATTGCCTTGAATAACAGAAACCCTGACGCTCTCCCCTGTTTCCTCCTCATTCATTCTTTTTCTTCCATAGCCAAATACCATTGCCAGGACCAAAATAATTACCAATAGGGCCCTGCCCGATCTCCTGAATAATTTGTAAATCGCGACATTCAGCACCATCACGATAAAAGACACGCCATACACGCCTGAAAAATCAGCTATCTGGATCAGGTATAAATTTTTATACTGTGAATATCCCAGCAAGGCCCAGCCGAATCCGCCGAAAAGATGCGACTGGAGCCATTCCAGCACTATCCAGATAAAAGGTATGAATAAAAGTGTAAAATGTGAGATGTAAAATGTTAAACGATTTATAAAAAATCCAAAAATGCCAAAATACAAGGCAAGATAAAGAGAGAGTATTATAAGACCAAAGACTGTAACGTGATAAAGCCAATACAGCGTTCCTAAATAAAATAAAAAACCGCAAAGATACGAGAGCCAGAATACCTTTTTTGGAGGTTTGTTTCGTATTGCAAAAAAAAGCGGGACAAAACCTATAAAGACAAGAAAACTTAGGTTAAAGTTTGGAAAAGCGAGGATTAGCAGTATAGCTGAAATTATTGCAAGTAACATGCTATTATGTTCAAGGCTAAGCCTTGAACAAGCTTGTTCAAGGCTTAGCCTTGAACATAATTATTTCCCGCAGCATTTTTTGTACTTTTTGCCGCTGCCGCACGGGCATGGGTCGTTTCGGCCGACCTTTGGTTCCTCCCGTTTATGCTGAGTAGGCCGCAGCTCGGGTAGATCTCGAGGAGGCGCTGCGGACTGTGGAGGCCCTGACATGGGCGCGATCTCGTCATGCACAAGCTGCTGCGGCAAAGACTGGAACACGCCGCGCACCGCACCCTCTTCGCGCGCTGCCTGCACCTTGAATAAAAACTCCAATGTCTCGTCCTTGATAGAATCTATCATGGACATAAACATGTCATAACCTTCACGCTGATACTCTACAAGCGGATCGCGCTGACCATATGCCCTGAGACCAACGCCTGCCCTTAATTCATCCATGTCATAAAGATGACCCTTCCATTTCGTATCAATGACCTGGAGTATTAGCATTTTTTCAATGTGCCTCAGGAGTCCTGATCCCATTTTCTTTTCTTTTTCCTCATATGCTGATTTTACAATCGAAACAAGCTCGCTAAGAATAGTCTCTGTGTCCTTGCCCTCGACCATGTCTTCCAGATTCTGGACCCTGACATTGAATTTTGCCCAGAACCATTCATTGAACTCAGCGTATTGCCAGTCAGACTTGTGCGTTTCAGGATTTAAATAGAGCGTCATCGCGCCATCTATTATCTCTTCTATTATCTCGTGGATATGTCCCTTTATATTCTCGCCGGATAAGATCTTTCTTCTCTCCTCGTATATGACCTCGCGCTGCTTGTTCATCACATTGTCATATTCGAGCACGTGTTTACGTATGTCAAAATTATGCTGCTCCACTCTTTTTTGCGCGGTCTCGATCGCCCGGCTCACCAGCGGGTGCTGGATATCCTGGCCTTCCTCTATGCCGAGCCGCTCGTAAATAGCTGATATCCTGCCAGAGCCAAAAAGCCGCATGAGATCATCTGCGAGCGAGATATAAAATCTGGACGAGCCAGGATCGCCCTGCCTGCCTGAACGGCCGCGCAGCTGGTTGTCCACGCGCCTGGACTCGTGCCGCTCTGTGCCGATTATATGGAGCCCGCCAAGCGCAACGACTTTTTCATGCTCGTCCTTTACCTTTTGCCTGGCCTCCACTAAAAGTTTGCTCACCTCTTCCTCGTTTACATCCTTTGGCCCAAGGCCTTTTGCCTTTAACCAGTCGCTCACCATAAAATCAGGATTCCCGCCCAGGAGAATATCTGTGCCGCGGCCAGCCATGTTTGTCGCGATCGTAACCGCGCTAAAACGGCCTGCCTGCGCCACAATGACCGCCTCCATCTCGTGATATTTCGCGTTCAGGACATTGTGCGGAACCCCTCGCCGCTTTAAAAGCGAACTTAATCTCTCGGATTTTTCTATTGAAATAGTTCCGACAAGGACAGGCCTGCCTTTTCTGTAAAGTTCCTCGATTTCGTTACACACTGCGTCAAACTTTTCCCTTTCGCTTTTATAGATAACATCAGCGTGATTTGTCCTTACCAAAGGTTTATTCGTTGGAATCGCTACAGTGTCCAATTTATAGATGTGGCTGAATTCATTTGCCTCTGTCATTGCAGTACCTGTCATGCCTGCTAATTTTTTATACATCCTGAAATAATTCTGAAACGTAATTGTGGCGAGCGTCTGGTTTTCCCTTTCTATCTTCAAGCCCTCTTTTGCCTCTACTGCCTGGTGCAGGCCGTCTGACCAGCGCCTGCCAGGCATGAGCCTGCCCGTGAATTCATCCACGATTATCACCTGGCCTTCTTTTACAACATAATCCACGTCTTTTTCAAAAAGATTGTGCGCCTTCAGGGCCTGGATCACGTGGTGACGGTATTCCATGGTGCTCGCATCGTGCATGTTTTCTATGCCGAGCATGTCGGCCGCCTTTGTCTCGCCATCCTCTGTGAGATGCGCGGTGTGCGCCTTTTCATCAATAATATAATCATAGCCCTTTGAAAGGTCTATGCCTTTGAATTTCGCGTCGATCTCGTCTTTTTCTAAAATAATCCTGCCTTTAAGGCGCGGCACGATTTTATTGCAGGTATAATATTTATCCGTTGATTCCTCTGACGGCCCAGAGATAATAAGCGGTGTGCGAGCCTCGTCGATTAAAATACTGTCGACCTCGTCAACAATCGCGTAATTTAACTTGCGCTGCACCATGTGCTCTTTTCGAACGACCATGTTGTCTCTCAGGTAATCAAATCCAAATTCATTGTTCGTGCCATAAGTAATATCACTTCCGTAAGACATCTGCCTGAGATCAGGATCCATGTCATGCTGGATCGTCCCCACTGTAAGCCCGAGGAATTCATACACAGGTCCCATCCATTCCCTGTCGCGGCGCGCAAGGTAGTCATTTACTGTAACAATGTGCACGCCCTTGTCAGTGAGCGCGTTTAGATACGCGGGAAGTGTTGCGACAAGCGTTTTGCCCTCGCCTGTTGCCATCTCAGCGATCTTTCCCTGGTGAAGCACTACGCCGCCTGCTATCTGCACGTCAAAATGTCGCATGTCTATCCTGCGGCGCGCTACCTCGCGCACAACAGCAAATGCCTCAGGCAGGATGTCGTCGAGAGTCGCGCCCTCGCCAAGACGCCTGCGAAATTCGTCTGTCTTTCCCTTTAGCTCAGAATCCGAGAGTTTCTCTATTGCTGGCTCAAAAGAATTGACCTCCTCCACCAGCGGCTGCGTCTTCTTCAGCTCTCTCTGATTCTGCGTCCCGATTATTTTATTCAGTATCCAGGAAAACATAACCTATTTTCTCGCCTTCCATTTTAAAAATGCCTCGATAAATCTGTCGAGCGCGCCGTCCATTACAGCATTCACGTTCGAAGTCTCGTAATCAGTCCGATGATCCTTTACCATTGAATAAGGATGCATGACGTAAGAGCGGATCTGACTGCCCCACTCTATCTTCCGCTTCTTGGCATTCTCTTTTTCTATTTCCTTTTTCTTTTCTTCTAATTTTAATTCATAGATCCGCGCCTTCAAAACCTTCATTGCCGTTGCTTTGTTCTTGTGCTGCGAGCGCTCGTTCTGGCACTGGACCACGATATTTGTCGGAAGATGCGTGATCCTCACAGCAGAATCCGTGACATTCACATGCTGTCCGCCTGCGCCGCTCGAGCGATAAGTATCGATTCTCAATTCTGACTCTTTTATATCCACTTCTATGTCATCCTCGACCTCTGCAATAATATCCACGGAAGCAAAAGACGTATGCCGTCTCTTATTCGAGTCAAAAGGCGATATCCTCACAAGTCTGTGCACGCCCCTTTCTGACTTAAGATAACCATACGCGTAAGCGCCGCTCACGATCATGACAGCGCTTTTTACCCCCGCCCCTTCGCCAGGCAGTATATCAATGATCTCTGTCTTGTACTTATTCTTCTCAGCCCACATCGAATACATCCTAAGAAGCATGCTCGCCCAGTCACACGATTCTGTGCCGCCCGCGCCCGAGTGGACGCTTAAAATCGCGTCGTTAGAGTCGAGTTCGCCGCTCATAAGGCTCTTAAATTCCAGAGCGTCCACGTCTTTTTCCAATCTCTCTAATGACCCCCTGACCTCGTCTATAGAACCTTTGTCGTCGCTGTCCACTATCACTATCAGTTCGCCCAATTCATCAAATTCCTTCCTGCATTCAAAATACGGATCCACCACAGCGCGCGCCTTTTTTAATTCCTTGATAACAGAACGCGCCTTTTCCTGGTTATCCCAGAATCCGGGGCCAGCCATCTTTGCCTCGAGTTCTTTCAATACCTTTTCATTTTTATCAATGTCAAGATAGACCCTGAGCTCTGACAATTTTTTATCTAATTTCTTTAATTTTGATTTTATTTCTTCTAACATACTCATGTGTTCAAGGCTTAGCCTTGAACATATATTTGTTCAAGGCTAAGCCTTGAACACATGCGACTTCTCTAGCTCCAGTAATCTCTTCTTTAAATCCGCGCCGAGCGCGTATTCGCCAGGCGAGCCGTCAGAGCGCACTACCCTGTGGCACGGCACAATAATCGTGAACGGGTTTTTCTTAAGCGCTGTGCCAACTGCCCTTACAGCGCCGGGCTCACCGACCCTCTGCGCCACCCACGCATAACT
Source organism: Candidatus Omnitrophota bacterium (assembly GCA_018902915.1). Taxonomy (GTDB): domain Bacteria; phylum Omnitrophota; class Gorgyraeia; order Gorgyraeales; family Gorgyraeaceae; genus JAHIPS01. The sequence goes on along the minus strand of JAHIPS010000038.1, from coordinate 7,760 downwards.
CCTGGTTTCGCCGCGCGGTATTGACTTTACCACAGTATATACCTTTTTCTCGAACGAAGTCAATGTCTTACTCTTTTATCCCTTTACTCTTTTATCCCGTAGTTTGTGGTGGTATTTCAGAGCGAAGCGGTGAGCCTCGTCGCGGATCTGCTGGATAAAATATAAAAGCCGCGAGTCCCTGTTTATATCTAGAGGTGTCCTGGAGCTCAAGGTATATATCCTCTCGTGCTCTTTTGCAATAGACACGATGGGCACGTGCCGCAGGTTAAGCCTCAAAAGTTCCTTGTACGCTGCCTGCAGATGCCCTTTGCCGCCGTCGATTATAATAAGGTCGGGGAACTGGCCGCCCTCCTCCTTTAGCCGCTTGTATCTGCGCCGCACTATCTCCTGGATCATGGCGTAATCGTCAATATCCTCTACGTCCTTTATCCTGAATTTCCTGTAGTTTGATTTGTCAGGCTTGCCATTATTAAAATACACCATGGAGCCTGTTGCCTCTTTACCGCTTATATTGGAGACGTCAAATGCCTCTACCTTTAAAGGCAACCTCGGGAGCCGTAAAAGCTTTTTTAGCTTCACCGCAACATCGCCCCACCCGCTATACTCCCTTAATTTTTTCCCAGGCACCTCTGAAAGCGCCGCGATCCTGTTCCTCAAGATCACTGCCTCTTCAAAATTTTCAAACCTTGCCTCCTCGTTCATCCTGCGCTCCAGCTCTTTTAAAAGCCGCGTCTTTTTGCCTTCTAAAAATAATACGAGCTGGTCCACGATCTCGCGATATTCCTTCTGGCTGATCTTTTTAACGCACGGCCCTGCGCACTGGCCAATATGATACGATAGGCAGACCTCGCCTGGCATATTCCTGCACGTCCTTAAAGGAAAAATGCCTTTCATGACCTGAAGCGCGCTGCGCAAGAGCTTGACGCGCGTGTACGGCCCGAAATATCTCGACCCGTCATCTACTTTTTTCCTCGTGATAGTAAGTCGCGGGAATTTTTCACCCAGCGTTAATTTTAAAAAAGGAAAACTCTTGTCATCCTTTAGTTCGACATTGTATTTCGGCTTTTTTTCCTTTATCAGATTTGACTCGTATATGAGCGCCTCTTCCTCTGACGCCGTAACGAGATAATCCAGGTCCTTCACGCGCTCCATTAGAGACATCTGCCGAGCAGCCATTGGCCTCGCATCCTGAAAATAGCTCGACACCCTTTTTGACAGGTCCTTTGCCTTACCTATATATAGCACCTCTCCACTGGAATCCTTCATCATGTAGATCCCTGGAGCGTGCGGCACCTTTTTCAGCTTTTCTTTAATGCCCATTTCAAAAATTCCCTTGCCTCTTTTATGTCTAATAAAAATACTGCCATGATATAACTGAGGATGCCTATTAATATAACCAGGCATAGATTAAGTCCGACCCTGTATGCGGTAAAATAAACGATCGCGGCCATGAAAACACTTGCGAGCAGCACTTTTAAGAACGAACCCAGTATCTTCATCCCGTCCAGGGCGCCGATCTTCTTCCTTAAAAGAAAAAACAGCAAAAGGAAATTAAAGCTACCTGAAATCGACGTTGCCAGAGCGAGCCCGCTTATCTTTAAAGGAAACATGAGCGCGATACTCAGCGCGATGTTTAAAATCAAAGAAATACTCGCTATCTTTACAGGCGTGAGCGTGTCTTTTAAAGAATAAAAACACGAGACCAGGATCTTGATCCCCGCGTAACTGAAAAGCCCTATTGAATAAAATACGAGCGCGCCTGCGGTTATTGATGTTGAATAGCTTCCGAACATGCCCCTCTCGAACAAGGTGCTGGTAATAGGCCTTGCCAGAACTATCAGGCCCAGAGACGCAGGAAGCATGATAAAATTCACTGCCCTCAATGAAAACGAGAGCGTTTCCTTTAGTTTTGAAAGCCCGCTCTCGAGCGCCTCCCGCGACATGGTCGGCAATGCTGCCTGCGCGATCGCTATCCCGAATATCGCGAGCGGGAATTGAAAGATCCTGTTCGCGTAATAAAGAGCTGCCACGCCGCCAGCGCCTACTATGTGAGAAAAAGACGCGAGCATTGTATTAACAAAAATATTTATCTGGTACACGCACGAACCCAGGATCCTGGGCACGAGCAAGATCCCTATCTTTTTCACTGCCTTGTGATAGAGCCCGCTCGCAAAATTGAATCCATGCCCCGTTCCAAACTTCTTTGTTTGGAACGGGGTAAAGCCTTTGCTGAATAAAACCGGGACCTGCACAGCGAGTTGTAAAACTCCTCCCACCAAAACACCTGTTGCCAGCGCTGATACACTGCCCTGCCTGGTCAGGGCGCAGATTATTATTGAAAGATTCAAAATCGCTGGCGCGAACGCGGGCGCTGAAAAATGTTTGAGCGAATTAAGGACGCCCATGCTGTAGGCCAGAAGCCCGACAAGCAATATATAAGGAAACATGAACCGCGTCAGGTATATGGTGACCTTTAATTTTTCAGGGTCATTTATAAAACCAGGCGCTATCAACCGCACGATAACAGGCGCAAAAGCCACGCCCAGCAGCGTCACTATCGCGAGCGCTATAAGGAGCACGTTTAAAAGCACGTTTGCCAGGTGCCAGAAATCCTCTCTTTTCTTTGTCTCGAAATACTCGCTCAGGACAGGCACGAATGCCGCGTTTGTGGCGCCCTCGCCTATCAGGTCCCTGAGCATGTTCGGGATGCGAAACGCCACCACAAATGCCTGGGCATAACGCGCGGTTCCGAAAAACCTGGCTATCAGGATGTCGCGCACGAATCCCAGGACCCTGCTTACGACCGTGGCAGATCCTATAATACCAGCTGATTTAATGATGTGCTTTCTGCTTGACATATATAACCATCTATGTTATTTTATGTTACACTTAAAAGGAGCAAGACATGCCAATATTACATGCAGCTTACAAGGCTATCAAGGTGACCAAAAGACGAACTGCCAGGAATCAGTCTGTAAAATCTTCTCTCAAGACAGAGACAAAGAAATTTATAGATCTTATATCTTCCAAAAAGCTTGACGAGGCAAAGAAACAGTTAAAACTCGTTATCTCGGAGCTTGACAGGGCAGTCTCTAAAGGCGTGGTCCACAGAAACACTGCCTCGCGCAAAAAATCCCGCCTCACCAAAAAACTCAAACCCGCAAAGAGTTAGCGTATAGCGTTTAGCGGATAGCGTATAGGAAGTTTTGCTCACCAACTATACGCTAAACGCTACCCGCTATACGCTATTAAGCGCACATCTTTATTACTAATCGCTCGATCGTGGTTGTAGGTGAAGCGCCGGTCTTGATTCCCAGGTCTGCCTTGATTATTTCATCCAATAAACTAAGAATCTGACTCTTTTTAAATCCAGACGCGTGACGCGCGATCATGTCAAAAGAGCGCGGTGCCAGGCCAAGGTCTTTACACATCTCGATCTTATTCTTGATCCTGAAAAGTTCCTTCACGCGCAAAAGCATCCTGGCACTCCACGCAAGAAGCCCTAAAAGTTCTGCCTGTTTTTTCCTGTCCTTTTTAAGCGACGAGAATATACGCAATGCCTTTTTCGCGTCCTTTATAGCTATAGCGTCTATAAGGTCAAACGATGTGTGCGAGGGGTTCGGACCGACTATTGTCTCAACATCTTTTCCTGTTATCAATGGCCGCTCGCCAGCATAAAGCACGATATTATCCATGGCTGAGGAAAGCGTCCTTAAATCATTAGGCAGGCTCTCTTTTATCGCGCTAATGGCCTCATCTGATATCTTTTTCTTTGACAAGCCCGCCTTTTTAATCAACCACGTATTGATCCCGGATTCAGTCAGCCTTCTAAAATAAACCAGGTGCGCCAATTTCGAGGCCTCTAAAAGAAATCCGCCTTTTATCGCAGCTGAAGCGCTCTCAATAATAAACATTGAGCTTTCTTTTGGAGCGCGCAAATAAGAAAGCACTGAATCTTTAGCGCTGGCAGTCAATGAATCAGCATCCTTTAATATGATCAATCTCTTCTTTGACAAAAACGGCAGGGTGTTCAGGCTCTCCAGCATGCCTTTAAGGTCAAAATTTTTGTCCTTGGCAGAAAAAACGCTGTAGTTAAGGTCCTTTGTCTGGCTGTCCAGAAATTTTAATTTTGCCTTTTCAATCGCTTCTTCTTTTAGGAAGTCTTCTTCGCCAAGAAAAAGATAAGCAGGAAAAATTTTGGTGGGCATATTTTAAAGATATATTACCAGTTCTCTACGACTCTATTCACGATCCGCCGGGCCAGGTCCTGCATAGCGTCTGTCAGCGCAGCTGTCTCGCTTTTCTGGAGCGAGCCGGTAGTAAAATAAGTGGCATCACCCGTGACCTGGTCCATCTCCACTAAAGCTTCTGAACCTGAGGAATCCATCAATCTAAAATCGCACACAAGGCTTATCCTGTATTCGCGGACCTCTTCGTTCTGGTATCTCAGGGGGGCTTTTCTGTAATGCGTGATCTCGCCTGTCAGGATAGCGCCAGAAGATCCTTGCTTTGCCACCTTTAAATGGCCGTCCAGGAAAAACCTCTCAACGATCTCGTCCCTCAGATCCACCTCGAGATTCGGCCTGTATACCTCGTATTTATCCTTTGCGCTTATTTCCTTTGTTATGTCAATGCTGTTCTTGAATATGGCCACGTGGACGGTCTTGATGTCGCTGGGAAGCACCGCGCCTGTGGTGTAGCCGCAGCTACATAGCATAGCGCATAGCGCAAAGAGCATAGCGTATAATAACACCCCCTCACCCTTCCCTCTCCCCTTTGGGGAGAAGGTTAGGGAGAGGGGTAATATTTTACTTATTTTCGATCGCATTGAGCCGCTCCTGGGCCTTTCCAGCCCATTCCGTGTCAGGATAATTCTCGACTATATCCCTGTAATATATCGCAGCGCTTTTATACATGCGCCTCGATTCGTAAAACTGCCCTATGCCGTACGCGTTCTCGGCCTCGCGGTGTTTAAGTTTGCCTATTATCTGCCTCGCCTCTCCTGACATCGCGTCTTCAGGATGTTTTTCTATGAATTTTTCAAATTCCTCGCGCGCTACCTTTGTCGGGGTCTGGTCATAGTCAGGCTTTAGAGACAGAAGCTTCGAGCATTCTGCCAATTCATACCTGGCGCTATCGACAAGCTCGGAATCAGGGTATTTATCCATGACCTCCTTGAACATCAATATGGCGCTGTCGTAGTCGATTATGTCCTTGTAGCAAAGGCCCGCGTTATACACTGCCCTGTCCGCGTATTTTCCATACGGTGAATTGTCAGCAACTGCCTTGAATATCTCTATTGCCTTGTCCTTTGCCGGCACCTTTAAAGGACCGAGGACCTCGAATTTCTTTCCCTCTAAAAAGAGCGCGCCTAGATTGAACTCCCTCTCTATGACCTCATCGACAAATTCTGTGTAGGGATACGAGTCTATTACATTTTGATAGGCCTTGAACGCAGCATATGGTTTATCAAGGTCTTCGAGGATACGTCCTATATAATACTGCGCGGTAGGCGCTTCTTTTGACAGCGGGTAATGTTTGATTAATTTCTTGAATTCCCTCATGCCTGCCTTGGTATTTTTCTCCTCGTAAAAACCCATGGCATACGCCAGCTGCTCCTCAGGCGTGTCCTTGGCAGCATACTTGGGATTCTCCCACTTGCCATCCCCAGGCGTCCATATCCAGTATGCAGAAACCGGTCGCGCCAGCACACAAACCGCTAATATAACTAATATTAATACAATATATCTCCTATGTGTCATGCGTTAAATCTTACCACACCGGCCCAGCCATGTCAACAACGAGTGTTTGCTTTGCTTTGCTTCTGGCAAGCTGCCGGAAGATATCAAAAATGGAAGTGGCCGAGTTTTAGGGAGGCGAAGAAGTCGGTGAAGGAAAAGATGAGCTGGCAGAAGACATGGTTGAAGCTCGCGAGAAACCCGCCTACAAAAGGCAGCCAGCCGAGCGCCAGGAAACACAGGCCGCCTACTAGTAATACGAAAAGTGCGGGTATTATAAAAATATTGGAAAGAATCGCAACAGGCGTGATTATCCTGAAATAATACAGGATCAGTGAAAACGTCCCCAGCCACGCAGACACTGACACTGCTAACGGCGCGTAAAGATATTTCTTCACGTAATAATTCGTGCCTTCTTTTACAAGCCCCATGAATTTAGGCGTTAAAAACACGATAAACGTAACAGCTATAAACGAAAGCTGGAACCCCACGTTAAAGATGTCTCGTGGATTCCTTACCAGCACAAATAACGCTGCAGCGCCCAGGGAATTATACACGTCGACCTTTCTACCTAAAAGCATGCCTGTAAGAAAGATACATGCCATGACCACTGCCCTGACTACTGACGGCCTTGAAAGCGTCAAAAGCGCAAAAAATACTAAAAATATTATCGTGAGTATGTAAGCGGTCTCCCTCCCTATTCTCAGTGACCGCAAAAAAGTTATGACTACAAGCGCGATAAGACCGATGTGAAGCCCGCTTATTGCCAGGATATGCATAGTCCCTGAATTTTTGAAGGCAGTTTGGATGTGTTTCGGCAGTTCCGATCGATCTCCAAGAAGAATCGCACTTAAAAATGCCCCACTCTCAAGAGGCATTTTTTCTAAAATCTGATTTTTCAATTTCGCTCGGACTAAGTAAGTGTATCTCAGGATAGGATTTGATTTGTAATTATGAGATAAAACAGTAATATTATTTTCTTTTGTGTTTATAAGGGCGAAGATATTTTGTCTTTCGAGGTATTCTCTATAGCTAAAATCTTTCTTTTCTTCTGGTAATGCTGGCTTCTTAATTGTGCCATTCATAACTAATCTATCGCCATATCTATAGTCTTTTTCTGTTTGTATCCTGATCTGCGCCAGGCCTTCTACGCTTTTATCTTCTATCTGTTCTACATCAAACAGATAAGTCGAATTAATCTTGCCGTAATATGGTTTTCTCGTTAATGCTGGACTTTTTATAATGCCGGCTATATTAGTCTTTAATCTTTCTTCGCCTAAAAAATGGCTGATATGATTAGCTGGAAAGATATTAGAATTTACATATAGCAGTCCTGCGAATGAAGTAATTGATAAAAGGAGAAAAATATTGGCTATTCTTCCTGCTCCGACGAGTTGTGGCACTTCTTTGTCATTCCCGCGAAAGCGGGAATCTATTCTGGAAAATATAAAAGCTGACAGGATAAAAATTAAAGTAACTGTGAATACATGACGGAATTTAACTGAATCTGGTAGGTATCTTGCCAAAACAATCCCTATTATGAAAAAGATAGAAATTACAGCAAGGGGTCTTTTATGCATATCGGCTCGTTTATTTCTTTCTTTAAATAATCAATGATAAATCCATCAATGCGTTTCCAAATATAAGAGACAAATTTAACGGGATTGGGATTATCTTGTTTATCGCGATAATCAAGGTTATAACTTTCTATCTTCTTATAGGCAATAAGGATAGCTTCTTCGAGTAAATCCTCGCCAAATCTGTGGATTAAGACAGGAAATGCTACTTTGTGGATTCGGAAAATTAAAAAGCTAATATGGCGAAAGACAATCTCGTCTTTGCTTTTCCTTGCCTGTCCGCCGAAGCTTTAGCGAAGGCGGAAGCCTTTTTGAGCTTTTGAAATCAGGCGTCTTTCTTCAGATAGAGAAACCTTTGGGTGACGCCGAATAATACCGCTGTAAGCTTTCCACATGTCTATTATAACCCATTAACCCATCCTTATGAACCAGAAAAACCTTCTCG
>JAHIPS010000037.1 GCA_018902915.1 Candidatus Omnitrophota bacterium | reverse complement strand
GCGAGAAGCGTATCTCGAGCATGGTGGAACTCAGGCCTGACTGGTGCCTTTCGCGGCAGCGCTACTGGGGCGTGCCGATACCAGTTTTGTACTGCTCGTCGTGCGGCTCTGAAATATTTGACGACAAGGTGATGAAAAACATAGAAGAGGTGTTTGGCAAAGAAGGCTCTGACTCATGGTTTTTAAAAGACGCCTCGAGTTTTGCGCCAAAAGGATTTAAATGCAAATGCGGCGCCTCGAAATTTGAAAAGGAAAAAGATATATTAGACGTGTGGTTTGAATCAGGCGCGAGCCACCAGGGTGTTTTAAAGATCCTGAAAGAATTAAGTTTCCCGGCAGAGCTTTATCTGGAAGGCTCAGATCAGCACAGGGGCTGGTTCCAGACATCGCTTTTGATCGCTATGGGCGTTGTCGGGAAAACGCCGTTTAAGAATGTCCTGACGCACGGCTTTGTCGTGGACGGCGAGGGGAAAAAGATGTCCAAATCAGCCGGCAACGTTATCGCGCCGCAGGAGATCATTTCCAAAAAAGGCGCGGATGTCTTGCGGCTGTGGGCGAGCTCGTCTTCTTATTTTGACGACGTGAAGATCTCGGATGAGATCGTGCAGCGCACCGTGGAGGCATACCGCAAATTCAGGAACACGGCGAAATATATACTGGGCAACATCTATGATTTCGATTACGAGAAAGACGCTGTTAAAGAAAAGGACATGCTCGAGATCGATCGCTGGGCGCTTTCGCGTCTGAATTCTGTTTTAAAGCAGGTGACAGACTCCTTCGAGCGGTTTATGTATCACGAGGTCACGGCCTCTATTTACAGGTTCTGCATCATGGACCTCTCCAGTTTTTATTTGGATATATTAAAGGACCGACTGTATACCTGTGGCACGACATCGAGGGAGAGGCGGTCAGCGCAGACGGTTTTATATAAGATCCTGGATGTTCTGGCAAGAGAGCTCGCGCCGCTCATTCCATTTACAGCTGAGGAGATATGGACGCACTTCAAAGGCAAGGGTTCAGTGCATCTGGCAGACTGGCCAAAGGTGGACGAGAAACTGATAGACTCTAAACTCGAGGAACGCTGGTCAGAATTGAGCCGATTAAGGGACGAGGTCCTGAAGGAGCTCGAGGCAAAGCGGATCGCGAAGGTTATCGGCGCGCCGCTCGAGGCAAAAATATTGCTTTACATAAAAGATGATATAGAGTATAATTTCTTGGCTCAATACTTAAAGGATCTGCCCGCGCTTTTTATCGTATCGCAGGTGGAATTGAAAAAGAGAGACAAGCGTGAGATCGCGGTCAGCAGGGCAGACGGCGTAAAATGCAGCCGTTGCTGGAACTGGAGCGAGTCCGTGGGAAAAAACAAGAGCCATCCATTGCTTTGCAAGAGATGTCTTGATGTTGTAGAAGGGAGCTAATGTTTTATGTTAAAGAAAGAGACAGCGCAGTATAAAGAGCTTTTGATAAAAAAGAGGGAAGAGATAGTAAACGAGATCAAGCACATAGCCAAGGAAAACCTCAAGTCGCAGAAAGAGACGTCAGGGGATCTCTCGGGTTACAGTTTTCACATGGCTGACATGGCCAGCGATAGTTACGACAGGGAGTTCAGTCTGAACATTGCCAGCGGAGAACAGGAAGTCATTTATGACATAGACGATGCCTTGAAGCGCATAGAAGAAGGTAAGTACGGAGAATGCCTGGATTGCGGAAAGAAGATTCCTTCCAAGCGGTTAAAAGCAGTACCTCACGCAAAACTCTGCATACAATGCAAATCAAAAGAAGAGAAAAACAAACACTGATCTCTTTAGTCGCCATCTTTTTAATTCTTGCCATTGACCAATGCTCAAAGGCGCTGGTCAGTCTTAATCTTAAAATAGGGGAGAGCATACCTTTAATAAAGGGAGTGCTCCATATCACGTACGTGAAGAATACAGGCGCTGCGTTCGGACTCTTTAAGAACAGCACCCTGGTGTTTAGCGCGATCTCAGTAGTGGCTGTGGTCTTTATATCAGGCCTGATTTTCAGGTCAATTGCAAAGGGCCAGTTTTTGTCCAGGCCAGTATTTGACTGGAGCCTTATCTTTATACTTTCAGGGGCCATGGGCAATCTCATAGACAGGTTCCGATTGTCGTATGTCATTGATTTTATTGACTTTAGGATATGGCCAGTCTTTAACATAGCTGACTCCTCGATCACCATTGGCACCATCCTCATCATCCTCACCTCCCTCAAGTTGACAAATCTGACAATGTCAAAATTGTCAACTTGGGGCAGGCTTGACAGGCGCTGAAGTGTATGGTATACTTTATAATGAATAAAAGCAGTGTTTTTTTTGGCCTTTTAATTAAAATGATTTAAAAAGTTTTAAGTAGAGGCCTGACATGAGAGAGCTAGTGTTTAAAAACCTGACCTCGGAAGACAAGAAGAGAAAAGACCTCTTCATTACAGAGACAATCGATAGAGGAGGCATGAGGACGGTCACGCAAAGGCACTCTACCTATATGATAAGTAACCGCAAGACCTTTGCCAGCCACAGCGAATTAGAGGAGTGGCAGAAAAAGGTGCCTGCCTGCAATAAGCGCCACGTGTTTGTATTTAAAAAGCGCAACACAAAGGAAAAAAAGGACAGTTTTATCTGTGACGTGGTGGGCAAGTTTTACGCTGTTGTAAAAAATGACGTGTATTCCATAGCGTTCAAGCATTCTTTTGAATTAGATTTTTTTGCCTGTCAATAAGTTTTAAATAGGTTTTTCGTGCAGGGGAACGCGTAGTTCTCCTCCTTGGTTGCCCCGTCCGCCTCAGGCGGACGGGGCTTTTTGTTTGGCTTTTTGTTTGTACAAATAAGATTTTACTTGACAGGATTAGGGGCTTGGGGTAGTATGGTGTTTCTTAAATAGCACTCATCGGGAGAGAGTGCTGACAATCAAACTATTAAAACAGGAGGTGTTTTGTATGGGGATACAACCATTAGGCGACAGGGTGCTTGTGAAGCGCCTGGAGGCAGAGGAAAAGACAAAGGGCGGTATAGTGCTGCCGGATTCTACAAAGGAAAAACCGCAAAAGGGCGAGGTAGTGGCTGCAGGCAAGGGCAAGGTATTGGATAGCGGCAAGGTAGAGGCATTAGAGGTAAAAAAGGGAGACAATGTGCTTTTTGGAAAATACGCTGGCAATGAGATAACTTACAAGGACGAGGAGTATATAATCCTGAAAGAAGAAGACATTTTGGCAATAATAAAGTAAATAAAAGGAGGAGTTTGTTATGGCAAAGCAATTAATCTTTGAGGAAGGCGCAAGGAGCGCGCTTAAAAAGGGCATAGACCAGCTTGCAGATGCAGTAAAGATAACGCTGGGCCCAAAAGGAAGAAATGTAGTTCTGGATAAAAAGTTTGGCTCGCCTACCATTACAAAGGATGGCGTGACAGTGGCAAAGGAAATAGAATTAAGGGATCCTTACGAAAATATGGGCGCCCAGCTTGTAAAAGAGGTTGCTGAAAAGACAAGCGATAACGCAGGAGACGGCACCACGACTGCTACAGTTCTTGCGCAGGCGATTTTTAAGGAAGGCCTGAAGAACGTGACAGCTGGCGCAAACCCGACTGCGTTAAAGCGCGGGATTGATAAGGCCGTGCAGGCAGTTATTGAAAATTTAAAGTCCATGTCAAAACCTATCAAAGACAAGAAGGCAATTTCCCAGGTTGCCTCTATTGCGGCTAATAACGATATCGAGATAGGCGACTTAATAGCAGACGCAATGGATAAGGTAGGCAAGGATGGGGTTATTACTGTTGAAGAAGCAAAATCAATGAAGACGGATTTAAAGGTTGTGGAAGGCATGCAGTTTGACCAGGGATACCTCTCGCCTTATTTTGTGACAGACGCGGAGAGGATGGAGGCAGTAATAGAGAGTCCTTTTATCCTTATCCACGAGAAAAAGATCTCTGCAATGAAGGATATGCTGCCGCTTCTTGAAAAGATAGCAAGGGCTGGCAAGCCGCTTGTCATAATAGCAGAGGATATAGAAGGAGAGGCATTGGCAACATTAGTAGTAAACAAGTTGCGGGGCACGCTTAATTGCTGCGCAGTAAAGGCGCCTGGTTATGGTGATAGAAGGAAGGCGATGTTAGAAGATATCGCTGTTCTTACAGGCGGAAAACCTATAGTAGAAGAGTTGGGTATAAAATTGGAAAACATCACACTCGATGATTTAGGAAAGGCAAAGAGGGTGACTGTTGACAAGGAAAACACTACTATAATAGAAGGCGCTGGTAAGAGCAATGACATCAATGGAAGAATCGCGCAGATAAAACGCCAGATTGAAGATACAGATTCAGATTATGACAGGGAAAAACTGCAGGAGCGTCTGGCAAAGCTCGCGGGCGGGGTAGCTGTAATAAACGTGGGCGCTGCAACAGAAACAGAGATGAAAGAGAAAAAGGCGCGGGTGGAAGACGCGCTTCATGCTACAAGGGCAGCGGTTGAAGAAGGTATTGTACCTGGTGGCGGAGTCGCGTTCCTTCGCAGTATACCCAAACTCGACAGTTTAAAGCTGGAAGGCGACGAGAAAACAGGCGTGGATATATTGAAGCGGGCGCTTGAAGAACCCATAAGGCAGATCGTCAGGAATGCCGGGTTAGAGGATTCAGTGGTAATCAACGAGGTAAAGGCAAGAAAAAATAATAACGAAGGATTTGATGCCCAGAACGGCAATTATGTGGACATGATTTCAGCTGGCATTATAGATCCTACAAAAGTAGCAAGGACAGCTCTTGAAAACGCATCAAGTGTTGCAGGACTTTTATTGATGACAGAGGCCCTTATTTCGGACATACCTGAACAGGAAAAATCAGGTTCGGCAATGCCTCCAGGCGGCGGAATGCCAGGTGGCATGGGAGGGATGTACTAAAGATCAAAATTCAAAATTGTAACCCGCGGGTGAGCAATCGCCCGCGGGTTTTTTGTTTATATGCTTATAGATACTCTATTTTTTTGACAACTGTTATTATATGTGCTATATTTGGGACTAAAAGAAAAGGAGGCGTAAGATGCCAGATCTTCATGATATCCCGCAGAAACTTATCGATAATATTTCCAAGGTCATTGTAGGAAAAAGAGAGGTGATCGAGTTTGTCGTGGTTGGGATCATGAGTAATGGCCACGTGCTCTTGGAAGACGTGCCGGGACTAGGGAAGACCATGCTCTCGCGTTCGCTCGCCAAATCCATTGCTGGAAATTTCAAGCGAATACAGTTTACGCCTGACCTTTTGCCGTCTGACGTCACAGGCGTTTCGATATACAGTCAAAAGACAGAGGAATTCCAGTTTAGGGAAGGCCCTATTTTCGCGAATATAGTGCTTGCCGATGAAATAAATCGTACCACGCCAAGGACTCAGTCAGCGCTTTTAGAGGCGATGCAGGAGTTCAAGATAACTGTAGACGGCGTGTTAAGAAAATTGCCAGAGCCGTTTTTTGTAATAGCCACGCAAAATCCCATCGAGTTTCACGGCACATACCCGCTTCCAGAATCACAGGTTGACAGGTTCCTCATACAGCTTGCCGTGGGATACCCGTCAAACCAGGAAGAGGTCAAGGTCCTTACCAGGAACTTAAAGACATCGCCGCTGGAAGACCTGCAAAGCGTAGTGACTATCCAGGATATTATTGAAGTGCAAAAGGCAGTAACCTCAGTTCATATAGAGCCAAAGGTAGTAGATTATATCGTAAGCATAATCTCGGCGACAAGGAATCTACCCGGCGATATAAAACTCGGCGCTAGCCCCCGTGCGTCTCTTGCTCTCATGCGCACGAGCAGGGCCCTGGCATTTCTTGACAAGAGGGACTATGTGATACCTGATGACGTAAAAAGACTGGTTCTCCCGGTCTTGAGGCACAGGGTCATGCTTCAACCCAGATCTATTGTCCGTGGCCTTACTCCAAGTGACATTGTGAAGCATATACTAAAACAGGCAACAGTCCCGGTTTAATATATGTTTACTGCGAAAAGTATTTTTCTGGTAATAACAGTAGTTGTTCTGCTCGCCATTGCATGGAACACAGACATAACAATGGTGTACATCTTCTTTGTGATAAGCTTTGTTATGTTTGTGCTCTCCTTTGTACATCTTCAAATCAACATACCTGATATTTCAGTAACAAGGGAACTTAATGAAACAGCATTTGAAGACGACATACTCAATGTCAAAATGGAGATCTCTAACAAGCGAGGTCTCGCAGCCAGCTTTTTCGAGTTGATCGACAGGTTCCCTGCAGGTCCACCTGATGAAAAAGATATCTCTATCTTTGTACTGGACATAAAAGCAAGAGAGAAGAAAAAGATAAGTTACGTGGCGAATTGTTACAAGAGGGGGCTGTGGGAATTGGGTCCTGTAAGGGTGGTTTCGCAGGACGCGCTTGGATTTTTCAGGATGAAGAAATCGCTAAAAGTCTTTTCGCAAATATTGATCTATCCAAGTTTGTTCAATGTATTCGCGTTTCCTCCTCTTGCGAGCGGGTCTGTTTCATGGATGGGCGTTGAGACAGCAAAGATAAGCGGTGATAGCCACGAGTTCTTTGGCGTAAGGGAGTATCAGAGCGGTGATGCCATGAGCCGCATACACTGGCCGTCATCAGCCAGGCACAATAGATTGATTGTAAAGCAATTTGAGCGCAATGCCGTGCAGGAGGTAACGATAGTCCTGGACCTGAAAAAAGGCCATGATATCGGAACAGGAAAAAAGACGACCCTGGAATACGCAGTTAAAATAGCAGGCTCTGTCGCGAGATACCTTTTAAACGAGGGCGCGTTTGTGCAGATGATCGGCTACGGAAAAGAAGCGGCAATACTTCCTTTTGGAAAAGGCGAGTCAGCGCGGCACAAGATTTTAGAATATCTTGCAAGGGTGCAGGCAGGAGGCAATTTTTCTCTTGCGCAGACACTTGAGGAGGCGAGTTTTGTCACGCCGTACTCTTCCACCTTGATCGCGATAATGCTGGACAATGATACAGAGGCTGTATCAAGTCTTGTCCAGTTCAAGGTAAAGGGCATAAAACTTATACTCATAGTGCTTTCGACCTCTACGTTTGGGCCTGTGGAAGAATCAGCGCAGCTGGACGCAGACGCGGCAAGAAGATTTGACGAGGGCCTCGCGAGCCTCGAGGCATACGTGTATCGTGTGTCTAAGGGCGACGATTTGGAGAAGAAGTTCGAAACGGTGTAACTTATTATGGATAGAGACGCATTATATTACCACTTCGCAAATCTGGGACTGGTTCTAATCGGCTTAGTCAGCATACAGTCGATACTGGGTCCTTTTGCAGCAATGATTCTGATACCAGGCACCATCGCGGGTTTTCTTATAAGCTGGCAGATAAAGGATTCCAGGCCGCAACATATAGATACCTTCACAGGTATGTTGTCTCTATCAGCAGTGGTAGTTATTTTGAGTGGTCTATTTAATGTATCCATGGCATTCGAGACCCTTTTAAGGATTTTCTCAACCGTCCTTGTATGGCTTACGCTTTTTCAGAGCTTTGGCCTGAAAACAGGCAAGAGCTACGCGACCCTCCAGTTCATATCAATAATCCTATTGATCTCGTCAGTCGCGCTCGCGCTCGAGGATGAATCCTATTACGCGATAATGTTGGCAGCGTTTTTATTTATTTTTATTTTTACAATGCGACTGAACCTGGTATGCGAGAAAAAAAGAAAGGGCTCGACCGTAATAGGCGATCGCGAAGAAGTGATGACCCTGTGGCAGCAGATAAAGGTCGGCGCGCTTATGTTTTCATTTGTCCTGATAGTCGCCTCACTTGTCTATCCGCTTGTCCCGAGGTTTGAAGATCTATCCATGGATGCCATCCCTTCTACGCTAATCGGTATTATGGACGAGGTGCCTATTTTGAAATTATTAAAAGACGCGCCCATAACAATAAAGGAAAACAAGAAGGCCAGAAAACAGCAGGCGCTTGACGACGATAGCAAAAAGAGAGAATCAGACGGCATACGGCAAAGAAGAGACGATGAGATCGTGAAAAGTGAAAAAGATAAGGAAGAAAAGAAACAGGAGACGACAGAACGATTCCGTTCGGAAAAATTTGATGAGCAGGTGGACACGTTTAAGGTAGAGTCTTTGAATATAGAGGTGGATAAAAACGAAACGCCTCTTGATGAAACGCGCAAACTCAGGGCAGAATTAAAGATGAACGACGGCTCCACTATTCCGGCGACGCAGCTTGTTGACTGGAAGGTGACCGGCACTGCAAAGGTCTCGATAGACAGCGACGGAAACATGACACCAAAGGAGCAAGGTTATATTCAAGTATCGGCCTCTTACCTGGGGAACTTTAGCAATGATGTGAAGGTGGAAATCACGGAGCCTGTCGGCCCCCCGCCGCCGAAAAAAAGCTGGGCATATTACCTGGTCATGACATTATTATGGATATTGATTTTATTGTTTTTGGCCGTGGCTGTTTTATTTTTTATAAGAAGCAGGAAATTAAGCGAGATGGCAATAAAGAATCCCAGGGAATTCATCAAGGAGATATATGTTACGCTGTGCAGGGGATTCATGGTTTACGGCATTCGCAGATTCGATTACGTGGCGCCAAGGGAGTTTTTCGAGTCGTCAAAAGGCATCGTGTCTTCGAGCCCAGAACCGATGCACCTCATGACTGAAGGCGTTTTAGAGGCGCGTTTTTCCACCCACGAGATCTCAACCAGACACTCCTGGCAAAACCTCGGCCTGTTCCACGACGTAAAAACCGTTGTCCTCGGCCGCGACGAAGGCAAACACTTCTGGAAGAAGATTCTCTTCAACATGCTGCTCTTAGATGTCCTACTCGTCCCAAAGCAGGATTAGCGTTATGACTGCCTCTTCCGGCAGGATGGGGTCTGAGGCACATTAGAAATATTTCGCCAAATGTGTGCAAGGATTTACAGCGAGCAAATGGCGGAACTGACCCTCGGCCTGGAGGCATGAAGAATTCCGCCAAATTTGCGAGCTGTAAACCGTAGCACACGGCGAATTGTTTCAGTGCCGAATGGCCCCATCCCTGCCAGCAAAAAGACAAACATGTATCTTGACTTTATATGGGATTTATTATATTATACACGAAACAACTTTTAAAAACCGGAGGTAGGTAGATATGGGTATGTGGGTTGGAAGAGGACGCAAGGCGCGGAGATGTTACGGGTTTGACGAGATCGCTCTTGTGCCGGGTAATGTCACGATAAATCCGAACGAGGTGGATCCGAGCATGGAGATAGACGGCAAAAAATACAGGGTGCCCATACTTGCAGCAGCAATGGATGGCGTCGTGGACGTGAAGTTTGCCATAGAGGCCTCGAGGCTCGGCGGTATAGCTGTCTTGAACCTGGACGGCGTGCAGACCCGTTACGAAGACCCGGAAGAGATACTCAAGAAAATCGCAAAGGCAAGCCCGCAGGAAGCAACAAAACTCGTCCAATCCCTATACTTAAAGCCCATAAAAGAAAAACTCATCACAAAGAGGATAAAAGAGATAAAGAAAGCCAAGGCAACAGCTGCAGTCTCGACGATCCCGCAGAACGCGGAAAGGTTTGGAGAGATCGCGCAGGACGCAGGCGCAGATATGTTTGTGGTGCAGTCCACTGTTATAAGCACACGACACATATCAAAAGAATACAAAGTAGTGGACCTTAAAAAATTCATAAAGTCAATGAAGATACCTGTTATACTCGGCAACTGCGTTACATATTCGGTCGCGCTTGAGTTAATGGCAACAGGCGCGAGCGCGATTTTAGTCGGCATTGGACCTGGCGCAGCATGTACCACAAGAGGCGTTTTGGGTATAGGAGTTCCGCAGGTCACAGCAACATCAGATGTCGCTGCAGCGCGTGATTTTCATTACAAGAAAAAAGGTAAATACATCCCGATTATTACAGACGGCGGCATGGATTCAGGCGGAGATATCTGCAAGGCATTTGCCAGCGGCGCAGACGCGGTAATGGTCGGCTCTGCATTTGCCCGGTCAAAAGAAGCGCCTGGCAAAGGATATCACTGGGGCATGGCAACGCCTCACGCGAACCTGCCAAGAGGAACGCGCGTCCATGTAGGCACCACGGGGACGCTGGAAGAGATCCTTCTCGGCCCTGCAAAGCTTGACGACGGCTCGCAAAATCTTGTTGGCGCGCTGATGACATCGATGGGCAATCTTGGCGCAAATAATATAAAAGACATGCAGCTCACAGAGATCATAATCGCCCCATCCATCAAGACTGAGGGAAAACTCATGCAGCGCGCGCAAAGAATTGGAATGGGTAAATAAAATAGCGGGTTCATGTATCACACCGATTTCGTTCACCTACACGTCCACACCCAGTACTCTCTCCTTGACGGGGCATGCCTTATAAAAAAACTTGCTGACAGCGCGAGGCTCATGAAGATGCCCGCGGTGGCCGTGACTGACCACGGCAACATGTTTGGCGCTATCGAGTTTTACCAGGCCTGCATGCAGCACGGCGTCAAACCTATTATAGGGTGCGAGATCTATATCGCGCCAAAAGACAGGTTTGACAAGACCATCTATAGCGGCGGCGAGACATCCAACCATTTAATACTTCTGGCTAAAGACGATACAGGCTACAGAAACCTGATGAAGCTTGTTTCCATTGGTTATCTCGAAGGTTTTTATTACAAACCCAGGATAGATAAAAATTGCCTGGCTGAGCATTCAGAGGGGCTGATCGGACTTACTGCCTGCCTTAAAGGTGAATTCGCGCGGCTCGCCCTCGACAATAAAGAAGATAAGATCAGGGAATTAGCAGGCCAGTATCAGGATATACTGGGCAGGGATAATTTTTATTTTGAGATCCAGGATAATTCGATTCCGGAGCAGAAAAAGGTAACAAAGGCGCTTATAAAATCAGGCAAGGCCCTGGGCATAGAAGTCGTGGCCACAAACGACGTGCACTACCTCACCAAGGACAGCGCCAGGGCGCACGAGGCGCTTCTCTGTATACAGACGCAGACCACGCTTGAGGACCCCAACCACATGAGGCTTCAGACAGACGAGTTTTATCTCAAATCCGCCGAGGAAATGAAAGCGCTTTTCAAGGAAGTGCCAAAGGCGATTCAAAACACCATAGATATAACAGAGAAGTGCAATCTGGAGCTGGATTTTTCAAAGACATTCCTGCCTCACTATGTAGCCCCGGAAGGAACAACGCGCGAGCGATACCTGGGGGACCTTTGCGAGGAGGGTTTGAAAAAAAGATATTCTAATATTACAAAAGAGATAAGGGACAGGCTTGCGCGCGAGATCGGGGTAATCAATAAATCAGGCTATACCAGTTATTTTTTGATCACGAGGGACTTTGTGCATTACGCAAAAGAAAAAGGCATAGCGGTCGGGCCTGGCAGGGGATCTGCGGCGGGCAGTATCGTGAGTTATTGCCTCGGGATCACGGACATAGATCCTTTAAGGTACAATCTCCTTTTTGAAAGGTTTTTGAATGAAGAGCGCGTTACAATGCCTGATATTGATATTGATTTTTGTTACGAGCGCAGGGGCGAGGTAATCGATTATGTAATACAGAAATACGGCCAGGATAACGTCGCGCAGATCATCACGTTTGGCACAATGGCCGCGCGCGGCGTTCTCAGGGACGTGGGTAGGGTCATGAATATGCCGTATGGCGACGTGGACAAGATCGCGAAGCTCGTGCCAATGGACCCGAACATAACGCTGGACCTCGCGCTTTCGCAGGAGCCGGATCTAAAAGCGCTCTACAAGCAGGACGAGAGGATAAGGGAGCTTATTGATACCTCACGCCATCTCGAGGGGCTGACGCGCCACGCGTCCACGCACGCGGCAGGCGTTGTCATAAGCGAGGACCGACTCGCGAATCACGTGCCGCTTTTCAAGACATCTGACGGCCAGATTTCAACCGGCTATGCAATGACATCGCTCGAGAAAATAGGACTTTTAAAAATGGATTTTCTGGGTCTGAGGACACTGACGGTTATTCAGGAGGCCATAAAGATAGTTAATCGTGTAAATAAAATGAATTTAGATGTAGATGATATTTCAATAGACGACGCAAAGGCGTACAGGCTTTTGGGCAGGGCTCAGACAATGGGGATATTCCAGCTGGAATCATCAGGCATGAGGGATCTGTTGAAAAAATTAAAGCCTGAGAGGTTTGAGGATATTGTCGCGCTTCTGGCGCTTTACAGACCTGGCCCTATAGGCAGTGGTATGCTCGATGATTTTATGAAGCGAAAGCATGGCGAGGTGGATGTGCGCTACGACCACCCGCTGCTCGAGTCTATTCTGAAACAGACCTACGGCGTCATCGTTTACCAGGAGCAGGTAATGATGATAGTATCGAGTCTTGCTGGTTTTTCGCTTGCCCAGGCAGATCTTTTGCGCAGGGCGATCGGTAAAAAGACGCCGGAGATAATGGACCAGCAGAGAAAGCTGTTTATAGAAGGCGCGGCAAAGAATAAGATCGATAAAAGAATCGCAGAAAAGATATTTAACTTAATAGAGCACTTTGCTGGTT
Organism: Candidatus Omnitrophota bacterium; assembly: GCA_018902915.1. Classification (GTDB taxonomy): domain Bacteria; phylum Omnitrophota; class Gorgyraeia; order Gorgyraeales; family Gorgyraeaceae; genus JAHIPS01. Next base: position 11,780 of record JAHIPS010000037.1, on the reverse strand, counting down.
ATGGATTTAATAAAAGCCATTCTGCCGCGTATGCCATGATCTCGTACAGGACAGCGTTTTTAAAGGCGAATTATCCCGTTGAGTTTATGACCGCGCTTCTGACAAGCGAAAAAGATAATACAGACAAGATCGTTGAATACATAAATGAAGCAGAGACCATGCGTATAAAGATATTGCCGCCTGACATGAACGAGAGTTTTGCGAATTTTACAATGGTTGGCAGGGACGCTATACGGTTCGGGCTCGGCGCTGTCAAGAACGTGGGCCATGGCGCCATAGAATCCATTATTGAGACGAGAAAAAACCAGGGACCTTTTAAAACATTGTCTGAATTTTGCGAGCGCGCTAATTCACGGCTCGTCAATAAAAAGGTAATAGAGAGTCTTATAAAGTGCGGGGCGTTTGACAGACTGGGTCTCAGGCGTTCGCAGATGATGGCAATGCTGGCAAAGGTAATGGGCGCTGCCAGCGCCATACAGAAAGAAAAATCAATCGGCCAGATGCTTCTTTTTGACAATCAAAATATCGGCGGAGATGAGGCGCCTGATATAAAGGAGTGGCCGGAAGGACAGCTCCTGCATTTTGAAAAAGAGATGCTCGGATTTTACATAACGGGCCATCCTCTTGCAAAATACGAAAACATGTTGAACGAGTATTCCACGGCGAACAGCGTCAAGCTCAAGGACCTGAAAGACGGGACAAAGGTCTGGTTTGGTGGAATAATATGTAAGATCAAAAGTACTGTCACCAAACGCACTGGCGAGAAAATGGCGATCATGCTGGTAGAGGATCTGGAAGGCAAGACTGAGGTCCTGGCATTTCCAGCGTCATATAAAAAGGTCTCAAAGTACATAAGGCCGAATTTCGCTGTTTTTGTAAATGGGAGATTAGACTTGAGGGAAGACCGGCCAAAGATAATCGTTGAGGATATTATCCCGATAGAAGAGGCAAGGCTGCGTTTTACAAAGGCCATATCAATAAATCTTATCTCGCTTGGCATGGAAGACGAGACGCTCACGAGATTAAAGTCAGTTTTTGAAAAACACAGGGGCAAAACCCCTGTCTATCTCAATGTCTCCACAAAGAAAAACGGCTCGTACCGCATAGAGATAGATAAGGAACTTTTCGTGAATCCTACCGATGACATGCTCGCGGAGTTAGAGGAATTCGTGGGCCGCGACCACATCCACTTCGAAAAATCCCAGGTTTAAATTAGTTGACAACATTATGCGCCCGTGTTACACTACCCCTTGTAAATTAAGCAGATACAGCAAAATACAAAAACGCGAGGAGGTTTTGTATGACTAAAAAAGATATTGTTATTAAGATTGCAAATGATACAGATATAAAGCAGATAGATGTCAAAGAAGTTGTCCAGAAGACATTTGATATCATCGTCGATGCGCTGGCAAAGGGAGAGAAGATAGAGCTCAGGAATTTCGGCGTATTCAAGACAAAATCCAGGAAGGGCCGCATGGGGAGGAATCCCAGGACAGGCCAGCAGGTTCCTGTTGAACCAAAAAGAGTAGCTGTTTTCAAACCCGGCCTCATCATGAAGGCAAAGGTGAAGTAGCCTCATTTTGTTCAAGGCTAAGCCTTGAACAAACAGATGTTCAAGGCTAAGCCTTGAACAAAGCCTTGAACAAACGGAGCTTGTATGTTAAAAGCGCTAAGGGGCACAAAGGATATATTGCCAGAGGATGTTACGGCTTGGCAATATATTGAGAAATCTGCGAGAGATATATTCGCTATATATGGGTATAAAGAGATACGTACGCCGATCATAGAAGAGGCGTCTCTTTTTATAAGGAGCATAGGAGGCGCGACTGATATAGTTCAGAAAGAGATGTATGTATTTACTGATAGGGGCGGCAGGACCATTGCCCTGAGGCCAGAGGCAACAGCGTCTGTTGTGAGGGCGTATCTTGAAAATTCAATAGGAAGCAGGGAGGGTCTTGCGAAATTATTCTATATAGGGCCTATGTTTAGAAGCGAGAGGCCGCAAAAGGGCAGGCAGCGGCAATTTCATCAGTTGGGCGTGGAGGCGGTCGGGTCAGACAATCCTTTGCTTGACGTGGAGGTAGTGGCGCTTGCAGTAAGATTTTTGGAAAAATCAGGATTGGGAGGTTTTAGCGTAAAGATAAATAGTCTGGGCTGCAAAAAAGACAAGGCCGCGATAATAGAAAAATACAAAAAGATAATAAAACCGTATTTAAAATCATTGTGCAACGAATGTAAAGAGCGCTCGAATAAAAATGTGCTGAGGATATTCGATTGCAAGAATCCGAAATGCAATGAAATAATAAAGGGCATCAAACTCACGGCAGCGCTGTGCAAGGATTGCGCCTCTCATTTTGAGGCAGTAAAAAAAGGCCTGGAAGGGCTCGGGATCGGTTATGTCGTTGATCCGAAAATAGTCAGGGGCCTTGATTATTACACAAAGACTGTTTTTGAAATAATATATGAAGGCCTGGGCGCCAAGGACACTATCTGCGCGGGCGGTAGATACAATAGTCTCGTAAAAGAGATGGGCGGCAAAGACACGCCTGCTATTGGTTTTGCCTTTGGCGTGGAGAGATTGATTTTAGCCGGTCAAAAGAGCGTGTGTCCTACAGAATCTGGCGTAGATGTTTTTATGGCAATCGCTGGACAGGACATGGAGGCGCGGGCCTTTACATTGATGTCTTCATTGCGCGGTAAAGGCTTGTCTTGCGATATGGATTATGAGGGTAAATCCTTAAAGGCGCAGCTGAAAAAGGCAGAGAGATTAAACGCAAGATTTGTCATTATTTTAGGAGAGGAAGAATTTGGCAGGGGTAAGGTCGTGTTGAGGGACATGAACAAAAGGTCCCAGTGTGAAGTCGACATAGACAATATAATAAACATGCTCTAAATTGGACAAAATGAGCATTGCACGTTTTGTCCAATATTGGACAAAACGTGCAATGCAGGAATTGTCAAATATAGGGATGGAAGAGGGTGAGATGTTGATGAGACGGACGCATACATGCGGGGAATTGACAGCGAAAGACATAGACAAAGAGGCCACGTTAGTCGGCTGGGTACATAAAAGGCGCGATCATGGGAAGATTATTTTTGTGGACATACGCGATAGGAGCGGCATCACGCAGATAGTTTTTTTCAAAATGAAGGAGGCGGAAGAGCTTCGAAGTGAATACGTGATAGCCGTAAAGGGCAAGGTGCAGAGGCGGCCAAAAGGCACTGAGAACCCGAAGATCGTAACAGGTGAGGTGGAACTCGGCGTGGAAAAGCTGGAGATACTGAACACTTCCGAGACGCCGCCTTTTGAATTGGACGAGATGAGCAATGTCTCAGAAGAGGTCAGGCTGAAATACAGATACCTTGATCTGAGAAGGCCAGAAGCGCAGAAAAAGATATTTTTGCGGCACAGGATATGCAAATCAATGAGGGATTTTTTGGACAGGGATGGTTTTATCGAGGTCGAGACGCCTGTTTTGACAAAGTCCACGCCAGAAGGCGCAAGGGATTTTCTCGTGCCCTCTCGCACGAACAGGGGCAAGTTTTTCGCGCTTCCGCAATCCCCCCAGCTTTTTAAACAGATCCTGATGGTTTCAGGGTTCGAGAAATATTTCCAGATCGCGAAATGCTTCAGGGACGAGGATCTTCGCGCAGACAGGCAGCCAGAGTTTACGCAGCTGGACATGGAGATGTCCTTTATAGAGGAAGACGATATTTTCAATGTTACTGAGAAAATGCTTTTTTACGTGTTCAAAGAGGCGCTGGGCAAAGAACTAAAGATTCCTTTTCCTCGTATGACTTACAAGGAGGCAATGGAAAAATACAAGACAGACAAGCCTGACCTGCGCAAAGACGGCAAGGGGTTTGAATTTTTATGGGTCACGGAATTCCCGCTGTTTAAATATAATGATGAAGAAAAGCGTTGGGACATGGAGCATCACCCGTTTACATCCCCTGTAGCAGAGGATGCGGATCTTATAGAATCCTCACCCGATAAAGTCAGGTCAAAGGCATATGATTTGGTCATAAATGGGGTAGAGCTCGCGAGCGGCAGCATAAGGATCCACAAAAGGGCCTTGCAGGAAAAGATCTTTAAACGCATTGGTCTTGATATTGCTCACGCAAGAGAGAGGTTTGGATTTTTGCTAGAGGCGTTTAACTATGGTGCGCCGCCGCATGGCGGCATTGCCTTTGGTCTGGACAGGATGCTTGCATTGATGTGCGGCGTGGACAGCATCAGGGAAGTGATCGCTTTTCCAAAAACCCAAAAGGCGTCGTGTCTGATGACAGACGCGCCTTCATCCGTGGATGAGGGGCAGTTGAAGGAGTTAGGGATTAAAATAACCAGCAAAACAAAGGAGGTCTTATGAGAAAGCTCATTGTTTACGGCTTGCCAGTCATGGCCTTGATTTTATCCGGCTGCGTGACACGCATGACTCCCTATGAGGCAGACAGGGTCGATCAGGAGCTCAAGGGGAACAGGGGTGTGGTAGGGGGGAAGGTATCAGATCTTCCAGAAGTAAAAAGAAAAAAGACCAAAAAGATGTACAATCTTGAAATAGAGCTTGGTTCTCCCAGGGGCGAGAAGATAGACAGCGAGATCAAGGGAAACAGGGGTTATGTTACAGGCAGCAAAAAAGAAGCCGCTAAAAAGACCGCCACTGCACCTATTAAGAAGAAAGACAGCAGCATGTTTGGAGATTTTGGCAACAAGCAAAAGCCTCAGGTCGTTTATCAGAAGCCCGATGTCTCGCAGGACAAGTATAAAAAGGAAAAAGGCGAAGGCACGCTGGCAAAAAAAGAACCCAGGATATACATTGTAGAAAAAGGAGATACTCTTCAGAAGATATCAGAAAAGGCGTATGGCACGACAAAAAAGTGGAAAAAGATCTTCGAGGCGAATACAGACATACTGAAAGACCCGAACAGTATCTATGTAGGGCAGGAACTTACAATACCAGTAGAATAATGGAAAAGGTGTTAGAACTGCACAGTAATGATGAAGCAAGGCAGCTTTTTGGAAAATGCGACGAGAACCTGCGCCTGATAGAGTCGAGTTTTGGGGTAAAGATAACCGCGCGCGGAGAGAGATTGACGATAAGCGGTCCAAAGAGAGCTATAGAAAAGAGCGCAGGTCTTTTTGATGAGCTTTTGTCTGTATTGCGGCGCGGTGGGACTATAAAAAGAGACGAGATAGCGTATTCAGTGAAGTCGTTTAAAAAAGATCCACATGTTAAATTGCAGGGCATATATCTTGACAGGATAGATGTTTCTTCAAAACGCCAGTTTGTAACGCCCAAGACAAAAGGCCAGAAAAGATACGTGGACGCGATAAGGGAGCATGATATTGTTTTTGGTATGGGGCCTGCCGGCACTGGAAAGACATACCTGGCAATGGCCATGGCAGTGAATGCATTGAAGAAGCATGAGGTAAACAGGATCATACTCACGCGGCCAGCGATCGAGGCAGGCGAAAGCCTTGGCTATTTACCGGGCACGCTCTATGAAAAAGTAACACCTTACTTAAGACCTCTTTATGACGCGCTTTATGATATGATGGAGGTCAACAGGATCCATGATTTTATAGACAGGGGCATTATAGAAGTAGCGCCGCTTGCATATATGCGGGGCCGGACGCTGAACGATTCCTTTATAATACTTGACGAGGCCCAGAATTCCACGCCAGACCAGATGAAGATGTTTCTTACGAGGCTCGGCTTTGATTCCAAGACCGTGATAACAGGCGATGCCACGCAAAGTGACCTGCCTTCCGGAAAAGAGTCTGGCCTGAGTCATGCGCAGAAGATATTGAAGAATATAAAAGGTATACAGTTTATAAATTTTACAGGCGAGGACGTAGTGCGGCATCCGCTGGTGCAGGAAATAATACGCGCATACGAAAGAGGGTCGTCATGAAAAAGATGATCAATAGGAAAATAAGCGGGAATCCGCGTTTGTTGTCGCATATTGGTATCGCAGTGTTGACGTGCCTCGCATTGGTAACAATAATCCAGTGGGATAGCGGGCTTTTCAAGGCAGAGTTTCGCGAAGGTGATATCGCGCTCAGGGATATATACGCGCCCTATAACTTTGACATAAGAGGCGATATAAACATCAAGACTACAGAGGATGCCAGAAAAAAGATCACAGGACTGGTGTTGCCTGTTTTTGATTTTAAGGGAGGCACCAAGGATAGCGTCTTGAAAAAGGCGCAATCCTTGATAGATTCAGCAGCTCTTTTTAAGGCCGCGCAGGACATATCTGAACAGGAGAGAGACGTCAGGCTGGATGAGATCGCGGCCGCGTATAACCTGTCAGAGGCCCTGGTAGTGAGTATAGTAAATCTGAAGGACCTGGAGGAGTTTCACAAGCAGGTAAAAAACGCTATAGAAAGCTTTATGTCAAAAGGCATAATCTCCGTTTCAGAGCGCGCAAGGCTGGAAGACGATAATGTGACAAAGATAATGCTCACAGGCGTGATCGAGGGCGTTGAGCCTGAAAGGCCCGTGACTGAATTTTTTACTATAGATGATTTAAAGGAAGAGGTGGGTATATTTTCCTCGTCCGCAATAAGAGATAAAAAGGAAAGGACTGTCTTTGTTGATTTTGTCAATGCCATCCTTAGCGTCAATGTCGTGTACAATAAAGACGAGACAGCCCGGCACATGCAGCTTGCGGAGCAGAAGGTCGAGCCCGTCTATAACATGATAGAGGTAAAAAAGAACGAGACCATATTAAATAAAGGAGAGCGCATAGGCAAGGATCATATCGCGAAATTAAAAGGAATAGAACAGAACGAATCGTCAGTTACGAAGATAGGCGGGCTTTTCGGTATTATGATACTGGTAGGGCTCTTTATAGTCCTGGCGGTCCTTTACATCAAATTTTACGTCTCCCGTCTTTTTACAGGAAACAAAGAGCTGGGGCTTCTTGCTATTATATGCGTCCTGGTGCTCCTGGCGGCAAAGGGCATAGTCGTATCCCCGTGGCCGAGCAGCCTCGTTCCTGTTGCAGTAGCGTCTATGCTCATAGCTATTCTTATCAATAGCCGCCTGGCAATAATCGCGACATGTTTTTTAAGTATTCTGGCAGGTATGATATCCGGGAATATACTGGACGTAGCCGGGCTTTCTCTGGTCGGGGGCATAGTCGGTGTATTCGCGATCAGGGGCGTGAGGCGCCGCTCGCAGGTCATGGTCGCAGGTCTTTCAGTCGGTTTTGCCAACATGAGTTATATAATAGCAATGGGGCTTGTGCGCTCTCTCAGTTTTGATACATATGTCACTGAATCGCTTTTTGGACTGGCAAACGGCATAATGTCAGCGATTATCATAACAGGTGTCTTACCTGTTTTTGAAAGTGTGTTCAAGATCACTACAGACATAAGTCTTCTAGAACTAGCTGATTTGAACCACCCTGTTTTAAAGGAGATGGTGATAAAGGCGCCAGGCACTTACCATCACTCACTTGTCGTGGGCAATCTCGTTGAGGCGGCGTGCGAGGCCATTGGCGCGAATTCTCTTCTGGCAAGGGTCAGCTCGTATTTTCACGATATAGGTAAGATTGAAAAGGCGTCTTATTTTAGCGAGAATCAATCTACCGAGAACTCAGTGCATGATAAGCTTTCGCCCACCATGAGCAGTCTCGTGATCACAAACCATGTCAAGAACGGCGTAGAGCTGGCGCATAAATACAGACTCAATAAAAAAATCGTAGATATTATCAGGCAGCACCATGGCACAGGCCTTGTCTTTTATTTTTTCAAAAGGGCGCTGGAAAAGGTGACAGACGAAAGCATAGGCGAACAATCCTTCAGGTATCCGGGCCCCAAGCCGCAAACCAGGGAAGCGGCGTGCGTGCTTCTGGCGGATTCAGTCGAGGCAGGCTCGCGCGCGCTGGATGACCCCACGCCGTCGAGGATAAAGGGGCTGGTCAGGAAGATCATAAATAATAAATTCATAGACGGCCAGCTGGACGAGTGCGACCTGACGCTCAAGGACCTGGAAAGGATCGCGGAGGTCTTTACGCATATCCTTACAGGGATATTCCATACCCGCGTAGAATATCCAGACGAACCGGAAAAACAGAAACAATAACCCTTAAGATGAAAGTAGATATACGCGACCTGCAGAACAAGCTAAAGATCGACAAAAAAGAAATAACGAAATGCGCGAAATTTATATTAAAGAAAATGGGTGAGGGCAGGGCCGAGCTCAGTTTGTTATTCGTAAATGATTCTCATATAAAGAGGCTGAACCAGAAATACCGCAATGTAGATTCAAAGACAGATGTCCTGGCCTTTTCCATGAGAGAAGGTCACGGCCTTCCCGGGGACAGCCCGATTTTAGGCGACGTGGTCATATCTCTAGAGACCGCAAAAAGGGAGGCGAGAAAGAGAAGGATCTCTGCTCAAAAAGAGCTATTATTGTATCTTGCACATGGGATACTTCACCTTTTAGGCTATAAGGACGAAACGCCAGCTGACAGAAAAAAGATGATGTCGAAACAGAAAGAGCTCATGGAGGCGATGTGAAGCAGCAGAATTTAGTCGAGAGTTTTAATTCCGCGATAGAGGGTTTCGTGTTTGTGTTCAAGAGCCAGCGCAACATGAGACTGCATTTTGCAATAGGGCTGGCCGCTGTTATCCTGGGTATAGCTTTAAATTTTACATATATCGAGTTTATGATCCTGTGTCTTACAATAGCGTTTGTTTTATTTGCCGAGATGTTTAATACAGCCATAGAACACACGATAGATCTTGTAAAGGAGGAGTTTCATCCTTTGGCAAGGATAGTAAAAGATGTTTGCGCCGGCGCGGTTCTTTTAAGCGCTCTGTCAGCGATTATCGTGGGCTACATCTTGTTTGTTTCAAGGCTCGGGGTGAGGATAGAGGACAATATAGTCAAGATAAGGGGATCCAGCTGGCATATTACTTTTATTGCTTTATTAACGATTTTGGCGCTGGTTGTTTTGAGCAAGGTCATTTTTCACAGCGGTACGCCACTACGCGGCGGGATGCCGAGCGGTCATAGCGCCATAGCCTTTTCTATATGGACTACGCTTTCGCTTCTTTACCCGAACAGCCTCGTGATTTTTCTCGTTTTTATTCTCGCGTTATTGGTTTCAAGGAGCAGGGTCAGGGATAATGTGCATTCGGCATTAGAGGTCTTTACAGGCGCTATAATAGGTGTTTTGATAACGATTTTGGTTTTTCAATTCCTGAGGTGGTGAGGCATGTTTAAGAGAATCAGGGCTAATTTTTTAACAGGTACGTTAATAGTGGTTCCGCTGGTCCTTACCTTCTGGTTTCTTTATTTTATAATTGATAAATTAAACCTTTTGCTTCTGGAGCCTATCGCGAATATCCTGGGCGGGTGGGCGCCTGCCGAGAACATAGAGGTGGTATCAAAGATATTTATATTTTTGCTGCTATTAATAGGCTTGACCCTGATTGGTTTTGCGACAAGAATAATCATATTAAGGAATATATTTGGATTTGGCGAAAAGATATTATACAGGTTGCCCATGATCAGTAATATCTACAGGACTATAAAGGAGATATCATTCGCGTTTTTCGCGCAAAAGACAAGTATCTTCCAAAGGGTGGTTTTGATAGAGTATCCGAGGAAAGGGATTTATCAGTTAGGGTTTGTTACATCAGAGACAAAGGGCGAGGCGCAGGAAAAATTAGGAAAGAAGATATTGAATATTTTTGTGCCGACAACACCAAATCCTACATCTGGCGTGCTGGTGCTTGTGCCTCTAGAGGAAACGATTACTCTCTGCATGAGTGTTGCAGGGGCAATGAAGATGGTCATATCAGGCGGCACGGTCGTGCCAAAGGCTCATAATGGCGATACAGAAGACAGAAGCGTTACTTTTAAGGAAAAAGGATCTCAGGGAAACTAGCCTAATGCTCAGTTTTTTTACCAGAGATTTTGGCAAGATTCACGGGGTTTTGAAAGGCGTCAGGGGCAGTCGCGCCAGGGGAAATGCAAACCCTTTGTATTTCAGTCTTGATGAGATAGTTTTTTACGAGAAGAAAAAGAGTGATCTTTTTATTGTGTCCCAGTGTGAGGCGCAGGAGATATTTCTCAATGTTTTAAAGGACTGGGACAGGGCTAAAGCCGCGTATTATATCCTGGAGCTTGTGGATGTTTTTACTGAGCCATGTGGCAAGGTCGAAGGGGTATTTGAGACGCTCCTGAATAGCTTCAGGGCGCTTGACTCGAAAAAAGAACCGGCTGCCACAGCAAGGCTATTCGAAATAAGGTTTTTAATGGCGCTGGGTCTGTGGCCTGACAGCGATACTTTTAAATTGACAAAAGGCGCGGCCTCGACATTGTCATGTTTTGAGAAAAACAACTGGCAGGTCTCGTCCAAGATAAAACTGACGCGCGAGGTAGACAGCGAGATAAAAAAGATAACAGCCGGGATAATAAACGATAATATAGATAGGCCTTTAAAGACAGTAAAAATTTTCGAATAACCCCATCCCTATATTTGACAAAACGTGCATTGCACGTTTTGTCAAATATAGGCAGAGGAGATTATGAAAAAACTTACATTTGTAGAGGTTGTTGACAAATTAAATAAATTCTGGGAAAAGCAGGGGTGCGTTATTGTGCAACCCCTTGATACAGAGGTTGGCGCCGGCACATTTCACCCGGCTACTTTTTTCAAGTCGCTGGGAAAAGACCCGTGGCGGGTAGGTTATGTGCAGCCATCGAGACGACCCACTGACGGGAGGTATGCTGATAATCCGCTCAGGATGCAGTTTTATTATCAATACCAGGTGCTCATAAAGCCGACCCCGCGTAATATAAAAAAGATTTATCTCGAGAGCCTTAAGGCTCTTGGCATAGATATAAAGGCGCACGAGGTAAGATTTGTGGAGGACGACTGGGAGTCGCCTACGCTGGGCGCGTCTGGTCTTGGCTGGGAGGTCTGGCTGGACAGTTTAGAGATCACGCAATTTACGTATTTTCAACAAATAGGCGGGCGCGAACTCGATCTGGTCTCCTGCGAAATCACTTATGGCCTGGAGCGCATATGCATGTTTATCCAGAATAAATTTAATGTGTTTGACCTGGAATGGCAAAAGGGCCTGACGTACGGGGACATGCATAGCCGGCACGAGATAGAATATTCAAAATACAATTTTGACGAGGCAGACATAGACATGCATCTTAAGATGTTCGAGTCTTTTGAGAAAGAGGCAAAAACGCTTTTAGACAAGGCGTTGGTTTACCCGGCCTATAGTTTTGTCTTAAAGGCGTCGCACGCCTTTAATGTGCTTGACGCGCGCGGTGCTGTGAGTCAGAGCGAGCGGCCGCGTTACATAGGCAGGATCCGCGGCCTAGCCAAGCGTTGCGCCGAACTGTATCTGTTCAAGGCTTAGCCTTGAACAAGCTTGTTCAAGGCTAAGCCTTGAACAGATATATATGGGAAAAGATTTTTTGTTGGAGATAAATACAGAGGAATTGCCGGCAGGGTACGTAAAGGAGGCGCTGGAGTCTCTTTCTGCTGGATTTATAGCTTCCATGGATCTTAAGCCAGGCGCATTATCAGCGAATCTGGCCACTAAAAATAAATTGATCTTGTACGTGGAAGGTATTTCGGAAAAGACAGAGGAGGTTTCGCAGGAGGTCTTTGGCCCGCCAAAGAGAATCGCGTTTGATGAGAAAGGCAACCCTACGAAACAGGCGATTGGTTTTGCGAAGAATCAGGGCGTAAAGGTCGAGGACCTGAAGATTAAAAAAACGCCAAAGGGCGAGTAT
>JAHIPS010000036.1 GCA_018902915.1 Candidatus Omnitrophota bacterium | reverse complement strand
CTGCAATTTTTCTCTTGTGCGGGCTTCGATATCGTAAATAGCGTGGACAATTTTTTTTACCGGTCCTGTGCCAAAACCGCCGCCCATGATCAATAGATTAAAAGGTCCGTCGTCGAGCCCGAGTTTTTTTATCAATTGCCGACGGTCCTGGGAAACGCCGAATTTGGGTTCGCACGGTATCCCTAAAACCTTTACGCGCTCCTCTTTTATGCCTCGCCGCACCAGGTCCTGCCTGGTTCTTTCAATCGCTCCGATAAAATAATCCGAGGCCCTGGCCATCCAGAAGGAATGTGCCAGGAAATCCGTAACGACTGTTATGAGGCGGCCCTTGAAAAGGCCTTTTCTTTTCAATCCTGAGACGATCTCAGCCGGAAAAAAATGCGTACAGACGACTACGTCGGGCCTTTCTTCAAGTATAAATCTTATAAATCTCTTTGCGTTAAGGCGATGAAAACACCTTCTCGCGGGCGACAAAAATGCGTCCACCACCTTCAGGTCAAGCAGATAATACAAAAACCCCCAGGCCAGCGGCACCCTGTTTATCAGAAACAGATATACGCGCGGGTATGAAAACTTAAAAAAGGCATTTGTGTAATCCAGCGCGTCTACTGTTGTCAGTTCGACTTCTTCAAACCCTGCCAGGGCATCCCGGATAGCCTCGGCAGCCTTTTTATGGCCGATCCCTGCATATGCATGAGCGAGAAGGATCTTCATATTAAAATAATGTGTAAATAAACGGCGCTACTGCGGATGATTGTGTAAAGAATATCAGAAGCCCGAATAAGAGAAGCACTATCACGATCGGCATCATCCACCACAATTTCCTCTCCCATAAAAATCTAAAAAGTTCCCCGACTATCCTTAGCCTTGCCTTAATACCCATTCGACTGTCTCCTTTAGATCCTTTTTTATAAAATCAGGCTTTATCTCCCAGTTTTTCACATCTGCCGGATTTTCCTTTCCGGTCAGGACCAGGATCGTCCTGCATCCCATGGCCTTACCAGCGCCTACATCACGGTGGCTGTCGCCGATAAAATATGTGCTTTTAAAATCTATATCCATGCCGGCTGCTGTTTTTTTGATCATGCCTGGCATGGGTTTTCTACAGGCGCACCCTTCGTCTGTACCATGTGTACAATAGCTAACTGAGCGGATCCTGCCGCCCTGCCTGTTGATCTCTGCGAGCATGTTCCTGGTAATCTCATCCAGGGCAGCTTGCGTAAAGAGGCCCTTTGCCACCCCTGCCTGGTTGGAAATGACAAAGATTTCATAGCCGTTTTTATTGAGCTTTTTAATGGCGTCGATCGCGCCGGGCAAAAACTGGAATTCGCCCCAGCTCTTTATGTAATCTCCGAACCCCGGATCTCTATTTATCACACCATCCCTGTCCAGAAATATCGCCTTCATAATTCTTCCTTCTTAGTGCGTTTGAGCTCCCAGTATTTTGCGTAGCTCATGATCTGGTAGAACGCGCCGTGCACTGCGATCACAAATCCCACTATGCCGTCCCTGAAACCCTGCTTCCTGACATAGGAGCGGAAAAACCTGTCACAGGCCTTCCAGAGCATCTTTGCTATGCCAATCTTTCTATTCTCATTATACCATTTCTCTGCCTCAAGGTCTGTCTGTCTGTTCAATCCGTAAAAAAGGTCTGCGAAATCAGCATAGCCCTTGTGTATGATGTCTTTTTTCAGATGACCGCATTTTCCGTCCAGGATTATGCAGGGGTGCACGCCCACCTCTTCATATTTAAACTTCGACTTTTTGAAAAGCCTGAGTTTGCCGGCCGGGTACCAGCCGCCGTGCCGAACCCAGTAATCGCCTATGTAGGTCCGAAGCGGGATGCTGTAAGCATTGAACTCACTCTCCTGCGAAATAGCCTCGGCTATCTCTTTTTTTAATCCCTCTGTGACTGCCTCGTCCGCGTCTAAACTCAGCACCCACTCGTTTTTTGCCTTCTGGTACGCCCAGTTCCGATGCACGCCTTCAATGTCCATCCGCCTCTGAAAAACTTTATCCGTATATTTACGCGCCAATTCAACAGTTCTATCAGCGCTAAAATCATCCACTACAATATGTTCGTCTGCCCAGCCCTGAGTGCTCTTGAGGCAATCCTCAATCCTTTTTTCTTCGTTATGAGCTATTGTGACTACTGATAAAAAGAATTTGTTCCCGGCCATCCGTTACCTCAATATTCTAAGTATCTTAATAGTAGAGTAAGATCTCGTTACCTCATAATTTTTATCTAAATATTCCTCCACCTCGTCGAGATACATCCCAAGGACTGGCCTGAACTGCTCGAGCCTTGAAAAATTTGTCGCACAGATAACATATCGCGGTTTCTCGCGCTTCAAATCAGACATGACCTCTTCAAACCACGCTGGATGGAAAAACGAGAACTCTGCTGTGTAAAACCTTCCCAGAGGAGGTCTGTCTGTAAGAAAATTGTAGGCGCCGAGATCCGGAAATGTAAAGACCGTCTCGCGCTCATCTGTATACAATCTAATATATTCCACTGCCAGGTCTATATCCCTTGCCTGATAGCCAGGCACGATCACGCCTTTTGCGCGGCTAGATTCTATTGCCAAAGGCTCTAGCCCGGCATAAGGAATAGCTGCATGGGTCCTGCCCGCCACAAGACTCTTTGCTTCCTTAAAGATAAAAAATCGCTTGTTGTATTTGTAGAGCGAAAACACGACTGAATAAAGCGGCACGAGTACGATGAATAAAACAACCAATGCCTTTTTCAAAAAGGCCGCTGACTTTATATTTTTAACATAGATATACGCGCGCTCTAAATAAAAGAACATCAGCAACAATAGCGGCTGAAGCGCAATCCTGTATTGCGGCCCTTCTATGTCCCTGAAGGCAGCTTTATATAAAAGCAATCCGTAGATAAATACCGGTATCATTGCAATATCAAAAAGCGTATTGTTCCTCTTTATAATCCTGAAAAATAAATAAATGCCCACCGGGACATACAGGAGGGTAGGCAGTGTGTATTTAAAATTGTGGTTTGTCGGCGAAAAGGCCAGGAGAAACTCCTTGAAATTCCGGGGTGTTTCAAAACAGAGCGCCGGGTCAAAGACATCTGTCCTGCAATGCGCGATCAATGTGGTCTTCAGCGTGGAGACAAAAGGTATAAACGCGTTATTCAGAAACAGGTAAAGTATAAAAGGAAGCGAGACTATGAGCACACCTGTAAAATAAACCAGGAGGTGCTTCAAACAAAACTCCATATCCTCCTCAAAGTACGCAAAGCATAGCAGCATTGCAACAATCGATATGATGCCGAAGACTCCGACATCAGGACTCGTCCAGAGCGCAAGACCGGTCACCAGGCCTGCTAAGAAAAGCCAGGGCGTCCTTCTTGCCCTCAGAAAATTTACAGCCAGAAGGATCGCCAATATTCCGAACCCGAACCGTATCCCGCCCCAGATGGCAAAGGTAACCCTTGGGAATGTCCTGGCAACCAGGACCAGCGTAAAGAGATAGGCAAAGGCCCTTGTCTTAAAAATCCTGGCGGCAAAAATCGCATAGATGATAAGCGTCAGGATCGTGCCAAAATAAAAATATCCGTTCAAGACCCCGATGTGCATCCCAAAGTGTTTCATCAGATAGGCTGGCATCAATATCTCGAGAGGTCCCCTCAGCACAAACATATCTCTGTAAAACACCTTTCCGTGAAAAAACTCGCTTATCTGCGGGAGATAGATCCCTGTCTCGTAAAAATTTATAGCGCCGTGCATAAAATGCGGCTGCAGCGTAACCACCGAGACTATCAATGTCAGAAATAGATAGTCTAATATCGAAGTTTTATTTATCATAGCAGGATTTATTTAGTCTTGAATATCTTTTGTTTCAGCTGAGGTGTGTCCAAATTGCTGGAATCTATTCATCTTTAACACGAATACCTTTAGGATGATGCATAGTCCATAATTCTAAATTGTTTGGTTCATTATTAACTCTATTTCCATCTAGATGATGTACAATGTGATGTTTTTTTAATTTTATTTTACGGGTATCTTCAAAAATTTGTCTATGAAGCATAATTCCATGTTTTCCTTTAGGTCTGCTAGTATAATAACCATACGTTGTTTTATAATATTTCGTCCCCTTATATTCTATAACTTTATGTTTTCTTATATCTTTGCCTGCACATTCATTACTGCAATATTGTCTCCATGCTCTACTTTTCCAAACTCTAAATTTTTTACCACAACTTCTACATGTTATAATAGTATTAGTATGTTCGAAATAACATTTTCTACTACAATATTGCTTTCCAGACTTACTTTTATAGGTGCTTAATGCGACAATAATCAGTCGCCCACAACCTTTACATGAATAGGTTACCCTATTTTTTATACATTCCTTTGAACAGTATTTGCCTTTGCCAGCCTTGATTCTTGAAGGCCATTGTTCAAATCCCCTCCCACATCTTTTACATGTAACCTTTATTTTCATTTTGTACCTCTTGTGATATATATACCACAAGAGGTACAATTTATCAAGGGAATTTTATTTCTACACTATTCCATCCATAAACTTGGTGCCTATTCGTTTTGATTTTTATATCACAGGGGTTGCAATGCCCGTACCAGTCGCACGGCCTGAACTCGTCCCGCATTTCAAACTCAGGGTCGAGGATGCTCCCAACGGGCTCGCGGCCTTCATAAAGGTCGCCGTGGCATTTATACACTGCGCCGGACGGCCCGACTATAAACTCAGTGGTCTTGCACAGGCATTTCTTCTTGAATTTTTTATCGCACGCGCCTTCGTATTTATAGGTGCCATGCAGAGAGCCGTCGGAATCCCCTAAAAATTCCTTTGTCCTGAAATCAATGCCCATCTCCTTTGCCCTGTCCTGCGCCTCTAAAACAATAGCCTTCTGCGCAGGATGCATAACGCCCCATATGCCGATGCTAAACCCGGCATGCTGCATCTTTAAGGTCTTTGAAAGCGTCTCATCCAACCGCATTACCTCAGGGTGATAACTAACCCTTATAGACGCGTAAGGCGCGTCTCTTTTAAGCCGGTTCGGCTTGACCTGTTTTATAAATTCATCCACGTCAAACTGTATATTTGTAAGGATGTCTATCTTTAACGACAACTTTATATTATTCAATATAAAAATAAAATCCTTGTGCAGGCTCGGCTCTCCGCCCTGCAATGTAACAGGCAGATCGTCCCGGGAGACGATCCTGTTGAGCCCATGTACCCACTTCTCACCGCTTAGTATATTCTTCTCAAACCTGCCATTCTCAAAATAGTTTATGCAATAGCTGCAGCGATAATTGCACCCGAGCGTCAAAAAGGCGGCTATGTAATTATAGGATTTGGGAATAATTATGTCTTTCATCAAATAAAATTGACGTGCATGGGCGGCTCGCCCTTTACG
>JAHIPS010000001.1 GCA_018902915.1 Candidatus Omnitrophota bacterium | reverse complement strand
CTTACTTACCAATATGTTACCACAAAATACGAGAAAAACAAGCATTTTATCGACGATAAAAGATATTTTTGTCGACGGAGAAAGGGAATAGATTCCCGCTTTCGCGGGAATGACAATGGTAGGACTTTTTCAGCAATCTCTATCTTTTTCCTTGCCATAGGCCATATCTATTATATATAATAATAGGACAACCAAAGGGGGTCGTGTGTATTTTTTTGTCGAGATAGGAAAAAACCAGATATTTCTGACAGTGGCCATGGCCTGGCTTTTTGCCCAGACTGTAAAGGTGACGATTGGCGTCATACGCGAGAAGCGGTTTAACTTCAAGTGGTTTGTGGGAGCGGGCGGCATGCCGAGTTCTCACGCTGCCACTGTGTCAGCGCTGGCCACTGCCGTCGGCCTGACCTTTGGTTTTTCCTCGCCATTTTTTGCAATCGCCTTTTTCTTCGCCTTTATCACGATGTTTGACGCGCAGGGCGTACGCAGGCAGAGCGGGCAACAGGCAGAGATCCTCAATAAGATCATAGAGGATATATATCTGAATAAAGGCATCAACCAGAAACGCCTCATAGCGTTCTTAGGGCACACGCCGATACAGGTGTTTGCAGGCGCCGCACTGGGCGTTCTCGTGGCGCTATTTTGTTATCAATAAAAAGAGGAGGCAAGGTGAACAATAAAATTTTAGGTGCGCATATTCTATTGATGTTGGTTTTTGTATTCGTCGGTGTCGGCTGCAGCAAGACCAGAGACGAGACAAAATCCACCCTTGATCTAGGATCTGTAAAAGGATCGATCTTGAAAGACGATCTCGGCGAGGCAGAAAAAGAGCTGGACAGGATCGCAATTGAAAATCCTGATTCAGCCGCGTTGGGAAAAGTCTATTTTGATATTGCAAAGGCGTATGAAGGAAAAGACGACCTTGTCAATGCAAGGGACCTCTATCAATTGATACTGACTAAATACCAGAATGTCGAGAATATATTAGAGGCGCAGGAAAGCCTGGGCAGGCTCAATGTGAAAATACTTTTTTCTTCTATTATTACAGATGAGGACATGCTATACAAAGTGGAGCCAGGCGATACGCTTTTAAAGATCGCGAAAAAATTTGGCACCACAGTCGATCTTATAAAGGCCTCGAATTCATTGAAGGGCGACATGATACAGGCGCGCTCGAAACTCAAGGTCTCGACGGCAAAATACAAGATATTGGTCGATAAATCCCAGAATGTCCTGACGCTTTTTTCCGACGACGATAATATTATAAAGGTCTATCCTGTTTCAACAGGCAAGAGCGGATCTACGCCAATAGGCACATTCACTATAGTCAATAAAATGAAAGATCCTGTGTGGTATAAAGAGAATGCAATAGTCCCGGCAGAAAGTCCTGACAATATATTGGGTTCGCGCTGGCTCGGGATTTCTAAAAAGGGATACGGGATCCACGGCACCATTGATCCTAAAAGTGTGGGCACGCAGGCAACTCAAGGGTGTATAAGGATGTACAATTCCGACGTCGAAGAGCTTTTCACAATAATCCCTGTCGGGATCGAAGTTACCATAATGGAGTGATCTTTATGGCAGGTGGGTTGGATTTTGAAAAACCTATATTGGAGCTGGAGCTCAAGATCTCGGAGCTAAAGAATCTTGCGGCTGACGGCTCGATAGACCTAAAAGGCGAAATAAAAACATTAGAAACGCGTCTTGAAAAGGTAAAAAGGGAGGTCTATGAGGCGCTCACGCCATGGCAAAAGATCCAGCTTGCAAGACACCCTAAAAGGCCATACACCATGGATTACATAAATATGATAATGGTGGATTTCATCGAGCTCCACGGCGACAGGATGTTCCATGACGACAAGGCTATCATCGGCGGGTTTGCAAAGGTAGACGGGGAAAAGGTCCTTGTGCTTGGCCATCAAAAAGGCAAAGATACCAAAGAAAACCTCATGCGAAATTTTGGCAGCGCGCATCCAGAGGGGTATCGCAAGGCAATGAGGCTCATGGAGCTCGCTGATAAATTCAGCGTACCTATAGTTACCTTTATAGACACGCCTGGCGCGTATCCTGGTATAGGCGCTGAAGAGCGGGGCCAGGCAAATTCAATCGCGCATAATTTACGGGAGATGATATTGCTGCGCGTCCCGATTATCGTGATTGTAATTGGCGAGGGCGGCTCAGGAGGCGCGCTCGGCATAGGCATAGGCGACAGGGTTTACGTGATGGAGAATGCCTACTACTCGGTCATATCCCCAGAAGGATGCGCTGCTATTTTATGGAAGGACAGGTTAAAGGCGCCTGAGGCAGCAGAAGTCCTGAAACTCACTGCCAAGGACCTGATAGAACTTGAGATTATCGACGGTGAAATCCCTGAGCCATTAGGCGGCGCGCACCGCGATCCTGAAAAGGCAGCCCAGGCAGTAAAGAAGTGCATAAAAAAGGCATTGAAGGAACTCAAAGACATTTCCGTAGATAAATTACTGGAAAAGCGCTACGAAAAATTCAGGAACATGGGAGATTCATAGCTTCCCAAGTTGACAAATCTGACATTGTCAATTTTGTCAACTTGAGTATATGCCGGAGTGGCGGAACTGGCTGACGCGCACGACTCAAAATCGTGTGAGGTAACCCCTCGTGTGGGTTCGACTCCCACCTCCGGCACCATACTAAGGTGATTGCCTGCCTCAGACTTCTTGCTCCAACCACAGACGAAATAGATATAAATAAACTCAATGTAAACGGCGACGCGATTATCCTGGAGAGATAAAATGAAGTCCATTAATTTAAAAATAAAAGATAAAGTTGCCATCCTTGAATTTGATCAGCCTGATTCAAAGGTCAATGTGCTGAATTCGGAATCAATGCAGGAATTTTCCCTTGCAATAGATGAACTTGCAGGCAATCCAGGCGTAGAAGCCCTTGTTATTACAAGCATAAAAAGCGGCATATTTATCGCAGGGGCGGACATAAAAGAGATAGAGCGCATATATTCAAAAGAAGAGGCAAGGGAAAAAGTAGATGCCGGCAAGGAGATCTTTGGCAGGCTTCACGACCTGGATTTAGTCACTGTAGCGGCAATAAACGGCGTATGTCTGGGCGGAGGATTAGAGTTAGCCCTTGCGTGTAAATACAGGGTCTCCAGTTTCAGCGATAAGGTCAAGATAGGACTCCCTGAGGTGAAATTAGGTATTTTACCTGGATGGGGAGGGACAGAGAGACTGCCCAGGCTTATCGGGCTGACGCGTGCTCTGACGATGATCCTTTCCGGAAATATAATCTCAGCCAAAGACGCTTTAAAATACGGCATTGTGGATAGATTGTTTCCTGAGGCGCGGTTGATAGATGATACCATTGATTTTGTCCATGGGATCCTGGAACGCAGGATACACGTAAAAAGAGGGCGCAGGAAGAAACTTGTTCAGAAATTCCTTGAAGATACGATTCCGGGTCGCTCGATTGTTTTTAGCCAGGCAAGAAAGAATGTCATTAAAAGGACAAAGGGATTTTATCCAGCGCCTCTTAAGATACTTGACCTGATAAAGTGTACGTACGGAAGGCCTGTCAAAATAGGATCTCGCCTGGAGACAAAGGCGTTCAGCGAACTTGCCGTAACAGACGTATCCAAAAATCTTATAAAGGTATTTTTTCTCAACGAGGAGTATAAAAAACTTCAATGGGTGGATTCCGCGGTCGAACCCCTGCCGGTCAATAAATGCGGGGTCGTTGGCGCGGGTATTATGGGAGGCGGTATTGCCCAGCTATTGAGTTATCGTGATATTCCGGTGAGGATAAAGGATATAAATTACGAAGCGCTGAGACACGCCCTTAAGACAGCCTCGGGCATTTTCAGATACGACATTAAGAAGGGAAAGATTAAAAGGCATCAGGCAGAATATAAATTAGGGCTTATCTCGCCTTCCGTGACCTATCGCGGCTTTGAGAATGCGGACCTTGTAATCGAGACGGTGGTGGAAAATATAGACGTAAAGAAGAAAGTGCTTAAGGAATTGAGCCAGGTTTCCTCGCCCGGCGCGATATTTGCGTCAAACACTTCATCATTCCCTGTGATAGATATGGCATTGGCCGCGGATGCGCCTGAGCGGGTAGGAGGGCTGCATTTTTTTAATCCAGTGCACCGGATGCCTCTTGTCGAGGTGATCGGATCCGAGAAGACCAGCGACAGGACGCTGGCCACGCTTATCGCATTTGCAAGAAGGATAGGCAAGGTTGTGATAGTCGTAAAGGATGTGCCGGGATTTTTGATAAACAGGATCCTCCTCTCTTATCTTAATGAGGCTGGATATTTGATAGGCGAGGGCATGGAGATGGAGCGGATCGACAGGATCGCACGCGGGTTTGGCATGCCGATGGGGCCGATTGAGCTTATTGACGAGGTTGGTATTGACGTAGGATATAAGGTAATCAAGATACTTGAGGCAGCATATGGCGCGAGGATGAAGATCGCTCCTGTGCTTGAAAAGGTCAAAGAGAAAAACCTCCTCGGCAAAAAAGGAAAGGCAGGTTTTTA
Organism: Candidatus Omnitrophota bacterium; assembly: GCA_018902915.1. Lineage (GTDB taxonomy): Bacteria > Omnitrophota > Gorgyraeia > Gorgyraeales > Gorgyraeaceae > JAHIPS01. Next base: position 4,755 of record JAHIPS010000001.1, on the reverse strand, counting down.
TATCTATAAAGGCAAAAATAAGAAGAAGCCGAATCCTGAAATAAGCAGGCTTGTTAAACATGGCGCAGGACAGGCGATCTCGGAAGGCGCAGCTCTTGAGAGGATGATTTATGTCATGGTAAATGAGGCGGCAAGGTGCCTGGAGGAAGGGGTGGCGGACAGGCCTCAGACTATAGATATAGGCATGATAATGGGGACAGGTTTTCCGAAGTTCCGCGCAGGATTGTTAAGGTATGCTGACGCTGTAGGCATTGAGAACATAACGGAAGGCCTTATAGGATTTGAGAATAAATTGAACGCCGAGCGCTTCAAGCCGTGTAAATATCTGCTGGATATGGCAGAGAAAAAAGAAAAATTTTACCGGGAGGGGATATCATGAGTCTTTTTGACAAGCGCATGGCCAGGGAAAAAAAGGAATCTCTGGAATTTGCCGAGGCGTCCAGGCAGTTGGACTTTTGCGTGCCAAAAGTGTGCCAGGATCGCAGGATAATTTATATTGACTTAATGCTGGAAAGTAGTAAAATATAACAAGGCGATGGGGTTCGCCTTATGTGCCTATTAGGCATAAGTAACTCCTACTGCAATATTACAGTAGGAGTTTTTTTATTTTCATAAGGAGGCGTTTTATGAGTTATCTAAAATTTTTAAAAGAGAAAGATATCTACCTGGACCTAAAGGCAAAAGACAGAAACGACGCCATATACCAGATCGTGAGAAGACTTAAATTTAAGAATAAGGATAAAATATTCAAAGCCGTTATGGAAAGAGAAGATTTAAGAACCATAGCCATAGGAGAAGGTGTGGCCTTGCCGCATGCCCGCACAAAACTTGTTAAGGAGATAGTGATAAAATTTGCCATGCTGGAGAAAGGCATTGATTTTAGCGCGCCCGATAAAGAGCCTGTTCGTTATATATTTTTGATAATAGCGCCTTATAGAAACACGCCAGGGTATCTGGCCACTATAGCCCGTATGGTAAAGGTTATAAGCAACCCTAAAAACAAAGAAGCGTTATATAATATAAAAACAGAGAAAGACGCCTTGAGTATTCTAAAGAACGATAAAAACATTTAAGGACCAGGTCAGATCGCGATGATCCTATTTTTAGGTGTAATTATAATATTGGGTTATATAGGCGGTAAACTCAGCAATCGCTTTAAGTTTCCGGCGGTAATCGGCTATCTTCTAGCGGGTCTATTGCTTGGGCCGTCTGTCTTGAACATCCTGAAGATAGAGTATATGCATCAGATGGGGATTATAAGCGATATAGCGCTTGGCGTAGTGGCATTTACCATAGGAAGCGAGATAAGGCTGGGTATTTTAAAAAAGCTTGGCAAGGGTATCTTAACTGTTGTCTTTACCGAGAGCTTTTTTGCCTTTTTTGCGGTTTTATTTTTAGTGTATTTCTTCACGCATAAGATTTATATAGCGCTTCTTTTGGCAGCTATGGCGCCTGCAAGTGCGCCTGCCGGGACAGTGGTTGTTCTTCAGGAAAATAAGGCAAAGGGACCGCTTACAAATGCCCTTTTAACAGTAGTGGGATTGGACGACGGTTTAGCTATAATGATATACGCATTTGCTACCTGCATGGCAAAAATAGCTATTTCTCAGGAACATATGCACATAAAGGAAATGATAGGCAGGCCTGTAATTGAGATATTAGGGGCTATAATATTGGGAAGTTTGCTGGGATTAATATTGAATTTTTTTATCAGAAGGATGCGGGCAAAGACCGAAATTTTAATCGCTGCGCTGGGATTTGTATTTGTATGCTCAGGACTGGCGAATTTCTTTAATTTTTCCTTGATTTTAGCTAATCTGGCATTAGGCATGTTAATTGCCAATACTTTCCTAAAGGGCAGCCGCCGCACTTATGAAGCTTTGCATTTTGTAACACCCCCGCTTTATATCCTGTTTTTTGTTTTAGCAGGAGCCCACTTACAGCTAAATTATCTGCCCAAGATAGGGGTTATAGGGCTATTATATATCGTAGGCCGTTCGTTTGGTCTTATAAGCGGGGCATGGTTTGGCGCGACTATCATGAAAATGCATAAAAATATAAGAAAATACTTGGGCCTTGGAATACTTTCACAGGCTGGTGTAGCTATAGGTTTATCTATCATGGTGGGCAAAGAATTTTCGAATTTGAATGATATAGGAAATCAGGTAGCAACATTAGTTATAAATACAGTGGCCGGCACTACGATATTTTTTGAATTAATAGGTCCTTTAACTACTAAATTTGCCATAAAAAGGGCGGGGGAAATAGGAAAACAGAGGAGCTTTGAATAGATCAGGAGGACGATAGCAATGTATTTTATAGCAATGATCTTATATAATGAGGATTTTTTAGATGACATGCTTACTTTATTTGTCGAGGCTGGAATAAATGACGCAGTAGTCGTAGAGGGCAGGAATATGGGAAGGACGCTTGCTTTTGAAGTGCCTATATTCGCGGGCTTAAGAAAAGCATTAGAATACAATAAGCGTTATAGCTATGCGATATTTGGTTTTGCCAAAGATGAGTATTCTGTAAGGGAGATAGTAAAATTGGCAAAAGATGAAGGTATGGATTTTGATAAACCCGGAGTAGGACTTCTTACTGCTATACCTGTCGGACTAAAATTCGGATCCCTCCAGGAACTTTCTTTATAATCGTAATAATCTGGTACGGAAGGTGGGATACTATACGGGAAAATCCCCATTTACGCACAAATTCCGTAACCCCTTAAAAAGTCAACGTTTAGTTACCTTCAGTTGTGTTCAGTTACCTCCGGTTACATAGCCATTTTGGACAGATTTTTGAGCGTTTGCGTGCCAAAAGCGTGCCAGGAATACTCCTTTGAAATCCACCTTTTATATGGTATAATTATTATCAAAGGAGGAGGCTATTTTTTTGGGTGGATTATGATGAAGTTTAATAAAGCTATTAAATTGAAAACTATATTATTTATCATAGGTATATTATGCTTACTTACCAATACATCTTATTCCCTTTCTGTCTATAGAGATTCTTTACGTGTTCCTTTTGGGCAATATGATAACATTGGCATATTGATGAATAGGAGAGACAAGGAAGACGTAAAATCTCAGATTGTTTCATTAATTAAGTGTGGTGAGATTTAACCAAGGGCGAAACTTCGCATAAACGCTACACAAACTTCGTTTGTTCCGCTTTTTATACAAAGTTCGCTCCTCTCGGAGTTATCTGAGGAAATGATGATTAACAAAAAAATATTTAGACTAAGACTGATATTGATAATAATAAGCTTTCTATTCTTAGTAGAAAGCTCCCTTTATGCTTGTTCTATTCCAAAATATTGCTTGCGTCCTTTTTTGGCAGGAAATTCAGCTGTAACAGTCGAACAATTAATAGAGAATGCTAGGATAGCTATGGGACCAGCAGGGGAATCTAATAGAGATTGGACAGCCTTTAATAATATTGTTGAACAAATAAGGGCAAAGAAAGGAATTCAGGTTTGGGTAGTTGCAGGTAGTACGACTAATGATGCGGCTAGAAAAGGATTAAAGTTTAACTATCGATGTTCAGAGAATCCTTTGTTAAGAAAACAGGCCGAAATTTTTTTTAATGGCCTTTCCTCTAAAGAAACTATATTTATTGGTCTTATTTTAGAAAATTCTGCACTTCAACATGTTTCTGATGGAATTACTTTAATAGTTGTTGAAAAAAAACATGATTTTTCCAAAATTTCAATTATAGATAACGGAAAAGGGTTTAAAGACGAAAAAAGAGACAACGGAAAGGTGAAAATTGAAACAGCTGTTAAATATGGTTCCTTTGGAAGGGGTGGTGATCGGGGAATCGGGTTGTCGAGTGCACTAAATCAAAATTCAGATATCGCAGAAGTCCATCAACCAGAAGAATCTGCTATATTAAGACCTAGCGAGAGGTCAGTCTACGATCCTGTTGTAGTATATCAAATAAGAAATAACAGAGCATATGGCACAACTGTAATAGGCTATTTTTTTAAAGGAAAAGGAACTGATAATTTGGATGCATGGAGAACCCAAAAGATAATTGAACTAAGACAGAGCTTATAACATAAAAACAGATAACAAATCAATGCAGCGATGATTACCAGCCCCGCCTTACGGCGCGTCTGGTAATCATCGCTGATTTCCGATGTTAGTAGACTGTCGCAAAAGTAACACTTTTGCGACGTTGGGAACCCGGCCAGGTCTATTTTATCGTCGAGAAGGGAAAGTGAGGGCTTGGACTTTTGCGACGTTCGGGAGGGGTTCCCTTAGTTTTTATGAGCTATTATTGGGCTTCTTTAGGAGGAGTTCTGATAGTTTAATAGCGTTTTCTGCGGAATGAATATTTCTTTCTGCTCCTTGCTTTGAAAATTTTGCTTTATAATCTGCCATCTCACGAAGATCCATTGCCTGAATAAAGTTATCATAATATTCTTGGGGAAGAAGACCTTCATCAATATAAAAGGCCTTTATTGCTAACGCAAGTTGTATATGACTCTTTTCTCGATATTTTTTCTTATAAAGGAGCGCCCTTGAGGCATGAAATATAGCATAGTAGGCAGTTCCAGTAGCTAACTTAAACTTCCCTAGCTCTAAAACATCTTTAGCATCTTGTAAATCTTCTTTGGCTGTTTTTATTTCTTTAGGCGCGGCTTTTGGACCATCAGAAAAAGGTATAATTTTTCTTTTGGTAATTGCTTCTTGAAGGTCATATTTCTTCATAGATTGGTTTTCCTTTCCAGAGAAGGATGCCTTTTTG
>JAHIPS010000035.1 GCA_018902915.1 Candidatus Omnitrophota bacterium | reverse complement strand
CTCATACTATAAAAGTAGTTGCACAAGACACTGAAAATCAGATATCTTCAGATATAATCGTAGTCACAGTCCAGAACCAAGCCCCTAACCAACCACCTCAAATCACCATAACATCTCCTCATGACGGTGACACAGTAACTGGCATAATCACTATCACTGTAGATGCGAATGATGATAAAGGAATAGAGGAGGTTAGATTCTTTGCAGGCATCACAGAAATTGGCTCTAGTTCAACTGCGCCATATTCACTTGTATGGGATACAACCAATCTACCAAATGGAATATACGATCTTCAAGCTCGTATAAGAGATACAGGAGGTTTAACCTCAGGCGATACAATTCAGATTAACGTACAAAATGAAATATCAACCCAGCCGCTAGTTTTATCTTTTATTGGCGATAGATCCGTAGATGAAAATGATTTACTAGAATTCACCATCTCCGCCACTGACCCAGATGGAAATGAACTTACTTACTCAGCCTCTAATCTTCCAGAGGGTGCAAGCTTTGATGAAATAACTCGTACCTTTAGTTGGACACCGACAGACCAACAGTCCGGCGTGCATGAGAATGTTCACTTTGAGGTTACAGATGGCGAGCTTACTGATTCAGAGGATATCACTATTATTGTAAATGATGTAGACCAACCGCCAGAGCAGACTTTACAAAAAGAGGTACCTGTAAAGTTGATACCTGGACATAGTGAGCCCGGAGAAATTTCCCCTGTTAAAGAAGAGAAAAATATAGCAGATTCGCCTGAAACAAAACCAAAAAGTAAAACTAGAACTTTTATATCAGGCAGTTATGCAGGCCATATTAATGAGTATAAACAGGTCATCAAGCATTATATAAGATCAAAAAATAAGAGCTTGATTTCAGGTCAAGTTCATCATCAGCAAAGATATGATGCATTAGTAGAAAAATATTTACAAAAGACACGAATAATCGAAAACTGGCCCAACCTCCGTTAACAGTCAACCCATTTAAACTCACCTTTTTAACGAGTTCTTTTATATTGTCATAGCATATCTTTTGTGATAAAATCCTACCTGATGAGAAGATTTAGTTTCTTTCTTCTAGGTATCATTTCAATCTTTATTCTTCAATCAAATTGTGGCTGTCAGGAGCAAGCAGAGGACGAAGTTGATGCTACTACATATCCCACCACGCATGTCTCCGGTGAAATCGTAGTAAAATTTAAACCAGAGGCCTTTGATGAAGAGGAGAAACTTATTGCTGAGTCAATATTAGAGCTTAACGAGAAATACGAAGTAGTCTCCATAGAGAGAGTATTTAAAACAAAGCCAGTAAGAGATCTATCAAATATATATATACTAGAGTTTGCTGAAGATATTGACATAATGGGGCTTGTACAGGCCTATGAAGAAGACCCTAATGTAGTCTATGCCGAGCCCAATTACATAATGCACACACAAGATGCCGATTAAAAGAACAATACTCTTAGGTGAACGACTGATCCAGAGAGGCCTGATTTCTCGTCGGGAATTAGATAAAGGTTTGAAGGAGCATGAGAAAACAGGCCAGTTTCTTGGAACTACTCTGGTAAAGCTCGGTTTTATCAGCGAAGAAGAACTATATCCTGTTCTTGCCGAGCAGTTGAGGATAGAGTATGTTAAAATAAAAGAACTCACTATTGATCCCAATGTCCTTGAAAAGGTCCCTGCCAGATATGCCTGCCATTACAAGCTCATGCCGGTAAAATTTGACAAAGATATTTTGAATGTTGCTGTCTCAGACCCTTTAGATATCAGGTTGCTGGATGACCTGAGGCTTCTTCTTGGCTGTGATGTGGTTGGGTTATTGGCAACTGAGTCAGACATAACCGAGGCCATCAGAAAATACTATGGTATTGGCGCAGAGACCATAGAAGAGATCGTGGATACGGGCGAGATGGCTAAAGATATAGAGCTATCAGCAAAGAAAACAGAGGATATAGAGGATCTTGCAGAGGACGCGTCGATTATAAAATTTGTAAATCAGATCTTGGTGCAGGCGGTTAAAGACAGGGTTACGGATATCCATATTGAGCCATATGAAGATGAGCTTAAGGTACGATACAGGGTAGACGGTGTTTTGTATGATATCCCTATCCCGCAGAATATAAAATATTTTCAGGCTGCTATTGTTTCCAGGATAAAGATCATGGCGAGCCTGGATATTGCTGAGCGCAGGCTCCCGCAGGACGGGAGGATAAAGATCAAGGTAGGAGGGGAAGAGCTGGATTTGAGGATATCCATACTTCCCACGCAGTTTGGGGAAAGCGTTGATATCAGGCTTTTAAGCGGCGCCATGCTGTATAGCCTGAAGAACCTCGGACTTTCTTCTTATGATCAAAAGATCACGGAAGGCCTTATTAAAAAGCCGCACGGAATCATATTTGTAACAGGGCCTACAGGTAGTGGAAAGACCACCACGCTTTACGCGTGTTTATCCAAGATAAATAACAAAGACAAAAAGATCATCACCATAGAAGACCCGATAGAATATCAATTAAAGGGCGTGACGCAGATCCAGATCCACCCCCGCATTGGGCTTAGTTTTGCAGCAGGCCTGCGCTCAATGCTTCGCCATGATCCAGATATCATGATGGTTGGTGAGGTCAGGGATTTTGAGACAGCAGAGATAACGATTCGTGTTGCCCTGACAGGACACCTGGTGTTTAGTACGCTGCATACAAATGATGCTGCAGGTGGCGTGGCGCGTTTATTAGACATGGGCGTGGAGCCGTATCTTGCTGCGAGTTCTGTCGAGTGTTTTGTCGCGCAGCGTCTTGTCAGGTTGATATGTCCGAATTGTAAGGTTGAAAAAAAACCTGACAAAGATATTTTAAAGGGATTTGGGATAAAGGAGAAAAATATAAACAAGGTAACTATTTTCGAAGGAAAAGGCTGCGAGTCCTGCAAGTTTACAGGTTACAGGGGCCGCACAGGCATATATGAGTTTTTGCTTATGCATGAAGAGATCCGCGAACTAGTTCTTCACCGCTCATCTGCTGACCAGATAAAGAAAAAGGCTCTGGAATTAGGCATGCGTACTTTGCGTATGGATGGATGGGAAAAGGTAAAAAAAGGCCTTACTACTATAGATGAGATAATCAGGGTTACGGAGGAAGACTAAATGCCTCATTTTATATACAAGGCGAAAAAAGGGCCGAAGGAAATTATAGAAAGCAAGATTGAGGCTGATTCAGAGGCCTCGGCTATAAAACAGCTAATACAGCAGGGTTATTATCCTATATGGGTTAAAGAGGTTTCGAGCGTTACTGTACAAAAAAGAAAACCCGTAAAAGCAAAAGACCTGGCGATTTTTACAAGGCAGCTCTCAGAGCTTTTAGATTCAGGCCTGGCCCTGTACGAGGCATTAAATATAATTGAAAATCAAATAGAGCTGCCGGGGTTGAAAGAGATTATAAAGGGTATCAGGGAAAAGGTAAGGGATGGCAATACCTTTTCCGAATCCTTAAAAGACTACCCCCGCGTATTTTCAAATCTGTATGTAAATCTTGTTCGTTCAGGTGAAGCAGGGAGCATGCTTAGAGATGTGCTCAATAATATCGCAGATTTTCTGGAAAAAGAAGAGGATGTAAAATCCAGGGTATTAGCTGCATTGGCATATCCAATGTTGATGTTAATTGTAGGCGCCGGCACAATATTTATTCTAACGGGATTTGTTATTCCAAAATTGGCCAATATGTTCGTTGAGATGGGCGAGGCCCTGCCTCTTCCGACGAGGATCCTTATTGGATTTAGCGATTTTATAAGGAATTACTGGATATTGTTGGCCATTTTTGTAGTTGGTTTCGTATTTTTTATTGCAAAAACCAAGCCCAAAGGTATTATAGATAGGTTCAAATTAAAATTGCCTATTATTGGAGCGTTAGTAAAGGATAGTGAGCTTGCTAGATTCTCGCGCACACTTTCAATGCTTCTTAAAAATGGCGTAGCGATTCTTTCTGCATTAAAGATTACCTCTGATGTAATCGAGAATGAGGTTATAAAAAACGAGACGCTTAGGATTTATAATGATGTCAGGGAAGGCTCATCCCTTGCAGCTGCAATAAAAAAGAATACCAGCTTTCCTCAGTTTATCGTAAATATGGCGACGATAGGAGAAGAGGGTGGGATGCTGGACAAGACCTTATTTAAGGCCGCAAAGAGTTACGAGCTCGAGAGCGACAGAAAGATCAAGATACTCTCTTCTCTTTTAGAGCCGGCTATAATCCTGATCATGGGAGTAGTGGTCGGTTTCATTGTTATTTCGATGCTTTTACCTGTATTTCAAATCTCGCTGACAGCGCATTAAGAAGAGATTGCTTCGCTTCGCTCGCAATGACACGTTGGCCTGTCATTGCGAGGAGCGAAGCGACCGTGTCCCGTTCCAAATCTTTGATTTGGAACGGGACAAAGCAATCTCATAAAACAGGGGGCAATCATGAAAAATACAAAAGGTTTTACCTTAATCGAACTCATGCTCGTGGTAATCATTATAGGGGTGCTTGCGTCACTGGTTGTGCCGAGGCTTGTGGGCCGGTCAGAGGAAGCAAGGATCGCTGCTGCAAAAGCAGATATCAATGCCAATATTGCAGTAGCGCTTGATCTGTGTGAGCTGGATAATGGCCAATACCCGCCTGACCTGAATGCCTTAAAGGCAAAATCAGGCTCAGATGCAAACTGGAAAGGGCCGTATCTAAAGAGAAGCGTAAAAGATCCATGGGGGAATCCTTATATATACAGAACCCCGGGGGAGCATAGCCCTGATTATGACCTTTATTCTTATGGCCCTGATGGCGCAGAAGGCGGAGGCGATGACATTGTTAATTGGGAAGAAGAATAAAGGGATTTTATTGCTAGAGGTATTAGTTAGCGCTGCGATTCTTTCAGTTTGCCTTGTATTGATAATAAGTTCTTTTACGAGAGCTATAAGGGCAATAGACCTCTCAGAAGATTATTTCAGGGCAGGCCTGCTTCTTGAAGAAAAGATATTCGAAGTCTCTTATTCTGACATAGAAGAAGGTTTTTCAGAAGGAAAGTACTCTGATTTTTCCTGGGCCCTGGATATAGCTAAGGCAGAGGAAGATTTTTTTCACGAGGTCAGTTTAAAATTTTCATGGGATCAGGGTTCGAAAGAGCATGATTTCGCGATATTTACATATTTATGAAACGAAACGGTTTTACCTTTATTGAGCTTATAATCAGCGTAACGATATTTAGCATTGTAATAGTAGCAGTATATGGTGTTTTTTACATGGGCATAAGGAGTTGGAAGCGCGCTCAAGGAGAAAAATCCCTGCAGGAGATACGCCTGGTATTTTTAAAGATGGAGAAGGAGCTGAAAAACACTTTCTTTTTTTCTGACGCTAAATTTAAAGGCACATCAAAAAATATGTCCTTTCCTTTAGTTATCTCAGACGAAGTTTATACAATTACCTATAGCGTAAATGAAGACGAATATAGCGGATCGAGCCGTATCTTAAGAACAAAAGGCGAAGAAGAAAAAGAGATATCGCCTCCGATGAAGTCTATCAGATTTCAATATGCTGCTATATCTGGAGATATCGAATGGAAGGATTCTTGGAATGAAGACAGCCTTCCTTTTGGCGTGAGGATTTCTTTAGAGGATGAAGAGATTTACAGCAAGACCATTTTTCTTAAACAGCCGGATTTTAGAATACAATGAAGAAAACCGGAAGCATCTTGATATTTACATTATGGGTCTTGATTATCCTGACTATCCTCAGTATAATTATTTCTCGTCGGGCATCTACTGATGTAAGGCTGGCAAAATACGAAACTGATAGCATAAAGGCCACCTACCTTGCAAAGGCAGGTGTGATGAAGATGCTGGTAGAGCTTAAAAATAATGAGAATCTCTATGAAAATCTAGATAAAGAAAAGAAATTCACCTTAAGAGGCGACACGGTGTTCTACAGTGCATCTGATGAAATGGCTAAATTAAATCTGAATAATTGCACACTGAAAAATCTTGAGGATTTAGGGGTTGAGGCAACTTTAGCGGAAAAGATATTGAAATATAAGGTAAAGCATTATAATGCCTTTGAGTTTATGGAAGAATTGTTTTTGGTTGACGAGAGTATGACCAATGAGACTTACGCAAAGATTAAAGATTTTGTTTCTATTTATCGAGGGACAGACGAAGAGGTAAACATAAATACAGCCAGCGAGGAGGTGCTCAGGGCAGTTATAGAAGATGATAAAGAAGATTTGGTTCCGATTATACTGGAGCATAGAGAAAATGGCGTTATATTTAAAGATAAAACTGAGATTAATAATCTTTCGGGATTAGGAGATTTAAATTTAGATTTATTCGTTGTAAAGTCTGATTATTTCCGCATATGTGTAAAGGCCTCTTTATCAGAAGATAAAGACATACTCAAAACCATAGAAGCTGTAGTTGATAAATCAGGAAAAATTTACCATTGGAGGGAGTATTGATAGTCGTACCGCGGTATCAGGTCTTTGTTAAGTTTGTGGATGTGCCATCTCTAGATGAATCTGAGATCGCGAAAATGGCTGAATTCCAGATCGCCAAAGAGATCCCGCATCCAAAAGATGAGCTGATAATCAGCTTCAGGAATCTTGGTTCTCATAAAGAAGGTTTTTCATCGCTCATGTTAACAGTTGTTATTAAGGATATGATAGAGGAGAAGATTCGTGAAGCTTCTTATGTAGACAGCATAAGACTGCATAGTGAATTATTATACCTATTTTTGTTAAAAGAAAATGTGGTAAGTCATGATAAGGTAAGCCTTATTATTCATGTTGGAGAAGGGGATTCAGAGATAATGATAATAGATCGTTCACGGTTGATATCTTCCAGGGGTTTTAAGGATAGGCACGCATTTTTGGGCGAGACAGAGCGTTCAATTTTAGCCTATAAGAGAAAAAAGGTAAATCCTGAAATAGAAGATATAATCATAGTATACCCTTCAGGTGTGAATATCGACGATAAAATAGAAAAGATAAAAGCCCAGTTCACTATTCCTGTGAGGTTTCATGAATATAGCCAGGATCTGAGCCTGCTTGATCTGGGGCCTCAGATCGACCTTATGCCAAAGGAGATTAGTCACAAAAGAAAGGGTTTAGAAAAGAGGCGCGAGTCTATAGTTACATATTCTCTTATAGGAGCGGTTATTATATTATTTTCTACCTTGGTTTATTCAAAGATCCACCAGAAAAACAAAATTATAGGCGAGATTTCTACAAAGGTAGAAGAAGTGGACGCGAGGATAGAAGGATTAGATGAGATCCTTAAAAAGACCGAGGCTGTAAAGGGCCATTTAGAAAAGGGCAGTTTTATTATAAAGGTTTTAGACGATTTCCATACAGCAGTCCCGCAGGATATATCGATTTCAGGCCTGGATTATGATGGGAAAAATAATATTTTCTATAAAGGCAATTCAAATGCCATGGCCACTGTTCTAAATTACGTAAAAAGGCTGGAAAATTCCAAGTATTTCAGCAAGGTGGAAGTTAAATACGCTGCAAAGAAAAAGGTAAAGGGAGAAGAGATAATAGAGTTTAATCTAAGGTGCCAGTTAAAGCCATGAATCTTTCCAAGCGAGAAAAATATATATCTATTATTGTTGCTGGTATTATTGTATTAGCGATAGCGTATAATTTTTTAATAGAGCCGCTTTTCAAAAAATGGCATAGCTTTAATAATGAGATAATAAAAAATGAAATTGCCCTGAAGAAAGGTTTGAGATTATTGGAGAATAGAAATGATATTATTAGAGAATATAATAGTTATGCCTCTTCCACCAGGACGCTTTCAAGGATTTTGAGTTACATAGAAAAACATGCGCTTTCAGCAGGTGTAAAAACAGCCAATATAAAGCCAAGGCCAGTTGTTGATAAAGGCTATTATAAGGAATATATTATAGAACTGCAGATAGAAGGCTCATTTTCCAGCATAAATACATTCGCATCAGAGCTAATAAAGCCACCTTTACTCATAACCATCAAGAAATTCGACCTCAGAACCCCCACAGGCACTCCATCCACCCTAAAAGGCACCCTGCTCCTCTCTAAACTCCTCATCTAACTTTACACTTAAGCAAGGCTGAAGGCCTAATGACTCATAGATAAATGTTACCCAAGCTTTGTTGACTCTTAGTAGTAGTAACTTTCTCTTTTTGGGCGACTTTTTCTCTTTGTGAATAATGTTGATATTGTGGATAAATCATCGGTTTAAGCAATCGAATATTCTCTTTAACTTTGATTCAATAGCCTTCCGTAACCTGAAAGGGTTTAATGTATCAAATTGTTCTTTGAGAACTCGCTTCACGGATGTAGCGACATACTTCGAATTCAGGACCCTCTCGTAAGGCGTCTTAGGCTTATCATAGCGCTTGACGGTCTTTGAGGCAATAACTTTCTTCTCGATGAGCTTCGTGGACGGCTGGAAGAAGTTATGATAGAGTCTCCACTCGCTTCGGTATAAGTCATTCATCATAACGACGATCTTACGCTTATCGAGTCTATGATATCCGAACCATTGCCTGACATGAGTCCAGTTCTTTTGTTCAACATGGGCGTTATCGTCCTTATGATATGGTCTTGAGCGGGTAAACTGAACAGGCTTAATCCTGTCGGCGAAGTGGCGCAAAAGGTGATAATTGATGAATTCGCCTCCGTTATCGGCATCAAAGCCGAGTACAGGGAAGGGTATGCGAGCTTCAATGTCTTTTAGAGCAGCCAATACACCTACTTCGCCCTTGCCCCATGATGCCCCTTGTTCGGTCCAGCCAGTAGCTATGTCGACGGCATCAACGGTATACGCGAAGTCTCCTGTCAAGGACTCTCCACAGTGAGCTAAAGTATCAGCCTCAATAAAGCCGGGCTTGAATTCATCCCATTGATTGGTTTTGATGGGTATCTGTTTACGAAGCAGAGTCCCTGGCTTTGTGGTGCATCGTCCCCTTAATCTATATTTGGCTCGTGACGGCTTAAGTATTCTATCGATAGTGGGTGGCGATATCCTGTAAAGCGCTTTTATTACGTCCAATGATAATGCGCCGTATTCTTTCGCGTAGCCCGGCATCCACAATCGTATTATTACTTTAAGCCTCTTGGAGCAGGGAAGATTCGCCGCAAGCCACATGCGTTTTAGCGGCCCCATGATAGAAGGTTTATTATATATCGAAGGCGCACCCCGTCTTTTAGGCTTTGGCTTTGTAAAGCGCTTAAAGTTACAGAGTAATCTTATCGCGTGTTTACGGTGATAGCCGCAAGTGGTGCAGAATTCATTCAGTATAAGCGTCTTCTCTTTGCGGGAAGCTCTTTTATAACGTAGATAAATACTCTCGAGACATTCCATTCTTGCTCCGGGACTCATGATATAACCCCCTTTCGAGGGCTATATTATTCGGTAACATCAATTATGAGTCAACGAAGCTTTTAGATTTACTTTGGGT
>JAHIPS010000034.1 GCA_018902915.1 Candidatus Omnitrophota bacterium | reverse complement strand
TCCGCGTTTCTTTGCTACAGTATTCATGGGCATGGGTTCCTCCTTCCTTATTTTAAGGTTAATAGAATTGTTATCAACTCTATTATAGGAGAACCCAGCCTTTATTTCTACTGAGTTTCAACTAAGTTTAGCATACTGCCCTATCAAGGTGCTCAAAGCGTTTAAGACCAATAATTGTAGTTGCTTTAAATACAGGTATGCGCAAAGGGGAAATTCTTGGCCTTAAATGGCAAGATCTTGATTTTAAGCTGGGGATTATATACCTTTATAATACAAAGAACGGAGAGAAAAGGGAAGTACCTATAAATGAGATGGTTAAGACAGCTTTACTACGAACGCCCAAACACCCAGATAGTCCTTATGTATTCTGTGATAGGAATGGCAAGCCATTTAGAAATGTAAGAAAATCTTTCTTTACAGCCTTAAGAAAAGCTGGTATTATAAACTTCCGTTTCCATGATTTAAGACATACTTTTGCCTCGCATCTTGTGATGTCTGGGGTGGACTTAAACACCGTAAGGGAGTTAATGGGCCATAAATCGCTTGAAATGACACTAAGATATGCTCACTTATCACCAGACCATAAGAGGCGCGCAGTGGACATTTTAAACAAGCGAATGGACACCATATGGACACCAGAGCCGAAATCGAGGATTGCAGAGAAGAAACACGTTTTTGTAACTCATTGATAATAAGATAGTTATAGTTTTAGGGCCCATAGCTCAGTCTGGTTAGAGCACCTGACTCATAATCAGGGTGTCCAAGGTTCAAATCCTTGTGGGCCCACCAGGGCGATTAGCTCAGTTGGTTGGAGCGCTGCCCTCACATGGCAGAGGTCACTGGTTCGAGTCCAGTATCGCCCACCAGTAAAGGAATTTATGGGAAAAAAAAAGTCTATTAAGGAACAGGTTGGATTTTTGATAGAGCTCCAGGTCGTGGACGGGGAGATCTTTGTATTGACTGCTGAGAAAAACGAGGCGCCTAGCAAGATCAGTACAATAGAGAAAGAATTAGAGACGAAAAAAATAGGTATCCAGCAGGCAGAGGAAAGCACAAAGGCGTTGCAGGTAAAATTAAAGGACAGGGAAGTAAGTCTGCAGCAAAAGGAAGGCGAGATCAAGAAACTCGAGGGCCAGCTCTACCAGATAAAGACCAATAAAGAATACGCTACGATGCTTACAGAGATACAGGGGATAAAGGCTGACAATTCGCTTGTCGAGGAAGAGATATTAAAGCTGATGGATGCAATTGAGTCTGCCAAGAAAAAGATAGCGGAAGAAAAGGAGTTATTTAAGAAAGGAGAAGCGAGTGCCCAGAAGGAAAAGGTCGTGGTCAGCGCGAGACTCAGGGAGATTGACGCCAGGCTTGCAGAACTATCTTCAAAACGAAATGAGATAGTACCCAATATCGGGAAACAGGTGCTGGCGAGATACGAGAGAGTGCTTAAAAATAGAGACGGCCTTGCCATAACGCAGGTCAAAGACGGGGCGTGCAGCGGATGCCACATGAACCTGCCGCCACAGGTTGTGAGCGCCGCAAAGATCAGGGAAGAGATCATTGCCTGCGGCAGCTGTAACAGGATCTTATACGTGGATGACGATGTCGAAGTCAATTGAGATATTTGTAGATGGCGCGTCAAAAGGAAATCCAGGGCCTTCGGGCATAGGATTTGTTTTTGTCGACGAGAAAAAGAGTGTCGTCAAGAAATCGTTTAAATTTATAGGCAATACCACAAATAATATCGCGGAATATACAGCGCTTATTTACGGCCTGCAGGAGGCATTGATAGATAGATACGAAAGCGTTACAGTAAAGTCAGACAGTGAGCTCATGACAAAACAGCTCAGGGGTGAATACAGGGTAAAGAACGAAAACCTCAGGCCCTATTACGAGCAGTTTTTGCATCTCTCCCGCGGTTTTAACAAGGTGGAAGTAGTTTCTATACCCAGGGGAGATAATTCTGCGGCAGATAAACTTGCCAACAAGGCAGTAGATTCAAGATTTAGCAGCTCATTAAAAATTGAATAAGGCGCGAGTCGGATGGTTACCTCTGGTAATGCCAGGGGAGGAAAGTCCGGGCTCCACAGGGCAGCGTAGCGGGTAACGCCCGTCTCCCTCGCCGCTCATTGTTAATTTAGGGCGGCTCGGGACGGACCAGAGCCACAGAGACGAGTCTGGGAGGCGCAGTAGCAACGTAACAGGCTTAAGCATGCGTTGCTGTCTCTCAGGGTGAAACGCGGCAATCTCTACGCGGAGCAAAACCAAATAGGTCCTGCTGATAGAATGGCCCGTTCAAAAGGGCAGGACGGGTAGGTTGCATGATCATGGCAGCAATGCCATGGCTAGATAGATGACCATCGTCCGCCAAAGGCGGACACAGAACCCGGCTTATAGACTCGCGTCTTTATTCTCCCTCCCTTGTATTTCCTTTGAATTTATGATATATTTAGCCATATGCGCTATATAGTTATAGTGGCAGTTTTTATATTTATTGTCACGGCGAGCCTTTTTGCAGATACTATTATTATGAAGAATGGGGAAAAGGCAAAGGGCTTGGTTGTCGACGAGTACGTGGACAGGATTACACTTAGTACTATTGACGGTGAAAATGATATTTTGCGCGAAGATATCGACAGGATCGAATACGATACGCCTGAGCAGAATTTTATGCAGCTTGGGAGGCAATATGATGCAAAGGGCTGGTATGACAAGGCGGCGTTTTATTACAAAAAGGCAATGGAATTGAATCCGAGCTACAAGGAGGCGAGAGAAGGGTACCTTGCCAGTCATGCAAAGATGTGGCGCCATGAAGAAAGGCGGACCAAGAAGGAGCTGGAGCGCCAGAGCATGGTGATGGACTGGTGGAGAAACAGGAATAAGGAGACATCTCCCACGCCCAAAGATAAAGAGCTGGCATTAAAGAATACAATAGGCCTTTCTCTTGTAGGGGAGCAGGGGCTTTTTGCAATAGGCGAGGTCGTGGCTAATTCCAGCGCAGACAAGGCCGGCATAAAAAAAAGGGATTTGCTTGTAGGTATCTGGGGTAAACTCATAAGATATTGGAGCACGGAAGAGATTCTGGAAGAGCTTTTGGGACCTAAATATTCAGAGGTAAGGGTATTGATAGAGAAGGAGATACGCGTTCCAGTAGACAAATCTTCCAAAGACTTATATAAAGATCTAGGGATTAGTTTGGTTTTTGAATATGAAGGACTTGTTATAAAAGATGTTGCAAGTGGTCAGAAAGGAGATTCCCTTGGTTTAAAGAAAGGGGACTTTGTAATAGCGGTGGACAAAAACATGACGCGATATCTTCCTCTCGACAGTATCATCGCGCTTATAAATAGCGCGGGAAACAATGAAGGAATCGTTTTTACTGTCAGGCGGAATATAAATTTAAGGAGAGAATAAAATGCCAGCGAAACCTATGTTCAGAAGAAAACAATATATCGTAAAAAAAGGAATGCAGTTTCGCTACATCGGCATTGTGTTTGGACTGGTTATCCTAGCGTCTATAATAACTGGTTATACAGTGTTTGCAACAGGATGGACGCTTTTAGGAGAAAAGCTTGCCAGTGTTTATCCCCAGGGAAGACTCATGTTTGTTATCAAGGCTACAAACGTGGCATTGATAAGAAATCTTTTATTTATCTCGCCGGCGCTATTTATTTTACCGCTTTTGTTCTCTCATAGAATAGCAGGTCCGGTTTACAGGATCGAGAAAAGCATACTCGATATCACCAAGGGTGACCTGGCCTTGAAGATCAAGCTGAGAAAAGGCGACGAGCTTACAGATCTCGCTGAGATAATAAATAGCATGACAGAAAATATCAGGACCACCATTGCCTTAAATAAAGATAAAAGCGCTGCTATTCAGAAAGACCTGGATAATATTAGAAGCGCTATTGCTGCCCAGCCCCAGGACCGCGCAAAGATCGAATCCGTCATAACAAGCCTCCAGACAAAACTGACCGAACTCGATTCTTCCCTGAACACCTGGACCACCTCTTAAAAGTAATTTATTCTCTGCACCACCCAGCCCAGTGCCTTGAGAGGACGCGCATCTTCTGGCAGGCTGGGGCCATTCGGCACTGAAATAATTTTGCCCTTGTGCACATCTGCCAAAAGATAAATACGATCTATCCTTTATTACTTCTTCCAGAGGCCTATTGAACCGTGCGTTGACAAGATATCAAATATATGGGAGAATTAAAGGTATGACAGGGGGATAATACCGAAAAGATAAGAAACGCATATTTAACGCTCAAGGGAGGGATGCTGGATTTTAAGGGCAAAAGCATGGGGCCTACACCTAAGGAAGGTGATAGAGTTATAATAAAACCTGTTAAATCCGAAGATGTAAAAACAGGCGACATAATCGTGTTTGGTAAACGGGAATTAGCCTGCCATAGAGTAATGGGCAGGGTTAGAAAAGACGGGGTTCTTTATTTTTGGGAAAAAGGAGACAATACAGGAGGGTTGAATCTGGTGCCTGAAGATTATGTTGTAGGAAAGGCAGTTTTTGTAGTTAGAGAAGGCAATATCCAGAGGCCAGGTTTTTATATTACAAAAGCCCGCATTTTTCTGTACATTCTGGATGTTTTGACCTATTTACATATTAAGACATCAAAGATCATAAAAAAATATGTATTTCTGCAGAGAGACAGCGTGATTCTCCGTATCCTGGGAAGGATTACCTGGAAAATACATACCATTTTTTTTAACATAATAAAAAAGAATTAACTAGATTTATGGTTAGAAATGATTATATCCCATGAACATAATAGAAGTAAATAATCTATACAAGGAATTTTGCGCTACCAGAAGCCTTTCTGATATGTTGATGCGCCCTTTTAAAAAAGCGAAGAGAAAGATAGTGCTTAATGGAGTGAGCCTAAAAGTAAAAAATAATGAGTTATTTTGTCTTGTAGGGCCTAATGGCGCAGGCAAGACTACTTTGATAAAAATACTGTGCACCTTGATATTGCCTACCAGTGGGAGCGCTGTTGTCAATGGGCATGATGTAACAGATATGGATAAAAAGGTAAGGGAATCGATTGGTTTCATCTCAGGGGATGAGAGGAGTTTTTTCTGGAGGTTATCGTGTCTGGAAAATCTGAGATTTTTTGCCGTGCTTTATAACATACCTTCTTCGCGTATAGATGAAGAAATAAAAAGGGTTATTGATATAACAGGGCTGGATGAGGCAGGTAAGAGGTTCCAGGAGTGTTCTACCGGCACAAAACAGAGGTTGGGTATAGCGCGTTCCTTGCTGAGGGAACCCGAAGTCTTGTTTATGGATGAGCCTACGAGGAGCCTGGATCCATTAATAGCTGCGAATTTCAGGAAATTCATCAAAGAGGAATTAGTAAAAAAACATAAGAAAACAGTATTTTTTACAACGCATAATCTGAATGAAGCAGAGGTAATGGCCGGAAGGCTGGCTATTTTAGATAAGGGGAAAATCAAGGCAGTGGGGACATTGGAAGAATTGAGACAGACCTCGGGATCGCAGGAAAAATCCATAGAAGATGTCTTTAGTTATTATATAGGACAATAAAATGATTTTTAAAAAATTAACAGCTTTTTTAAAAAAAGATATCAAGGTGTTCACAAGCTATAAACTATCTTTTCTGATGACATGTTTCGGCATGGTATTATCGGTTACTACTTTTTATTATATAGGAAAACTTTTCGGAAAATCAGCCAATCAATACCTGACGGCGTATAAAACAGATTATTTTCCTTTTGTTCTGGTTGGGATAGCTTTTTATGCATATCTGTCCACTTCTTTACGGACGTTTTCCAGCCATATTAGAGAGGCCCAGGTTACAGGTGTCCTGGAGTCAATGCTGGTGACCCCCAGTTCTTTTGTTGAGATAATAGCCGGGATGAGCGTTTGGGATTTTATATTCGCGTCAATCAGGATATTGGTGTATCTGGCGCTGGGCATTTGTTTTTTTGGCGTCCGTTTTAATAATCCTAATATACTTGCGGCCTTATTAATCCTGGTGCTGACAATAGTCTGTTTTAGTTCGATAGGTATTATGTCAGCAGGTTTTATATTGATATTTAAAAGAAGCGAGCCCATAGGGGCATTTATAGGAGCTGTTACAGGGTTATTCGGAGGCGTGTATTTTCCTGTGGAGGTGCTGCACCCTAAGTTACAGTTTATTTCTTACATCCTGCCTGTAACATATTCGCTCCGCGGCCTAAGGTTTGCTTTATTAACCGGGTATTCGCTTAAGGCATTGATTCCGGATATAGCTATTTTATCGCTCTTTTGCCTTATTCTTGCACCCCTGGCTATAATAGTTTTTAAGTATACTTTGAGACGTGTAAAAATAGAAGGCGGCCTGGCACATTATTGACTTGACTTTATCTTATTTTGGTATAAAATCGTAGTATAGGAGAAAAATATGATGTATATAAAAGCGCATAAAAATTTATTTAGCAAAGAGACGAATGATGGATTAGCGATATTAAGCAAGTGCGAGAATAAAATTTTCGTATTGAACAAACAGATGCAACTTTTTGGAAGTTATCGCGCTCGGATTCAAAAATGCCTTTGGATCTGATGGTATCTGCGGTTTGTTCCAGATTTGGCAAAAAATCAAAAAGAAAGCGCTAGTAAAACCCACCACAACAAGCTGACCTCAGGGATAAAATAGGCGTTGTCTATTAAATTGTGCAGGATGAATGCGAAACCCGCAAGAAGTATAAGTTTATATTCAGATTGGATTTTAAATTTTCTTAAAAAATTAAAAATTAGATAAATTATAGCCATTAGACCTAATATCCCTGTTTCTGCCCATGTGTGCAGCAGGATGTTGTGGGCGTAGCGCGTACCTGTGGTCGGGATGGTCGAGTATTCCAGGAAGAGTTCGTGGAAGTTGCCAGGCCCCACGCCTAAGAGGGCGTGGTCTTTTATTATGGCGAGCGCGGTACGCCAGTAGTGGAGGCGCTGGGTAATGGAGTTTTGCGGGTTTTCCAGATTTGTCAGGCGGTCCCAGCGGGTTATCAGTATAAAGGTGAGGACGATCGCGATCAGGACAAGAGATACGATTATTATTTTTTTGTTTTTGATGGATCTGTGCGAAAGCGCGAATAATATAGCGAGCGCAGCCATAAGACTTAGCCACGCACCCATTGACTTTGTGAGAATGAGTGCAATTGCGATAAGCAAGGATGGAAGTAGCTTTAGAAGCCCCCTCACCCTACCCTCTCCCCAAATGGGAGAGGGAAAGGGTGAGGGGAATAATTGCAGCGAGAGAAAAAAACATATTACAAGATAGCTACCCAATATATTAGGTGAAGGGAAGGTAGCAATGGAGCGCCTGGCGAGCAGTATGTCGCGGGCGTAAGAGGATGTCAGGAGAAAGTCGCTATTTGTTTTTTTAAGATAGTCGATCGTGTGCTGGTATCCCCAGAAATACTGATAGATCGCGTAGATCGAGATTATTACGGCAACGAGCACGAGTTTGTCTATCAGTAGCTTTTTCTGCCTTTCATCAAGTTGCGAGACCATGAAGAATATAGAAAAGAAACTTATGAATTTGACTGTTTCAGCGATCGAGTTTTGCATGTTGATCGAAAAAAATGTGGATAAGGCATAGGATGCTGCAAGCAGCGTTATTGCTAACTTGTAGGGCAGGTTTAAACCTGCCCTACAAGTTAGCAATGTCATAATAGCCATAAAGATTATTATATTTTCGTAATAGAGTTCTATTGTTGGGTATGCTAAGCCTGAGAAAAAAGGCCGGATTAATATGAGCAATAATAAGGGAATAAATACAAGGACTGATAAAGGTTTTTGTTTTAACTTTTCCATGATATAATTAATTTTATGATATCAGTAATTATTGTAAATTACAATAAGAAAGATTTATTGAGGCAGTGTCTGGATTCTGTGAGGGGCCAGGGTTTTCAGGATATCGAGACGTTCGTTGTGGATAATGCATCTATAGACGGCAGCGTGGAGATGGTGGCTATGTATTATTCAGAGGCAAGGCTGATTCGCAATACCGCTAATCTTTTATTCTGCAAGGCGCAGAATCAGGGCATAGATGCGGCAAAGGGAAGTTTTATTTTATGCTTAAATAACGATTGCGTGCTGGACAAGGATTATTTAAAGGAAGCGATCACTGCTATTGGTTTGGATGCAAGGATCGGCATGGTGAGTGGCAAGATCTTCAGGATGGATAGGAAGACCATTGATTCAACAGGATTGTTTTTAGGAAGAAACAGGAAACCAGTTGAAAGGGGATATAACAGGGAAGACAAGGGACAGTACGAGGAGCCGGGTTATGTGTTTGGCGCGAGCGGCTCATGCATGTTTTTAAGGAAAGACATGTTAAAGGATGCGAGAGACAGCCACGGGTATTTTGACGAGAGATTCGGCATGTATTACGAAGACATGGACCTATGCTGGCGGGCGCAGAAAAAGGGCTGGAAGGCGTATTATGCGCCAAAGGCAATTGCTTATCACGTGAGGAGCGGCACAGCGGCTGGAGGAAAGGTATTGCGAAATTCAGTATTTTTATCCCTGCCGATTGAATTGAAGAAAAGATATATCAGGAATAGGTACGCGTGTATGAGCAAGAACGATTCTTTAGGCGGGGTTTTGCTGAACCTGCCGTTTATTTTGTGTTATGAGATAAAGATTTTAATATACAGGCTGTTCTGCCAAAAAACACTTGACCGCGCGTGTAAAACATAGTATAATTCATCCTCAAAGGAGATAGAAATGGTGGCAGGGAGCAAGACAAAACAAGAGCTGATAAAGAGCTTTGCCGAGCACAAGAGCGACACAGGTTCTTGTAGCGTGCAGGTAGCGCTTTTGACGAACCGGATCAATAATCTTACCGAGCATTTCAAGGCTCATAAAAAGGATTATAATTCCAGGGTAGGCCTTTTGCGCCTGGTAAGTCAGAGGAAGAGGCTCCTGGAGTATCTGAAAAGAGAAGATACAGGAAAGTATCGAGAGCTCGTAGACAAACTAAAGATAAAAAAGTAATGAAGGGCGGAGTTAGTGGCCTGGTTTGTAAGCAGTGGATATGAGATAAGGGTCTCTAAGTCCGCCTTTTTATTCCTTATTTGACCCCGATCCTCACTTCGTTCGGGTACGGGGCGTGTCGGGTTTGTCAAATAAGAAAACGGATGGGCTTTCAGCGATCAGCTACTGGCTTCAGTATATTGGAGCTAGGAGCTGACAGCTGAAGGCTCGAACAGAAAAAGGAGTAATATCATGAAGGTTGAGGCAAAGATCGGCAGGGAAAATTTAATAATTGAAACAGGGAAGATGGCAAAGCAGGCAGACGGTGCAGTGTGTGTGCAGTATGGCGACACAGTGGTGCTGGCTACAGCAGTTGCTTCAAAGGGAATAAGGGAAGGCATAGATTTTTTCCCGTTGTTCGTGGAGTACCAGGAAAAGACATATGCGGCAGGCAGGATCCCCGGCGGGTATTTTAAACGCGAGGGAAGGCCGACTGAAAAAGAGATCCTGACCGCGCGTCTGATAGATAGACCCATAAGACCGCTATTTCCAGAAGGTTTTATGAACGAGGTCCAGGTATTCGCGATAGTGCTTTCAAGTGACGGACAGAACAATTCTGACGTGCCAGCAATAATAGGCGCTTCAGCAGCGCTCTCGATTTCAGGCATACCTTTTGGCGGTCCGGTAGGCGCGGTAAGGGTTGGTTTGATAGAGGATAAATTTGTCGCAAATCCTACGTTTGAAGAGCTCGAGAATAGCATATTGAACCTGGTAGCTGTCGGTGTCGAGGATAGGATCATCATGCTCGAGGCAGGCGCGGCCGAGATCTCAGAAAAGAAGATGATAGAGGCAATAGAGTTTAGCCAGGAGTACATTGCCCAGACAATAAAAGTGCAGAAGGAATTGCAGAAAAAGGCCGGGAAAGAGAATATCGAGGTAGAACTCAAGACCGTGCCTGATGAGCTGTATAAAAAGGCGAAAGACCTGTCGTTGGGAGAGTTGAAAAAAATACTCCAGCTTCTGTCTAAGGAGCAGAGGGAAGATGCGTTGGATATTTTGAGCAAGCAGATTGTGGAAAAATTAAAGGCAGAGGACGGGATGCTTACAGATCTTGTTATAAAGAACGCGCTCGCCAGGGTTGAGAAGGAAGAGGTGCGCAAATTTATCCTGTCAAAGAAAAAGAGGATAGATGGCAGGGGTTACGAGGATATAAGGGAGATAACTTGCGAGGTCGGGGTGTTGCCGAGGACGCACGGGTCAGGTCTTTTTACTAGGGGACAGACGCAGAGTTTATCCGCGACCACGCTAGGTACCGGAGATGATGAGCAGCGATTAGATACGCTCGAGGGCGAGAAGTTCAAGAGCTTTATGCTGCATTATAATTTTCCGCCGTTCAGCGTGGGCGAGGTAAGACCTGCGAGAGGACCTGGCAGGCGCGAGATCGGACATGGCGCCTTGGCAGAACGCGCGCTAAAGGCAGTGATGCCTTCGGCTGAAAAATTCCCGTATACCATAAGAATTGTCTCTGACATATTGGAGTCAAATGGCTCGAGCAGCATGGCAACTGTCTGTGCCAGCACGCTTTCTTTGATGGACGCGGGCGTGCCCATTAAAAGACCGGTCTCAGGTATAGCAATGGGTCTGATAAAGGAAGGCAAGGATGCCGCGATACTGACTGATATTGCAGGAGTCGAGGATCATTTTGGCGACATGGATTTTAAGGTGACCGGCACTGATGACGGCGTTACCGCGCTTCAGATGGACCTTAAGATCGACGGCATTGGCATTGACCTGATAAAAAAGATAATGGAGCAAGCAGGACCTGCCAGGGATTTTATATTGAACAAGATAAAAGACGCGATAGGCTCGCCGCGCAAGGAGCTCTCTGAATTTGCGCCGAAGATCAGGATGATCGAGATAAACAAGGATAAGATCGGCGCGCTCATAGGACCTGGCGGCAAGGTCATAAAAAAGATAATCCAGGAGACAGGCGCTGATATTAATGTGGATAATGAGGACGGCAAGGTATCTGTCGCGTCTGACAGCGAAGAAGCGATCTCAAGGGCTATAGAGATAATAAAAGGCATAACAGGCGATCTTGAGGTAGGCACGGTGTTCGACGGTACTATCACGCGTATCATGAATTTTGGCGCGTTCTGCGAGATCCTTCCTGGAAAAGAGGGTTTGGTGCACGTATCTGAGCTTTCAGACAAGTTTGTGAAGAATGCCGAGGACGTTGTAAAGATCGGCGACAAGGTCAAGGTCAAGCTCATCAAGGTCGATGAAAAAGGCCGCCTTAACCTCAGTATCAAACAAGCCCAGGGATAGTGCATGTATGTGTTCAAGGCTAAGCCTTGAACATGTTTACATGTTCAAGGCTTAGCCTTGAACACATGGTGTATGACATTTTTTGAGGCCATAGTTTCAGGTATTGTGCAAGGGGTGACAGAGTTTTTTCCGGTTTCGAGTTCAGGGCATCTCGTAATCCTGCACAGATTGATCGGGCTAAAAGAACCGCAGATAGTTTTCGATATTTTTTTACATTTAGGCACCCTGGCAGCTATATTTGTAGTATTCCGGAAGGATATAATAGCAATGTTTACTACAAATAAAAAGGTCGGGGTTTTTGTTTTATTGGGCACGGTCACGACCGTAGTTTTTGTATTATTGTTCAATAATAGGATCGAGGCCGCGTTTAATAGCGCTGGCATGGTCGGCGCAATGCTTATCCTGACTGGCGCGTGGCTTATAGTCGGGAGTTTTTTCAAGGTCAGCGCAAAAGGGCTCTCAGGACCAAAGTCGATTTTAATCGGCCTGGCGCAGGGTATCGCGACAATACCAGGCATATCAAGAAGCGGCGCTACAATTTCCTCAGGACTTTTCTTAGGACTCGAGCCTGACCAGGCAGTGCGATTTTCATTTCTTCTATCAATACCAGCAATCATAGGCGCGTTTTTGTTTAAGTTAAAGGATATTGCGGCAGTAAGTTTTAGCGCAAATCATGTCGCCGGGTTTATTACTTCTTGCATTATTGGTATTTTAGCATTAAAATTATTATTAAGGATCGTTTACAGGAAGAAGCTTCACTTTTTCGGGATTTATTGTGTTGCAGCGGGAATTTTAGCGCTGCTATTTCTATGAAAAAAGATAAGAAGGATCTTGCAGTTAGCTTCGGGTTGTTTGCGCTGGCGATTGTTCTTCTGGCCGCCATGATCTCGTACTCGCCTTATGACATTAGTTTTGAGACATCTGATCCGAATCTCCACATAAGAAATTACGTTGGCATAGTCGGTGCGTATGTCGCGTGGCTTATATTCAAGCTCGTTGGACTCGCGGGATTTTTTATCCCGCTTTTATGCGTTGTGTGGGGTATCGGGCTTTTGGCAGAGAGATTGGACATGAAGCCAATATTCAGGTTTCTGGGCATCGCGCTTTTATTTTGCGCAGGCGGGAGTTTCTTTAGCTTGAGCGGCTCCGGGGATTCTGTGTTGATGACAGAAAGGGGCGGACTGACAGGTTTATTTTTTTCAAATCTGATCATAAAATATTTTGGAGTGGTAGGCGGATATATAATTACAATCTGTTTGAGCGTGCTGGCGCTTCTGGTTGTCACTGAGTTTTTGATCATACCACTGGTTTCGTTTCTGGCATTGCGCGTGTGGAACCTGCTCGGAAATTTAAAAAGAGGGCGGGCTGAAAAGAAAATGCTGAAGAGGGCGAGGCGCGAGGTGCGGCCGAGGCTGAGGCCGGCACTAAAGGTTAGCGACAAGCGACAGGAGACAAGAGACAAGGAGAAGGTGGATGAGAAGAAGATAGAGAAACCCGTATTGCCAAAGTTTACGATTCCCAAGCCAAAACCGATCCCAAAAGAAAAACCTGTTGTCAGAAAGCCTGTTAATATCGTGCCAAGGGTGGTCGGTGATTACAACCTGCCGAGTCTTGAACTTTTAAATTCGCCTCCGCCTGAGCCAGAGAGGATACTTGGAGAGGATCTGGACGCGAGCGCGGGGATATTAGAGGATACCCTGCGTGATTTTAATATAGATGCAAAGGTTGTAAATATAAGCAAGGGCCCTGTTATTACAAGATATGAGCTCCAGCCAGCGCCAGGCGTAAAAGTAAACAAGATCACGGCGCTGAGCGACGATATCGCGCTTACAATGAAGGCGCCTACAGTGAGGATTGTCGCGCCAATACCCGGCAAGTCAGCAGTGGGCATAGAGGTGCCTAACCAGAGCTCGTCCCTGGTTTATCTCAGGGAGATCCTCGAGTCGAGCGAGTATCAGAAAGAGGCGAGGTCCTCAAAGCTTGCCATGGCGCTCGGAAAAGATATATCCGGCAAGAGCGTGGTCGCGGATCTGGGAGATATGCCGCACCTTTTGATCGCAGGCACGACTGGTTCTGGCAAGACCGTGTGCGTGAATTCATTGATAATGAGCATGATCTACAATGCCACGCCGGATGAATTAAAATTTATAATGGTTGATCCAAAGATGGTGGAACTCGCGATCTATAATGGCCTGCCGCATCTTTTATGCCCGGTTGTCACTGATTCAAAAAAGGCGTCAGGCGCGCTCGAATGGGTTGTAAATGAGATGGAAGAGCGCTACAAGAAGCTCGCAAAGGCCGCTGTCAGAAACATAGACGCGTTTAATAAAAAGACGCAGGACGAGAAGCTTCCTTATATAGTGGTGATCATAGACGAGCTGGCAGATCTCATGATGGTGGCTCAGCAGGATGTCGAGAACGCGATCACGCGGCTCGCGCAGCTATCAAGGGCAGTCGGCATACACATAATCCTGGCCACTCAGCGTCCGTCAGTGGACGTGGTGACAGGCGTTATCAAGGCGAATTTTCCGGCGAGGATCTCTTTTAAGGTGGCCTCAAAGGTGGATTCAAGGACAGTGCTGGACATGAATGGTGCTGATAAATTGTTGGGCAAGGGCGATATGCTGTTTTTAGAGCCAGGCAATGCAAAGCCGATAAGGGCGCAGGGTACGCTTTTAACAGATCCTGAAATAGAAAAGGTCGTCGAGGCGGTCAAAAATCAGAGAGATCCTATTTACGACGACGAGATACTCGAGCATCAGAAGAAGAGGATGTCTGGCAGGGGCGGATTTGAGAAAGACGAGTATTTTGACGAGGCAGTGCAGATGGTGCTTGAGACAGGCCAGGCGTCTGTGTCCATGCTGCAGCGCAGGCTCAGGCTCGGTTACACAAGGGCAGCTCGTTTGATCGACGCGATGGAGGAGCAGGGCATAGTGGGCCAGTTCCGCGGCTCTAAACCCAGGGAGATCTTAATAAGCGAGTACAAGGCCAAAGAAGAAACCCCTCCACAGGAAAAAGACAATGTCTGAATCATTAGGAAAAACTCTTAAGAAAATACGCGAGGGAAAATTTCTTTCCATAGAAGATGTCTCAGAGAAGACACGCATACCCAAAAAGATTGTCTCCAATATAGAGGAAGACAGGTTGGGCGAGATATCAACGCCATTTTACGCAAAAGGCTTTGTGCGTTCGTATGCCCAGTTTTTAAAAGCGATCGAGGAAAATCCGGTAAAAGAATATTTATCAGGTATAAAGATAAAAGCCATGCCGCAGCTTATACTTAAAGATGAAAAGGTGCCTGGCGATTGGTTTTTGAAATATAAAAAACATGCAGGCGTTGCGGTTTTAACGATCTTTTGCATCTGGCTGGCGCTTTTTAGTTTTACGCAGGTGGCGAGATTTACAAAAAATGCGTGGGCCAGGCACAAGGCGCGCGTTGCAGAGAGACAGACGCAGGCCGCGTCCGAGGTCAAGCCCAAAGCAGTCAAGGTAGTGAAAAAAACACCTGTAGTCGCAGAAACAGTAAAACCTGAAAAGGAGATGGTCTCACTCGAGATCGAGGCGCGCTATAATACATGGCTTCATGTTGTGAGCAATGAGAAGACATTGTTTAAGGGCACATTGAGGAGAAAAGAAAAAGACAGCTGGCAGGCAGAGAAGGTCATAGAATTAAAACTGGGTAATGCCGGCGGCGTGAACCTGAAGTTAAATGGGAAAAATCTCGGCGTGCCTGGCAAAAGAGGGGAAAAGAAAACACTCATTGTCACAAAGGACGGAATTAAAGAACAGCGTTAAGTTGACAAATCTGACATTGTCAAAATTGTCAACTTGGGCAAGAGAAGGGGGGGGGCGAGGCCCTCTTTTTTTATGGGAAAGACGTTCAGCATAATAAGCCTGGGTTGTCCGAGGAACCTGGTGGATTCAGAGGTCATTGTCTCTGAATTCAAGAAAAAGGGGTTCGTGTTTCAAGACGAAGCCGCGAAGGCTGATACAGTGATCGTCAACACCTGCGCCTTTATTGAAGACGCGAAAAAAGAATCCATAGACACTATATTAAAGGTAATAGACGCGAAAAAGAACGGGGATGTTAAAAGGATCGTTGTGGCAGGCTGTCTTCCTGAGAGATACGGGAAGGAATTGAAAAAAGAACTTAAAGAAGTAGATGAATTCAGGGGTGTCCTGGATTTTAAACGCGCTGGCGAGCGGACGACGAGCCTGACTCCAAGACATTATGCGTATCTCAAGATCTCAGAGGGCTGCAGGAATAAGTGCACGTATTGTATTATTCCTGATATTAAAGGTCCCTACAGGAGCAGGGGCATGGAGTCAGTATTGGAAGAAGCAGAGGGATTGATTGAAAAAGGCATAAAGGAAATTGTCTTAGTAGGCCAGGATACATCGCTTTACGGTATTGATCTATACAAAAAGAAACGGCTTGCTGAATTATTGAGAAAACTGGATAAGATTTCAAAGGAAAATTGGGTCAGGATTCTATATTGCCACCCAGCTAATTTAGAGAATGACGTGATAGGGGCGATTCGTGATAGCAGGCATATCTGTAAATATATTGACTTGCCTATCGAGCACATAAGCGATAGGATATTAAAAGAAATGCACCGCAGGATCACAAAAAAAGATATAATCCGGCTGATAAGATTTATTCGCAGGGAAATACCTGGAGTGGCGCTGCGCACCTCGTTTATTGTCGGTTTTCCCGGCGAGAGAGATTCGGAATTTCAGGAGCTTTTGTCTTTTATTGAAGAGATTAGATTTGAAAGATTGGGTCTTTTCAGGTATTCTAGAGAGGAAGGTACGCCTGCGTATAATCTTAAAGGCCAGATACGAGAGTTGGAAAAAGAAAGGCGTTTTAGTCAGGCAATGCTCTTGCAGCAGGGTGTATCCCGCGGGATAAACGAGAGATTTAAAGGTCAGATATTAAAGACATTGATAGAAGAAAAGGAAGAGGACCGTTATATTGCGAGGACCGAGTATGACGCGCCAGAGGTTGACGGATGCGTGTATGTACGGGGCAAAGATCTAAAACTGGGCAATTTTTATAACGTCAGGATAAACGATACATACGAGTATGATCTAACAGGGGAGGTTGTTCAAGGCTAAGCCTTGAACAAGCCTGTTCAAGGCTTAGCCTTGAACATTTGGGCAAATAATTATGAATCTTGCGAATAAGTTGACTGTTTCAAGGATAGTTCTGGCAGGCGTGTTTATATTTTGCCTGTTTATAAGAGGCGTGGGCGCTAAATTTACAGCGCTCGCGGTGTTTTTAACAGCGTCGATCACTGACTATTACGACGGCCTGATTGCCAGGAGAAGCAACAGTATCACGGATTTTGGCAAACTAATGGATCCGATCGCTGATAAGATCCTGATTTTAGGCGGATTCCTGGCATTTGTAGAAATGAAGATAATACCGGCATGGATGGTCATGGTGATCATCGCGAGGGAATTGGTTGTTACAGGCATCAGGGTTTTAGCGCTTTCGCAGAAAAAGGTGCTTGCGGCAGAGGTGGCGGGTAAGCACAAGACCGTATCTCAGATAGTCGCAATACTATTCATACTTTTGTTTTTGATAATCAGGGATTCCGGCTTTACATTCCGCTATATAGACTATTACGCAAAAGGGGTTTACGCGCTTATGCTGATCTGCATAACAATGACCCTGACTTCCGGCATTTCCTTTATGTTAAGGAATAAGTATATTTTTACAGGAGAGAAATGAGAGTCTTTTGCAGATTAATAGCGACTGTCTTTTATGTCGGGTATATGCCTGTTGCGCCAGGCAGCATGGGGAGTTTTGCGGCGCTATTTTTGTATTATTTTATAGGCGCTGATCCTGTATTGCTGGGGGTAGCTATTGTTTTATGTATTTTGCTCGGTCTTTTGACAGCGGGCAGGGCAGAAAAACTTTTTGGCGGCAAGGATTCCGGCGAGATAATAATAGACGAATTCGCCGGGATGCTCGTGAGTCTCTATCTTTTGCCGCCGACCATGGGTTATATAGTGGCGGCGTTTTTGCTCTTTAGGTTTTTCGACATAGTAAAGCCCGGGCCTATAAGGACAGTGGAAAAAATAGGCGGCAGTCTCGGTATAATGCTGGACGACATCCTGGCTGGCGTGTATGCGAATTTGATATTACAGATCGTTTATAGGGTGTTCTGACAAATTGGTGTAGATGGCACCTTTGGGCGTGAGTTTGCTCTGGAATAAAATGATTTTATCGATTTTGATCTCGTTTCCCGCCTGAAACTTAACCTCATTAATAATTTTTTCAAGATTTTCTATATTTTTCAATGACCTGACTCTTCCCAGAGTGAGGTGCGCCTTGAACTCGCGTTTTTCTTTGGCAAAACCGAGTTTTTCCAGCTCAGTTTCTATTTTAGCGCCGAGAGTTTTTAATTCTCCAGCGCCTTTGTCAATGCCTATCCATATGACGCGCGGCCGCTTGAGGTCTGGAAACGCGCCTACTCTGGTAAGGTTGATGCTGAACGCATTGAAATTATCTGCAATGGATTTTAATGCGCCGGAGATTTGCTCGACATGGCCCTCCTCAATATTGCCGAGAAACTTCAATGTCAGGTGCATCTGGTTTTCAGTTACCCATTTTACATCAGCATTGGATTTTTTAAGATCAGAGACGAGTTTTAGGAGCTTTTCTTTATTCGGCTGGTCGATTTCTACTGCGATGAATGCACGAATCATAGTAGTTTGTTCAAGGCTTAGCCTTGAACATGCATGTTCAAGGCTAAGCCTTGAACAAACTGTTCCTTATCAGATCAAGCGCTGCCTGCGTAGCCTTGTGTTTTATGATGTTTCGCTGACCGAGGAAGCGGAATTCTTTGCAGATAGTGTTTTTCTTTGTGGATAGCGCGATATAGATGAGGCCGACAGGTTTTTTCTTTGAGCCTCCTGTCGGGCCAGCAATGCCTGATATGCCAATGCCTATAGAGGCATTGGCCAGTAGCCTGATGTTTTTTGCCATCAGGGCTGCTACTTGTTTGGAAACCGCCCCGTATTTTTTTATCGTCTCTTGCGGCACGCTTAAAAGTCTGTTTTTTGATTCATTGCTGTAGGTCACGACGCCCATTCGGAGATACTTCGAGCTTCCAGACACGTCGGTGATCCTGTCAGCTAAAAGCCCGCCTGTACAGGATTCAGCTATGGCCAGGGTCTTTTTCTTTTTTAAAAGCAGGCCGCCCACAATTTCTTCCAATGTTTCATCGTCGTATCCAAATATATGCTTTCCGAGCCGTGATTTAATCCGCCTTTCGATCTTTTTTATTATTGCATCAGCTGATTTGGCGTTTTTTTCAGTCACTGTGATTTTTACAGTTATTTCTTCAGGATGCGGGTAGATGCCCATCTCTACATTGCCAGAGATTTTTAATATATCCTCGATCTTTTCATTGACCTTTGATTCTGCAAGCCCTGTTATTTTTATTATTCGAGACCTTATTGTTTTATCCGGCTGGAATCTATTTATAAGGTAAGGAATCACGGTCTTTTCAAACATTGGATAGAGCTCAAAAGGCACGCCCGGGAGCGCGATTAAGGTGGTCGAGGTTTCGCCTCGACCAGTAATTATTAGGCCTGGCGCAGACCCGATATTATTCAGTATATATTTAGCACCCTCGGGGATCAGCGCCTGCCGCAGATTGTTTTTTGGCATGCTTAATCCGCGTTTTATGAAATGCGCTTTTATGTGACTCGCGACTTTACTGTTAAAGATCAATTTTCTATCAAGCGCTTTGGAGATACAGTCGAGCGTTATGTCGTCAACAGTAGGTCCGAGCCCGCCTGAAATAACAATGATATTTGCGCCGCGCAATGAATTTTTTATTGTAGAGATGATCGTCTCATGTTCGTCCGGAATAGATACCTGCTCAGTGGTTTTTATGCCAATGTCTGACAGATTCTTCGAGGCATACTGGGCATTGGTGTTATTGATATGTCCTAGCATGATCTCATTGCCTATGCAGATAACATGGGCTGTTATTGCCATAGCTTATATTATATGTAATATCTATGCAATAATCAATTTTTTTTGAAAGAATTTAGAGGGGTGGCGTGTCTGATATGAGAGGAGGTGATGCTGACATGCCATAATTCGTCCGCCGCGAAGCGCGGCGGATTCGTTGAAATAACTTTACTTTAAGGGGTTAGGGTTATATAATAATCAAAAACACAGGGGGTGTATTATGGTAAAGAAGGAAGAGAATAAAGTTGTGGTAAAGGATGCAGTGAAGAGCGACAGGGAAAAGGCGCTTGATATCGCGGTTTCGCAGATCGAGAAGCAGTTTGGCAAGGGCGCGATTATGAAGCTGGGCCAGGATGTAAAGATAGAGGCGGACGCGATTCCTACGGGCGCGCTCTCGCTGGATCTGGCGCTGGGTATTGGCGGCGTGCCGCGGGGCAGGGTCGTGGAGATATTCGGGCCAGAGGCAGGCGGTAAGACCACGCTGACGCTTAGCATTGTCTCGCAGGTACAGAAGCGCGGCGGCGTCGCTGCTTTTATTGACGCTGAGCACGCGCTGGATCCTACGTATGCCAAGATGCTCGGCGTGAACCTGGATGACCTTTTGATATCCCAGCCAGATTCAGGCGAGCAGGCACTGGATATTGCAGAGATGCTTGTGAGGAGCAACTCAGTGGACCTGATTGTAATCGATTCTGTTGCAGCGCTTGTTCCAAGGGCAGAGATAGAAGGGGATATGGGCGACAGGCACATCGGGCTTCAGGCGCGGCTTATGTCGCAGGCGCTGAGGAAGCTCACTGCGATTATTGCGAAGACGCACACATGCGTGATTTTTATAAACCAGATAAGGGAAAAGATCGGCGTGATGTTCGGCAATCCCGAAGTTACCACGGGCGGCAGGGCATTGAAATTTTATGCCTCGGTAAGGATCGATCTGAGAAGAATAACGAGCGTAAAGGCAGGCGACAATGTTATCGGCACAAGGGTAAGGGCAAAGGTCGTGAAGAACAAGGTTGCCCCGCCGTTTAAAAAGGCAGAGTTCGAGATCATGCATGACGAGGGTATTTCAAGATCAGGTAATATCCTGGACCTGGGAATAGAGTCAGGGGTATTGGCAAAATCCGGCGCGTGGCTGACTTATGGAGATGAGAAGATCGGCCAGGGCAGGGAGTCAGCCAGGGAATTCCTGAGGAGCAATGCCAAGGTCACGAATGAGATCGAGAAGCAGATCAGGGAATCATTGCTGGCCAAAACACCCGCAAAGAAATAACCACCGCTGTCATTGCGAGCGAAGCGAAGCAATCTCGAAAAAGAGATTGCTTCGGCGCTTCGCGCCTCGCAATGACAAGAGACCTGATGGGAGGACGCATTGAAAAAGCTTACTTTAATATTGGTATTGCTTTTCATGTCGAGTATTGTCTTTGCACAGACGACACAGGATGCAGTGAGTCTGCAGGACGCATTTGTCAGGGTCTCCAAAGAGGTCGGGCCCGCAGTAGTGAGCATCAGCACAGAGCATGTAGAGAAATACAGCACCAGATATTATCCTTTTTCACAGTTCCATGATGATTTTTTTGACAATTTCTTTGAGGATTTTTTTGTAACAGGCCCTGACAGGGAATTTAAAAGAATAGGCCTTGGCTCAGGTGTTATTATTGACAGGGAAGGTCATATACTGACGAATGAACATGTGGTGCGCGACGCAGACAAGATAACCGTGACGCTTCCTGACGGCAGGGAGTTTGAGGGCCAGCTCTCAGGCTCTGACATATATTCAGATCTCGCAGTTATCAAGATCGAGCCAGGAGGTGATTTGCCGGTTGCCAGGCTTGGAGATTCAGACGATGTCGAGATAGGGCACTGGGCAATAGCGATCGGCAATCCTTTTGCATTCGCTGTAAAAAATCCAGAGCCGACTCTTACTGTGGGCGTGGTGAGCGCATTGCGAAGAACTCTTCCCCGCACAGACAAGCGCGCAAGAGAGTATTCTGACCTGATCCAGACAGACGCCGCGATCAATCCTGGCAATAGCGGCGGCCCGCTCGTGAATATTCACGGAGAAGTCATAGGTATAAATGTCGCGATACTGGGCAATGCAGAGGGTATTGGCTTTGCAGTGCCTGTGAATACAGCCAGGAAGATAATGGGCGATTTAATAGAAGGTCGGAAGATCTTGTATGGCTGGCTTGGCGTGGTCATACAGGGGATCGATGTTAAGCTTGCCGAGTATTTTGGGCTCGAAAACAAGCAGGGCGTTTTGATCTCAAGGATCTTAGACAAAAGCCCTGCTGAAAAAGCCGGCCTAAAGCCAGGCGACATAATAATATCTTTTGATAATGAAAATGTAAAGACCACGCAGGATCTGATCAGAATGGTCTTGAAGAAAGACATAGGCGAAAAAGCGGCACTGGGCGTAATCAGGGATAAAAAGATCTATTCTGCCAATGTTGAGATAGGCGCGCGGCCTGAAGAACAGGCCATGGCAGCAGAAAAAGAGAAAAAGGCAAAAGATGAAGTCGCGCTAAAATTCTGGAGAGGTCTTGAGGTCTCTGATGTTACACCCGAGATATCGCAGCGCTTTAAGCTGGAGATCGATTCTGGCGTTATCGTTATTGATGTAGAAGCAGGAAGCCCTGCCGAGGCGTCTGGTATCAGGACAGGCGACGTGATTTACGAGATCAACAGGATCCCTGTTAGAAGCAGGACAGATTACAAGAACGCCATTAAAGGCGTCACAGGTGACGCGTTGATCGGCACATACAGAGGTTACGTTGTTATAAAAGAAAGATAAGAATATGGTTCTCGACTATGCTCGAACAATATTCTTCGAGCGTAGTGAGCAAAGCGAACGAAGTCGAGAAGCTAAATGAAGGTAGACGAGATTCGCGAACGGTTTTTAAAATTCTTCGAAGGGCGTGGGCACAGGATTTATCCGAGCGATTCGCTGGTTCCGGCAAATGATCCCACACTTCTTTTTACTGGCGCTGGCATGAACCAGTTTAAGGAAGAGTTTCTCGGCAGGGTCAAAGGCCCGAGAAGGGCTGCGACCTGCCAGAAGTGCCTCAGGACAGGCGACCTTGAGAATGTGGGAAAGACGCCAGACCACCACACTTTCTTTGAGATGCTCGGGAATTTTTCATTCGGGGATTATTTTAAAAAAGACGCGATTGTGTGGGCATGGGAGTTTCTGACAGAGGAATTAGGGTTAAAGGAAAAAGACCTCTGGGTTTCTGTTTATAAGGACGACGACGAGGCATACGGGATATGGGAAAAGATAGTTTTGGTTCCTGCGAAAAAGATCCGAAGGTCAGGGGAAAAGGATAATTTCTGGCCTGCGAGCGCGCCGAGCAAGGGCCCGAACGGCCCGTGCGGCCCGTGCTCTGAGATTTTTTACGGCGGGCCTGATGGAGTCGAGGTTTGGAACCTTGTATTCACGCAGTTTGATAGAAGGGATAACGGAAAATTAGACCCGCTCCCTAATAAAAATATAGACACTGGCATGGGCCTTGAAAGGATCAGCCGTGTTATGCAGGGTAAGGCAACGAATTTTGAGATAGATTCGTTTGAACCGATTATAGATGGTATTCACGAGCTTTCAAGGCTTAGCCTTGAACAAGCATGTTCAAGGCTAAGCCTTAATGCGATCGCTGATCATATCCGCGCAGTTACCTTTGCGATTGGAGATGGGGTTTTTCCATCTAATGAAGAGCGCGGCTATGTTATTCGTAAATTAATTCGCAAGGCATTCTGGTACGGCAGGAAGCTTGGTCTTGAAAAACCATTTTTATACAAGATAGTGCCTTTGGTTACAAAGGCGATGAAAAAACCTTATCCAGAACTTGCTCAGCACAGGGAAGACATTGCCCAGGTCGTGCTCGCAGAAGAAGAAAGATTTAAAAATACAATCGAGGAAGGCCTTGCAAAATTAAACGAGATGATAGCTGCCTCGTCAGGTGTTATTGCGGGTAAGGACGCGTTTAAGCTGTATGATACGTATGGTTTTCCTCTTGAAATGACGCAGGAGATCGCAGGCGCTGAAAAAATAAAGGTGGACCTCAAGGGTTTCGAAAAATGCATGGAGGCCCAGCGCGCCCAGTCAAAATCCTCCAGCAAGATAAAAGGCGCTATATTTGATGTCAAGGGTGACGCAAAGCTGAAACTGCCTGACGAAAGTATTTTTGTAGAAGATAAGGAAGAGGTCAAGACCGAAGTGCTGCAGGTCTCAGAAAATGCTGTATTTCTAAAACAGACGAATTTTTACGGTGAAAAAGGCGGCCAGGTAGGCGACACAGGCGTATTGATTAAAGAAGGTAAGGTAGTAGCAGAGGTTGTAAATGCCATTGATGTTGCTGGACGGGTGCAGCACGAGATCAGGCCAAAAGGCGCTAAATTAAAAGCCGGGGACAAGGTATTAGCAAAGATAGATATAAAACGCAGACAGGATATTAGAAAAAATCACACAGCCACGCATTTGTTGCATTACGCGTTGAGAAAGGTTTTAGGCCAGCACGTAAAGCAGAAAGGGTCACTCGTAGCGCCAGACCGGCTCAGGTTTGACTTTTCGCATTTTAAGAGAGTTACAGGCGAAGAGCTTTCCAGGATCGAAGGGCTCGTGAATGAAAATATAAAAAATAATACCTCTGTATGCGCTAAAGAAATGCATCTGGATGAGGCAAAGAAGCAGGGCGCGCTCGCGCTCTTTGGGGAAAAATACGCTGATACTGTAAGAATGGTGGCAGTGGGTGATTACAGTAAGGAGCTTTGCGGTGGTACGCATGTGGAAAAAACAGGCGATATAAAAAGATTCAAGATCTCATCAGAATCCTCTATTGCGAGCGGCGTAAGAAGGATCGAGGCAGTTACAGGAGACGCAGCGATTAAAAAGATCAGGGAAGGCGAGGACCTGATAAAAGAGATTGCCAGAGAACTAAAGACAACGCCGGCTAATATACTCAAGGAGATAGAAAAATTAACAAATAAGCTCAGGGAATTGGAAAAAGATTTTAATGCTATAAGCGACAGATTCACGCAGTCAAACATAGATGAGCTCTTATCTAAGGTAAAAAAGATAAAAGGCAGGGATATTATTATCGCGGAACTCAAAAACGCGGACATGGCAGTTTTGAGAAAGACTGCTGACGCGATCAAAGGCAGGCTGAAGAACGCATTTTTCGTGCTCGTGTCTGAAAAAGACGGAAAGCTTTCAATGGTCGTTGGCACCGAGCCGCCAGTCAATGCATCCGAGGTCTTGAATAAAATAGGGTCAGGGTTTGGCATAAAAGGCGGTGGCAGGCCTGATTTTGCCCAGGCAGGAGGAGCCGGCAAAAAGAATATCAACGAGATTTTAGAAAAGTCCAAAGAAATAGTAGGGAGGTATTTATGAAGATCTTGAGATTATCCAGCAAGGAAATACAGAAGTTGTATGATCGGTATTATTATAATAAAAAACGCGTGACAGAAAAGGTGCGCAGGATCGTGGATGATGTCAGGGAGAACGGCGACAGGGCGCTCATCAGATACACGAGGAAATTTGACAAGGTCAAGCTTTCTCCAAAAGAACTAAAGGTAAGCGCGAATGAGATAAATGCCGCATACCAGAACATAGACACGGATTTCATAACAAGCCTTAAGGCAATAATGGCGAACATAGAGAAATTTCACAGGAAACAATTACCAAGGCCGTGGAAGACAAAAGATGCTGATGGTATCCAGCTGGGCGAGATATACAGGCCTATTGAAACCGTCGGGATCTACGTGCCGGCAGGCACAGCGCCGCTTGTCTCGAGCGTTTACATGAGCGTGTTGCCTGCAAAGATAGCTGGCGTGAAAAAGATAATCCTTGTTACGCCACCTGCTAAAGATGGCAGGGTGGATCCGCACATATTAGCTGTTGCAAATCTTTTAAAGGTGGACGAGGTGTACAAGGCAGGCGGCGCCCAGGCAATAGCTGCGCTGGCATTTGGCACAAAGACGATTCCAAAGGTCGACAAGATCGTGGGGCCTGGCAATGACTATGTGACAGAGGCGAAGCGCCAGGTATATGGTTATGTTGACATAGATATGCTTGCAGGGCCGAGCGAGGTCGTGATACTGGCTAACCAGTTTTCTGACAAGGAATACGTGGTCCAGGACCTCCAGGCGCAGGCAGAACACTTAAAAGGCCTGGCAGTGCTTGTGACCACGTCCAAGAAATTTGCCAGGGCAATGAGAAAAGAGATGCAGAAGGGTTACATCGTGCTTGCAAAAAATCTTGAGCAGGCAGCCGAGGTCATTAACAGGATCGCGCCAGAGCACCTCGAGGTTTTAATAAAGAGGCCCAACAGGATATTAAAACTGATAAATAATGCCGGTGCCGTGTTCATAGGCCCGTATTCGCCTGTTTGCATAGGCGACTATGTGGCAGGACCGA
Source organism: Candidatus Omnitrophota bacterium (assembly GCA_018902915.1). Taxonomy (GTDB): domain Bacteria; phylum Omnitrophota; class Gorgyraeia; order Gorgyraeales; family Gorgyraeaceae; genus JAHIPS01. The sequence goes on along the minus strand of JAHIPS010000034.1, from coordinate 1,768 downwards.
GCCATGTATTGCCAACAGGCGGCACAGCCAGGTTTTTCTCAGGTCTTAGCGTGAGGTCTTTTCTCAAGAGCACGCACACGATCGCGTATTCCAGGAAGGCGCTCGAGAAAGAAAAAAAGGCGATCGAGAAAATGACAAAGATAGAAGGACTCTCCAGACACTTAGAATCCTTCCGCGCCAGATTCACCTGACCTATATTGGACAATTCCTGCATTGCACGTTTTGTCCAATTTAGGGAGAGTGGGGTAGGATGTGAAGGTTGTTGATTTAGGTTTGACTGATTTTTTGGAGGCGTACGAATACCAGACGGATCTGGCAGGCAAGGTCGCCGCCCGTATCTGTGACGACACGCTTTTACTCACAGAGCACAAGAGCGTTATAACAATAGGAAGAAAAGGCTCGCGAGGCAATGTTTTAAAACCCGAATGCGGGATAGACATTGTAAACACTGACAGGGGCGGGGACGTTACTTATCACGGGCCTGGGCAGCTGGTAGCATATCCTATATTTAAGCTTGAAAACGAGAGCCGCGGCATACATGCCTTTTTGCATTTTTTGGAAGACATAGGCGCGCATTTTTTAATGCAGTATGGCGTCACTGCTGAAAAAAGGCCTGGTTTTAGAGGCGTCTGGGTAGGCGGCAAAAAAATCGGCTCTATAGGTATAGGCGTGAAAAAGTGGGTGACCTATCACGGCCTTGCTATAAATATAAACACAGGGCTTTTGCCTTTTTCATTTATCAGACCGTGCGGCATTGAAGGCGTAGAGATCACGTCATTAAAAGAAATTTTAAGTCGCGAGATAGATATCAATGATGCTAAAGATAAAATCAGGCGCTCATTCAGAGAGATTTCCTTATTGGCTGAGGCAGCGAGTTCGGGATGATTCAGTCATAGAAGAAACAAGGGATTTGTTATCTTCTTTGAGGATCAATACTGTGTGCCAGAGCGCGCGATGCCCGAATATATACGATTGTTTCTCAAAAAAGAAATGCACGTTTTTGATACTCGGTAATTACTGCACGCGGTCCTGCGGATTTTGCGCTATTGAGACGAAGAGCGAGCTGCTTCTTCCAGATAAAAAAGAACCCTTTAATATAAAAGAAGCAGTTGAAAGATTGGGCGTGCGCAGCATTGTCATAACCTCTGTTACGCGCGACGATCTGGATGATGGAGGCGCAGGGCATTTTGCAGATTGTATAGCTATTTTGAGAGATATCAGGGAGGATTTAAAGATAGAGGTGCTCGTGCCTGATTTTCTTGGCAAGAGCGACGCGGTAGAAAGGGTCGTTCGAGCAGGGCCAGATGTTTTTTCGCATAATATAGAGACAGTGCCAAGGCTTTACAAAAGAGTAAGGCCCGAGGCAGATTATAAAAGGTCGCTTGATGTCATAAGGTATGCAAAGGAGCTGGGCGGCCCGGATTTTATTACAAAAAGCGGGTTAATGGCAGGGCTTGGCGAGGCACAGGACGAGATCTATAAAACAATGCAGGATTTGAAAGGGGCTGGCTGCGATATTGTTACGATCGGCCAGTATCTAAGGCCTGATTCAGAATGTCTGGAAGTCGAGGAGTTTTTGGCTCCGGAGAAATTTATTAGATTTTCAAAATGGGCAGAAGATTTAGGTTTTAAGAGATTTTCTTGCAGCCCATTTACGCGATCTTCTTACCTTGAATAAAGGGAGGTTTTATGGCAGAATTAAGATTACCTGAGCTGGCAGAGGGCGTGAACGAAGCGATAGTGTCTTTTTGGCATTTCAAAGAAGGGG
>JAHIPS010000033.1 GCA_018902915.1 Candidatus Omnitrophota bacterium | reverse complement strand
GTTCCATAAGTTGTGGCTTCATTTGACTTTTTAGCTAGAAAACGCACCTCCTTCCTGTTACCTCCACATCTCTTGATACAGAAAATATGCCTTTTTAAGCTGTCGCAAGTATGGGCTTTGGGTGCCGTCTCCCTGACCAGCTAATCCAAGCCATTCCTCATAGTTCCAGCCGTCTGGAAATGGGCCTGACCAGTTTCTTGTTACATCGTGCAATGCCGGCTCGTACGCCTTCCACCATTCATCCAGCCATTCAAAGACTATGCCGCCTATTGAATTGCCGACACCCCTCCGGCCGCAAGAATTATACACTATATCCTCCCAACACCCCCTGAGATATCCTGCCTGCGTCTCTTCTGCAAACTCCCTTGACTTATCCTGCATATAGCTGGGGCATCCGTATTCTGTGATTATAATCGGCTTATCGCATACCTCCTTTACATTGCCCCAGAAACTCTTTCCGAATCCGTACTTTCCCCTGTATGCATTCGAGCCGTAGATATCTATATCCGGCGCAAACTCGTTAAACTTATCCAGAAACAATAGATCCCCGCTGCATATTGCAACAGGGTGGTCCCTGTCAATGGACTTTATCATCCTGGCAACCTCATTCGCAAATGCGTAATAGGCCTCTGGCTTCTCTTTTGCATTATTCGCAACGCCATAATTATTTTCATTCCCCAGCATCCAGAAAAGCACATACGGTTCGTCCTTGAATTCCTCCACCATGCCCTTGACGCCCTCCATCATGTTGGCTCTCTGTTCAGGATCATCATAGTCAGTACCCTCGTACCAGCTTGCGCCAGAACCTACTGTGTAGGCGCCTAAGAGGTCGCCCATGATCACCATAATGCCGTACCTATTATATAGATCCATGAGGAGTTCTTTGTTCGACGCGTGATGATAGAGTCGGACAGTATTGCAGTTCATCTGTTTGAACAATTCAAAATCTCCCACTGCCTCCTCATCCGCATCCTGTGCATTATTGAAATTTTTATCCACCCATGTATCATAGGCTGCGTCTATTTTTCCGTTTCCATTGTAATCCGTCAGCATCCAGTCGTCCAGCGTACCGTCATCCGGGCTCTGCCCTATCGGCGCCGGAGAATAGGCAATGCCCTTTACAATATAAGGTTTGCCCTCAACCCTCAGCTGCCAGTGCCCATTCGTAAATTTTACCAGGTCCACCCTGCCATCGCCCACCTGTTTAACTACCCTCCCTGTCCTAACGGGCCTGCCCTCAAATAAACGCCTTTTTATGTTTTCAAAAAAACCAAGCTGCGCCAGCCGGCCCGGATCCACAAAAAATTTATCATTGGAAATGCTGTTGTCAAATCCGTTTTCAACAAATACCTTCGCGCCTTTTAGCTGCATCTTTAGCTCAGGATGATGCCTGGTCAAGTAATCGATCTTGTCAATAGCCACCTGCGCAATATACCAAGGTGTGTGAAAATATGTCCACCCAACTGAATTTGGAAAATGCACCACTATGGCGTAATAGGCCTTTATTGCATGTCTTATCAGGCCTGACTTTTCAAGGGCAAGCCCTGTATAAAAGAGCCGCACACCCATTGGTTCCGGCGCCTGTGTCCATTTATAAAAATTGGCTTCGAGGTCATCTGTATTTACAAAATCCCAACTATTGCCCTTAAGACGACCTTCCTTTTTTACTGCCTGATACCTGGGATCCCAGACCACACCCGATGTATTAGGATAGATACCTTCTCCCGCTGCCATAGAAAGGCCTTCCGGATCCTTAACCACGTATCTATACTTATCTGTCCCTATGCCTTTGAAAAAACCGTATTTTCTATAATCTATGATCTCCTCTGTCCCAGGATCATAAAGGGTGATATTTGTCTTGGGCCTTAACACATCTACCTCTTCGCTAACTTCTTCGGCAGGGCTCTTTCGGGTTTCCAGTTTTTCAAGGCTGGCCTGGCTTTTTTCCTTTACGCTCCAGAACCATCCGCGCGGGTCCCAATTCTGCGCATAGCCGTATTCCTCTATTACTGTCTTAAACACGGTTATTGCCTCATCTGTCTTTCCCTGAGACAGAAATGCCTCGCCCTGGATAAAAAAGCTCGTGCCGACAGCATTGAGTGCCTCGTACAGC
>JAHIPS010000032.1 GCA_018902915.1 Candidatus Omnitrophota bacterium | reverse complement strand
GTTCCTTGCACCTTAATGCAAGATCCAGCACATTCTTTGTGCCGAATACGTTTATCCTTCTGATGGGCCTTAGCGGTACCTCAAAGTCACATAAGGCTGCGCAGTGATATATGGTATCTATCTTTTTATGCAGCCTGTCCAATTGAAATCTGGAGATCCCCAGGCCCCTCTCAGCTATATCACCTTTTATAACTTCAATCCTCTCATTTATTTTCTTTATTCTATCGCTTTCGTAACTCTTTCTTATCAATTTCCTTACCCTATCTATAGCGGCCTGCTCAGAATCCCCTCGCACAAGAAGATACAGATTAGAATGCTCATCCTCTTCTATTAAATTCTTCACTATATCCCAGCCCAAAAACCCCGTCGCACCTGTAATAAAGATATGTTTCATTTAATTTTTACCCTCGGTTACCGTAATCTCCTTCGGTATCTTATATATCGCCAATCGATCTCTGCAAAAAGACCTTACTGTCTTCTCTGTTATGTCCTTCTTCGAAGCAACATCCACTTCTGCGTGCATCTGGTGTCCCCATAGATCATCCTTTACAGTATTCAGACGCACACCTTTAACGCCATGAAAAGAATCCAGAACATTCCTTACCTCTTTCAAGTCAACATTATTGCCGCCGATCTTCACTATATCCTTCTTCAGGCCTTTAAAATAAACATATCCATCCTTATCAATACATCCATAATCCCCTGTCCAGAACCACCCCTTCTGTAAATATTTCTTATTCTCACCGTTTTTATTATAATAACCGCACATTACAGTTGGTCCGCCGATAAGGATCTCTCCTCTTTTGCCGCACGGAAGATCAGCGCCTTTCTTGTCGACTACTCTGACCCTCACTTCATGTCCGGCAATCCCCAAAGAGTCGGGCTTATTTTTTGACCTGGGATTGCAGGTTATAGGCATGGTCTCTGTCAGGCCGTATCCCTGCAATAACTCTATGTCCATTTTCTTTCTTATTTCTTTATGCAGATCCGTAGATAGATAGCTTCCGCCTGTTATTCCGTACTTAAGACTACTTATATCATGTTTATTCTTATCATAGTTTCTAAGTAAAGAAATATACACAGTAGGCACAGCTACAATAAAATCAATCCTGTGCTTCTCTATTGTCCTAAATACGTGACTAGGAATAAAGGGCTTTAAGATGACTACAGTGGCGCCTCGCAATAAAGGAACAATTACACAGCTTACAAGAGTAAATATATGCGATATTGGGATAAGCAGAAGCACCCGCTGGCTGGTAACTACCTCTGTAAGTCTTACATAGCCTATTGCGCCGTGGTGGTAATTTCCATGCGTAAGCATTGCGCCCAAAGGCCTTCCTGTGCCGCGGTATGTATAATTTATCGTAGCAAGTTGTTTATTGCTGGTATTGAAATCTGGAAGCCTTCCTCTCTTTCCGATGCTGTATAATTCCTTAAGCCTATACACCTTCCCATTGGTCTCTTTTAAACCCTCATCTACTATTACTATGTGCTTTTTACCTTTAAATATAAGCCCTATCTTCTTGTTATACAGCGATGAAGAGGTTATGATACCTTTTGGCCTGCAGTCATTAAAAATCTTTTTCAATTCAAAAGAGGTAAGGTGAGGATTCAATGGTACGCTTATCGCATTTATCCTTGCAAGCGCATAAAAACTGTAGACGAATTCCTTGCAATTTGGCAGGAATATAACTATCTTGTCCTTCTCCTTTATGCCTATCTTCAGAAATGCCTTTGCGATAGTTTCTATATTCCTCCACAGCTGGGAATACGAGACCTTCTTATCGCCCTCGACAAGACATATCTTATCCTGCATCTTGCGGGAAACCCAATGTAGCGACGTCCCCAAATTCATAAAATCTACCTTTTCTTTTTCTTCAGATAAAACATGACCAGGTCTATCAAATCCTTTACAGTAACCACATCAAATGCCTTGGCCTCGTCAATAACAATCCCTAATCGCTTCTCAATTGCAGCCAGTATCTCCATTGCCGCCAGGGAGTCGATACCTAGCTCATCCCTTATATTTGCACTTTCCTTAATCTTTCTGGCATCCATTCTGGCAATATTGGCAACCAACCTCTTTACGTCTTTCTTTACTACTGAGGTTTTAGTGGTTACTGATGGCTTATGTTGCATGGCGTCTCCTTAATTAATATTTATAAGTAAGGCCTACTGAAAAGACATTTACGTAGCCTTTGTATTCGCCGTCTAGATTTGAGGATGCGCTGGCAACATCATTGGTAACATCTCTCTCGACCATTAAAACACCAAAATATGCTACGTCTATGGTGAAGTCTTCCCGTAGCTTGTAACCAGCACCAAGTGTAATACCGTGTCTATCTGTATCTGGCAACGCTGTTTCAAAATTCGCACTCGGTATAGGGGTTTCTATGAATAGATAACCGCCCCTTAGGGTCCATTTCTCATTGGCCTTGTACTGGGCGCCGATGCCGTAGGCCAGCGAGGCATGCCAGTCCTTTGGCGCAGGGTTGCCGCCGTTTAAAATAGACAAGCGTGTAGCATTGGTCTCGTCTGTCCATTTTACATAATCCTCCTGGATGGATGTCCAGTCTGTCCAGTCTATATCCACTTCAATTGTCCACTTATCGTCAGGCCTGTACGCATACCCCAACGCAACGCTTTGCGGAACAGTAAGGTCAGACTCCAGGCCTGTTACGTATACATCCGGAAACACCGCGGAATATATACCCTGGCTCAGGTTGCTGAGTGAGGCATGGCCTTTATATGTCATCTCGATCTCGCTTCTGTAAGAAACGCCAAAGCTGTGCTGCTCCGAAGGCCTGTAGAGAAGCCCGACGTTATACCCCCATGCATCATCATCGCCTTTTAAATGAAAATCCCCAACGCCGCCAGTGTCGTTAATTCTTTTATGTTTTGATATATACGACTTCATGTAATCTGCGCCGACACCTACGGACAGCACATCATTTACCTTATACGCAATGGCTGGATTTATCTGGTAGAACTCAAGGCTGGTTTCTGTTGCCTGGTAGCGCGAAAAACTGTCGTCTGCCCAGTCTGTGCCAAGGCCGTACGGCGAAGTCACGCTCAATCCGAATTTCCAATCTTCAAATCCAATATCATTGACAACGTAAATGCTGGGAATGTGAAAGGTCTGCATCTGCATGTAACTCTCGTTGCCGGCTGTGCTGGTGTGCGAATTTCGCGGTGCCTGAGTCGTATTGCCTACCCTGACATAATTGCCTTCCATCTGCACCATGCCAGCTGGATTGTAATGCACTGCTGCAGGAGAATCTGCCTGCGCCACGAAGCAGCCTGCCATGCCGTTCGCCTCTGCGTCCAGGGCTGCCTCGTTCCTGAATCCGCCGCCGCCAAGCGCAAAGGCATTGGCTGTACACAAAAGTAAAATGCCTGATATAATAGTTAGATACCTCTTCATTTATTTCCCCCGTTTCTATTCTCGCTATCCTTTATCCATTTATCGATAGAGTTCCTTCTGATCCTCCAGCTGTCACCTACCTTAAACGCCGGGATCCTGCCGTCTTTGACATATTTATATATAGTCATTGGATGCACGTCCAGATAGTCCGCTACGCCCTTTACTGTCATAATCTGCTTGGATTTAGTCATAAAAACAACCTGGTTATTAACTTTTTTGTCCTCAGCTTACCAATTTTTCTATAATATCGTATTCTAGACCTTCTACGAATATATCCGTTACGCATATACCAATCGACTTCTGCCCTAAGTGTCTTTTCAAATGATTTTTCAACCAAGCTGAATTCCTTCTTCGCATTAGAACCGTCGTATTTGGCCTTTAACATAAAATACTTGACTGATTCGCTACTAATTATTGGCCGAAAATATTTTTTTAAGCCTACTATCATCAAAAGCAACTCATTTAAAATACTAAAAACATACACAATACAAATAGGAAGTTTTACTCTCGGTCCTTTTATTCCTGTGATTTTTTCGAGTATATCAAAAATTTCCTTTAGAGTAAAAGAATGAGAATCGACAACGATATAGCGTTCTCCACTTCTTCCTCTCTCCATGGCCCTAAGATGTGCCTCAACCGCCATATCTAAATCAACTACACATACTAGTGCGTCAAAATAAGAGAAATAAGTACGATTCAAGAATTTAACAATCATTTCTCCAAAAGGCGTAGGACTAGAATCTCTAGCCCCAACAAGAAAACCTGGGTTAATCGCAACAACATTAAGGCCTTTACTATGATACGAAAGAGCTATCTTCTCTGCAAGGTATTTGGACTTTTCGTAGTGTGTCCTCTTATAGAGCAAATTAAGCGGTACTGACTCATCAGCTGGTTTTCCATCTAAACACTTTCCTACCGTAGCTATCGAACTCGTATAAATCACCTTTTTCACGCCACTTTTGTGCGCAGCTTCAATAACATTCCTTGTGCCCTCCACATTGGTCAGATATATATCCTGAGGGTGTTTTTGATAAAAAGGGTAGGCTGTTTTAACAAACGCAGCTGTATGAAAAACAACATCCATCCCACGAACAGCTTCTCTCAACCGTTCTTTATCAAGAATACTGCAAATAAATATTTCCACTTCGAGCCCATGCAGTTTAAAAACGGATTCCTTTCTTCTTATAAGGGCTCTTACGTAGTACCCACGTTTTTTAAGCTCAGCAACAAGTGCTGAACCCAAAAACCCTCCTGCACCAGTAACTAAAACCTTCATCTAACTTCCCTCTTTTGTAATAAAAGCATTTAGCCATACTATATCCCCTTATACCCTATTAAGTCGAAGTATAAAGAAGTATAATGATTTTAACGCCTTTGTCAAGCCCGCCCCAAAATGCGAATTGACTCACATTAAATGTTACCCAAATAAATCCACAATGCTTCGTTGACTCATAATTGATGTTACCGAATAATATAGCCCTCAAAAGGGGGTTATATCATGAGTCCCGGAGCGCGAATGGAATGTCTTGAGTCTATTTATCTACGATATAAAAAGGCTTCCCGCAAAGAAAAGAC
>JAHIPS010000031.1 GCA_018902915.1 Candidatus Omnitrophota bacterium | reverse complement strand
ATGGAGCTTCTGGCTGCCAGGAGGATCTCCTGCCTTGCTTTATCTCCCCCAAAGGTAAAATATTCACATCCGTGTGACGGGGAGACTATTCTTGGCTTATCTTTGTCAAAATTAACTACTTTTATATCCCTGGCTTGTCTGTGGGTCCTGCATTTTTTTGCGATGGTCTTGTTTTTTATGTATAAGTCCTTAACAGAGTGCGGGCAGAGCTTGCCAACGGGTTCGCCTGTAAGGCTGCAGACGCTTCTTTCTCCTATGGAATCAGGGGCTTTATACCAGTAAGCTGTCTTTTTCGTATACAGCCAGTCAAATATTTTCATGGCGACAGGTGAAGCGGCATTTAAACCTACCAGCGCTTTTGAGGGCTTGCCTGAGAAATTCCCGAGCCACACGCCAATAGTGTATTCAGGGTTATACGCGATGGTCCAGGCATCCCTGTGGCCATATGAGGTGCCTGTTTTCCATGCAACCTTAGGCCGCTTTTGTTCGTTTCTATATACTCCTATTGATTCAAGGCGTTCTGGGCCAGAAAGGATGTCTGCGATTAGATATGCGGCGGATTCTGAAAGCAGGCGCTTTTGGGGTGGTGGATTCCCGTGTTCCCCGCTTGCGCGGGGACGGGAATGACATAGAAAAGTGTAGGGTTTGTATACGCCCAGTCTTGCCAGTGTGGCGTAGGCGTTTGTTAGTTCCAGTAGTTTTACCTCGCATGAGCCGAGGGTCAGGGATAGGCCGTAGTGTTCCGGGAGTTTTGTCAGCGTGGAAATGCCTGCGTCTTTCAGGAATAGATAGAGTTTTCTATAGGTTATCCTGCTTAATGTCTCTACCGCGGGGATATTCAGGGAATCTACCAGCGCCTCTCTGACAGTGACCTTGCCCCTGTATTTTTTATCATAGTCAAAAGGCGTGTAGCCGGAATACTGGACAGGCTCATCAGAAATCAGCATCCCGGGGCTGTATAAGCCTTTATCAAACGCGAGCGCGTATGTAAAAGGTTTTAATGCTGAGCCAGGGGAGCGCCTGGAGAGTGCCCCATTGATCTGGCCGCAGTCTTCGAATGAGAAAAAATCATCCGAGCCGACCATTGCCCGGACACTGCCGGTATCATTCTCTATGATGACTATGGAGCCGTTTGTAACGCCTTCGCGCCGTAATTCTTTTATTTTTTCTTTTAACGCGGCTTCCGCGAAATGCTGGATGTTTGAATCAAGAGTTGTTATGACTTCTGTCTTATCTTTATATTTTTGTTTCATGAGCCTGGCGAAATGCGGCGCCTTAAATGGAAAGTGATGATTTCCCGCGACAACAGCCTCATCTACAGACTGCTTATATTGCTCATCAGTAATAAAACCGTTCTTAAGCATGCTTAAAAGCACCATGCCTCTTCTCTTCTTTGCCCTTTCAGGATATCTGTCAGGCCGAAAGCGTGACGGTGACTGCGGAAGTCCTGCGAGAAGCGCGCATTCGGCGAGGTCCAGATCCCTGGGGTATTTCTCGAAATATCTTAAGGACGCGGCCTGGACGCCGCTTATATTCCCGCCGTAAGGGGCGATTTCAAAATAGAGCTCGAGGATCTTTTCTTTTGAATACATCCTCTCGAGTTCGATCGCATGCACGGTTTCGATGATCTTGCTTAAAAAGGTCCTTGGCCTTTTCTCAAGAAGCCTCACAACCTGCATGCTTATTGTGGAGGCGCCTGATATGATTTTTTTATTCGACAGGTTGAGCCGGACAGCCCTTAATATTGCCGCCACGTCAAAGCCGTGATGATTCATAAAGCGTTTATCTTCTATGGCGATGGTCGCGTTTATAAAATCAGGGTTTACTTCTTTAAGCTCGACAGGCAAAAGCCATAAGTCATCTGTCCCTGTAAACGCGCGCAGGATATCGCCGTCTTTATCAAAGATGCACTTTGAATACTCAATGCCCTTAAGCGTCTCATATGGGAACGGGAATGCGCGTAATATGCCTATGTAGAATGAGGCGATGAGTATGAATAGCGCGAAGATGGCTGTCAGGATACGTTTTATTCTCACTCTACTTTAATCTTTCCTGCTCCGTGGACGCTTACTATGCTTGGGTCGTACATGCATGAGGCGGTTATTGGGGGT
>JAHIPS010000030.1 GCA_018902915.1 Candidatus Omnitrophota bacterium | reverse complement strand
CGTCTCAGGCACAAACTTGCCGCCAAACCCATTAAACCTGCCTTTTTTATCAGGTAACATATCTGTCTCCTATATAGCTTATAAATTATATAGTAAAAACTCCGAAGTGTCAATACCAATAGGCAACAAAAATGCTTGACACTTTAGTCCTGGACTAAAGTGTCAAGCATTTTGGGGATTGGTGACTACAGCTTTAGGGAATTATACGCCGGACTTGAGCTCTTCGATCTGATCTGCGGTCATCCTGTCAAGCGTACGAAGGGCAAGGTCTTTTTCAGCCAGGCCCTCTATTGCGGCAAAAAGAGTATTGTTGGTCACCAGGCTGAATATTATTGTATCGCTCTCGATAAGCCCTCTGGCCATAGATGGATCTACAAAGGCGTTGATTACCCTGTTGATGTATTCCACTGAATTATCCCTAGTAGCAACGCAGATGGTATAACCTTCCTTTATAAAACCCATTATGCGGTTTCTCTCTGCGCCTGACTCCATAAGGAGCTCTGCGGTTGTGGGTATTATATTAACCTCTCCCGCCTTATCCAGGGCATTGGGCCTGGATGCCAGCTGAAGCGTATGGCCGGATGCAAGTTTATCGTCGTCTTTTCCGGGTATTGCCTCGTCTACGCGTTTCGCGGCCTCTTCTGCGACTGCAGGCGTTTCGCTTCCTTCATCAGCCAGCTTGTCTACGGTCTTTATTGCATAGCCCGCGTCAGCTGCCAAAAACACACCTAAAAGCATCAGGGCTGTGATAATCGCTAATGTTTTTTTCATTTCATCCTCCTTTGTTTAATCCAACAAACTTCTTTTTGTCTTCAATGCCCATCGATAAAGCCCTTCGTCTGTTTCGGTTGTGACCTTTGGGCTTATTACTATATAAGAATAGCCGCTGTCGGCTAGCAATCTGGTCAGTGCAGGGGTATGAAAGCCGCCCGCGATAAGCACTGCCAAGTCAGTATCTTCATTCTTCATATGCTCATTGGTCTTCTTCACAAATACCCTGTCTCTTTCAGCAGCCAGGCCATAAAATTTTTCAATCCTTTGAAGATTGTCGCTGATGATATAATGGCTGGCCGGGATATCCAGTGAAAGGCCCAGCCCCTGAGATTTTTCCCGCAGGAAATCTACCCAGAACTCGGGATTAAAATCGTCGGTGTTATCCGTGAAATACTTGTACTCTTCAGGCACCACCTTTATCCTGAGAAGATTTTTCATTATAGATAATGCCTTTGATACCTTTAAGAGATTTTTCTGGTCAGAATTTGCAGCTAAAATATCCTGCAGCGTGTCCTCGAGCATCGGTTCTTCCCTGAATAACGCGTTTATGTTTAGATCTTTGGTTGCCTCTGTGTATTCATCGTATAGTTCCGTCTCCTCGTCTGATGCGCTGCCATCCATGATCTTTACTAGATCAATCTTCTTCTCGAGCTCGCTTGCCTTGATCAGATTTTGGAAATTCGGGAAGGTGTATAAAGGAACTCCCTGCATCCCTGCCTTGTCATAGAGAAATTCATAATACTCGAGCAGATCTATATCTTCGTTATCATATGCCTGCTTTTTGCTATCCAGCTCGACCAGATCTTTATTGTAGATGGCTGTCTTTAGAAGATCCGAGGCAACGATTAATTTATCCACATACTCGCCTGCCGGATCTTTGAATTTATCTATATCCCACAATGAATCGCGATGAGACTCATAAAGACCCCTTTCCTCTATGCCTCTTACCTTGGTCGGGTGATCAGTAGCCAGGTCTATGTAATTTACGCTTGTAAAATAACCATCTCGCACAAGGCCGTCCGCGACCTCTCTTCTCTCTTCCAGGGTCAAGGTATCAGCTCTATCCCTTAAAAATTTATAATCCGTATCGTTAAGATGGCCTTCTCCTAATATTAGATTTAAATCGTAATCTTCTATGAGGGATTCTATGATCTTTGCGGAATTTATTCGGCCTTCGTAGTTCGCATGCGCGTCCTGGATGTGGACGATCATCTTGCCGTTTGTGCCGCGGTGGGTCTCTATTATAGTGCCGTATTGTTCTGGGATTTCGATTGCCTGGGGGTCAAGCGCTGATTCGGATGTCGCGCTGGCGGGTGTTTGAGTCTCTGCTACGCCCTGCTGCCGCTTCTGCCAAAAAGACCTGTCCTTATCTGCGGCAAGGCCTGATTTAGGCAGGATAGTGGCGCTTACAAAAATCACCAAGAAAATCAAATTTCTCACAACCCCTCCTGATTTTAAACTTCTATTCTATATAGGCAATAAGTATATCACCTAATAAAAATCCTGTCAAATCACTGTAAATATCCGAGTCTATTATATGCCTCTTGCTATGGCATCAGCCAAGGACTTGTTTTGCAACTTTTCCAGGGTGCATTCTAAAGCAAGGCCGTGCTTGGCATAGAGTTCACTCAGCGGCCTTAACTGATCTAAATTTAGATCTTTTAAATCCTTTAGCCATGCCAGGCTCTCAAGCTTATAGGTTGTAGCTTTTGAAAATCTGCGACTAATATCGTCGAGTCTTTCCTTTCCAGTAATGTCAAAGGTAGTATCTTTACCTGGCTCATTAGCAGCAACGATTACAACTACTTTATCTTTGCTGCGCGCCAAATCGAGAAAGTCTTTGAGGCCAAAGAATTGCTCTCCATCTAACATGCTTACCTCAGAGGCGGGCAAGACTATTACATCCTGCTTGCCCTGTACTCGGTTTAATCGATTTGACGATACTGCATTTAGCACTTTGGCTATGCCTGAATCCACATCTTCTGGATTCAACCCTGATTCAGGATTTTTACTGTTTTCCAATATACCTTCTAAGTCATCAGCCAGTGCTCCGATTTTATTAAGCGCAATAAATTCTTCCTGCAATAAATGAAATCTTCTGTGTTGGTCATCAGTTAGATATATCATTTGCTCCTCGCCACCGACCCATTCAAGCTCTTGAGCTATCGTCATCAGGCTACGCCCGCCCATTAACACAGGTGGCTTGCCAATGGCAGCAAATTTTCGCACCAAACTTGCCGTGCCTGCGCTGTCGAATGCCTTGAAGTGCGCGGATGCGCCTATTGTTTCGTTTTCTTTTGTGGCAATATTTATCTTTGCCTTTATGTCATCGGGTAAGGCTGCTAACCGGGCCTTGTATGCGCCCAGCGAGAGCTTCAGTTCTTTTCCGATGAGCTTTTCCAGGTCTTTTGGATCTGCGGTTGCCCTGTCAGTGACGTTGTATTTTTCCCCATAATTTGATACCAGCATGTCTATCATGCTGTCAACCACTGCTGCTGCCTCCGGAGAGGACTTGGCCTCTTCTGTCAGGACCTCCCAGGCAATATTCTGCCAGTTGGTTCCGACATGCGCCTCTGTGATACCAGCAGCCCTTAATGCAGGCAGATTCTCCAGAGGAGTGCCTGTTGTGCCGTGCTGCACTATCTCTATTCCGTAAGGAGCGAGCGCCTTTGTAATGGCTGCTGTCATTATAAGGTTCATTTTTGTCTGGATAAGATTGCCGTCTTTATCATAGTTGTTTCCGTGGGCTGTGCCGTTATTTAAGGCGATCCGGTCTATCTTTACACCGTAGCTTAATAGACCCTTGTCTTTTCGTTCAACAACTGGTTTTCCGTTTTCCACGACCAACCCAGAGAACACGATGGCGTTTGTAACAGGGTCTCTTTCAACGTTCTCGGCATATCTTACGCCTGTTACGAACTCCAATGCGTCTGCTATTGTTGAATTATCCGTTCCGCCTATCTCTCCTACCTCTCCCTCGATGCTGCAGTTTTGAGGTATAAGTCCTGCTAAAAACGCTGTTATGCGGACATTGAGAGGCATTGGCATAAATGATGCATCCAGCACAAACACTGTCATACCTGAGTCCACTTCTGCCCTGACTAAGGTGTATG
>JAHIPS010000029.1 GCA_018902915.1 Candidatus Omnitrophota bacterium | reverse complement strand
TACTCAGAAAGCCATTGCCTTCTGAGTGTTGAACGGTAAAATTCTTCATCAGTTGCTTCCGTTATCTTCGGGCTTACTACTATATATGAATAGCCGCTGTCGGCTAATAAACGGGTTAGCATAGGCGTATGAAATCCGCCAGCGATCAGGGCTGCAAGCTTCACGCCGTCTTTTTCTACGCGTTCGTTTGTCTTTTTTAAAAACACATTGTTGCGCTCTTCAGCTACTTTGTAGAAATGCTCTATCGTTAGTATGTTATCTGATATTATTGCGTAATTTGCCGGGATCTTTAATGAAAGATTGTAAGAAGACTCTCTTTTGTTTAAAAAGCCCTGCCAGAACCTGGGGTCAAAATCTTTTTTATTCTCGAGGAAATAATGATATTCTTCGGGCACTACCTTTAGGTTAAGGAGGCCCTCCATTATGGACAATGTCTTGGATACCTTTATAAGCGTCTTCTGGTCAGGATTTTCAGCCAGGCCTTCTCTTAACGCATCCTCTAACAGGGGCTCTTCTTTGAACAGTTTATTTATATCCAGCTCTTTTGACGCCTCAGCATACTCTTTGTAAAGTATTATCTCTTCATTTGTAGCCTTGCCTGCTTTTATTTTTTCAACATCAAGCTTTTTCTCAAGCTCGCTCGCCTTTATCAAATTGGCAAAATTTGGGAACTGAACAAGTGACAGGCCTGTTTCTATGGCCTTACTATAAAGGTACTTATAATAAAAAAGGAGGTCGGTTTTTTCAGCATCATAGTCTTTTTTTGCTCTATCAAGGGCTATTAATTCTTTATTATAAATGCGGGGTTTCAAGGTCTCGGAGGCGGCTATTAGCCGGCCTATGTATTCCAAGGCGGTCTCTTTAAATTTATCGACCTCCCACATTGCATCAACGTTTGCATCATAAACTGAACGGTCCTCAATACCCTGGAAAGACATTGGATAATCAGAGGCAATATTAAGGTATTCCTCGCCTGCGATAACACCGTCTTCAAGGAGGTTGTTTGCCTTTTCTTTCCTTTCCTCCAAAGATGCCCTATTTCTCAAGTAGGTAAAATCAGCGTCTGTGCTCCCGCCTTCTACGAGAATGAGGCTCAGTTCATAGTCCTTTATGAGAGACTCGAGGATATGCGCGAGGTTCATCTGGCCTTCATAATTGGCATGAGCGTCCTGTATATGGACTATAAGAATGCCGTTTGAGCCTCTATGGGATTCGATTATCGTGCCGTATTCCTCAGGAATTTCAACTTTTAAGGGGTCTACAAGTCTATGGAAGGTCTTTTTGATTGGCTTTTGAGTTTCCGTGGTATCCTTGATTTGCGCCTGTCGTTTCTGCCACAAAGATCTATTGGCAGCATAACTGAACTCAGGCATAAAGATAACGTTTACAAAAAGCGCTAAAAAAAATATGGTTTTGAATGTATTTTTTAGATTCTGTATCATATTTTTATCTTTTCAAATTGATTTATAACTAGTATAATTATAGGCTCATTCAACTACTTTGTCAAGTGAAAAATAACAATCGCTTTATAAGCCAAGATCATGGCTCCTACGTCGTGGTAAACTTACTCCTTTCAACCTAGGCCATATAATAACACCCTGACGAACCAAAATATCTTTATGATTTAAAATATCAGGGGAACTCTCCTTTTTAAGCCCTTTAAATGCATAGCCAAGATTAGTAACCCTGGGTTTAATCCCTAAATGCTTAAACAAGCCGTTTATGAAGAGAGAAACGCCTGAATCAAATCTGACAAGGTCATCTTCAGTGTCTTCTATGGCCTCTGTATCGAATTTTGCCTTTAATGCGGGGTCCTTTGCCAGAACTTCGTTTAGTAACCTATCCTTTCTGTTTAACGGAAAATCATGCTTTATGGCTACGTTTACATATCCTTCTCTTTTGTATATCTCCATAACCCTTTCGGCTATATCTTGAAAGCCAACATGGTTCTCAGGGATAAGTATTAAAACAGACTCTCTGGTAGCGTCGACTACTGTTTCTATCTCAGGAGAGATTCCGGAAACGTCGATTTCCCTGCCGCATGCAGATACAATAACCTCTGATGGTTCTCTTAGTTCTACACAGGAAGCATCAGGCCCATGAGTGCGCGTGGAAATGGCTATTGAGAAAAAGTTCTTAGCCACTTCTTCTTCTAATGTTCCCTGAGAACGTTCCGGCGTAATTGTTTCCATATTGAAATCTATGTTACTTGCGCTATCGACTCCCAGCACACCAGATGAACGCAACTGCTCGTCATCATAGAGATCGGTTAAATTTCTAGAAGAGTAAACCTCTTTACCGACTGTCTTCACTTCAACTGCATCCGGGCCTTTATCCTCATAACCAAGGTAAGTAAGCACAAAAAATCCGGATTTTTCAGTTTTTATAATGCGCTCCGCTGCTTTAGCATAATACCCTGTAAGGGCTATGTCGAAATTGCCCACAGGAGCACCCCTTCCCTGAAAAGTCAAATCCGTCCTTTCGACATTTAATCCACAGAAGTGATCTAAGATGCCTTTTATAAATAAAGAAGCCCCTGTTAATTTGGGATTACCGTGGACATCCAAGTCTTTGGCGCCCTCATACATGGCCCGCAGAACAGGAAAGGCCTCCAGCAATTCCTGTAATTTCGGGTCTTCTTTAGATAAAGAAACGCCTTCTGATACAACAAAGGTTGTCACTCCTCGATTTACACAGTCTATTATATCTTGTATCGTAAAAGGTTTTTCTGGAACCAATGTAGCTCTGGGCCCATTGCAATATCGGGCGTACTCAAACGTCAAAGACCCTGATTTCCTGCCCATAACCTCTAATACGCCTACCGTATTTTCTCTATACGCAGAACTAGCCCTCTGGGAGCTATTGCTGAAGAAGCTAACTGCACTCATAAAACCCTGCATAGCAGTCTTAAAGTCATTATCTATACTCTTTGGCATGCAAATTACGAGTATTTCAATCCCTCTTTCTTTAGCGCGCAAGGATATCTTCTCTGCTTCTTTTATGTGATCATTGCCTCCGGTAATCACAATCGCCTTTGCATGCTGAAACCTATCCAGTATCAAATCTACGTCTTCAGGGGATAGCTTCCTTCTGCATGAGCCAAGGATTGTGCTTGGTAACTTTCGCATGCTATTCGCGACTGCAGGAGTCAACTCAACCTTCTTGTCCTCGATTTCATCGCTCACCATCCCATTATATCCATGCTGCACTCCAACAGCCTTTAATCCCGATTCGTATAGTCCCGGAATCAAAGATGCCTTGCCGCTATTTAAACCCGCGCAATCGCCTCCTCCATCCATAAAGACCACCGTATTCTCGTCTATTGCAGTATCGCCTCTATGTTGTCCCGACGCGAAGAGTCTATATGGATTTGATGGAACTTTCAATAAATCTGCGACTCCAGTAACAAATTCATGCAGCATGCTGTAATCAGCCTCGCCCCTGCAAATCTTAATATATTTTGCAGCCTGACCTTCATCTATATGCTCATTCCTGAAAATAGTCTTTATGAGGGCTTCCCTTTCCTTTTCATTCAATCCTCTTAGTATAGACCTGAGATAAAGCTCTTTAAAATCGTGCGCTATGTCTTTATCTACGCCCAGTTTTTCGCAGAATAAATCAAAGGTAAAAAGTAGAGACACGTATCCCTGAAAGAAATGTTTAAATAAAACCGAGTTCCAGTTGTCTTTATTTTCATAGTCTTTAATTTTTATAACAGTATCAAAATCTGTAATCTCAAAAAATGTCATGTTCTGGGGACTAACATTTCCTCTCCATATGCCATGATTGATCAAGCGAGTAAGGCGCGTGCCAAGCCTTTCTGAAAACCATAATAGAAATTCTTTATCGCTAAAAGGCTGCCTTCTTCCTTCTTTTTCTTGAGCCTGTCTTTTATTTCTTTCTACGGATATCCTTAAATTTATTTGGGACATAAGATCTAAATCTCGCATGGTCTCAAGACCCTCATAGCCAATTAATGCCACAGCAGGCGTGAATGCAGGAAGAATTCTACCGGTTTTTTTAAGGTCAGGCACTGTGTTCTCGCTACCTCTTGCATCTCTAAGAGTTGTTAGCTTGCTAATCATTAAAAATAAAGGGACTTCTGTCTCTCCTTTATTGCATAATTCTCTTAAAATGGCGAATCTATGCTCAGCCAATTTTGCCACCTCAAGGCCAAAATTTACACTTACTCCATCAATGGGCTCTATGCCAAAGGTCTCTCCTGTCAAAGGAGTCTCTCTGTCTTTATCATCCGGAAAATAAAAACTATCATCTGTATAGCGCCTTCTATCTCTTTCCTGTTTTGACAAAACCAATCCTCCGCCTAGATAGCCAATATACCGGATCCTTTTCTTTTTTCCGTTAGGAAATTCGATCAAAACGCCATCGCCAGGAAGGATAAAATACGGCTTCCTTGCATGACTATAAACCTGAAAACATGGATAAACTCTATCGGATTTAGCGGCTACGGCTTCATGGCTCATGCCTGGACCAACGACAAACCTATTAGCCATATCTTCTAACTCGGCGAAACTCAAACCAAGAAGAGCCGGATTAATAGACCCGGTTACCATCTCTCCCTTTACTGGCAGCATAAACCTCTTCTCTAAATGCGAATATTGCGCTGCTATAGCGCGGCTTTCTTCCTCGCTGGGATTCAATCCTTCAAATAGCTCTCTTGCGCTAGACTCTGTGTTCAGCTGATTCAAAATCAAACGAGGTCTTAAAGAAGTAAAGCCGTCTTTAGGATAAGAAGGTTTCACTCTGTATAATGGAATGATTAAGAAGGCCGTGATGCCTAATAATATTATATTTTTTATAGATAATACTTTTCTAATCTTATTCATAATCTCGACAAAAAATAACCCCTGCATTAGGTAGGGCCAAATTGATAATATCGTGGTTTTTATTATATCACAAAATAGGGGTATTTCAAGAAAAATCTACCTGTTCTCTTTTTTATATTATTTTTCTACGATTACTTCACATTCAGGAATAGAGTTGAGGAATTGGCGGCCGTAGGATTTATTTATGATGCGGCTGTCGAGGACAGCTATTATTCCAGTGTCTTTCCTGCTGCGCACGAGCCTGCCAAAGCCCTGCTTAAACTTTAAAACAGCCTCAGGCAGGTTGTATTCTAAAAACGCGTCTCCTCCTCTTTTCTGTATGGCTTCTATCCTTGCTTCTATTACCGGGTGATCCGGAACCGCAAACGGCAACTTGGTTATTATGACGTTTGAGAGTGCCTTACCCTGTACATCTATGCCCTGCCAGAAGCTATCCACGCCAAAAAGAACAGAGCCGATCTCTTTTTTGAACCTGGAGAGCATCTTGCTTCTTCCAACACCATCACCCTGTTTTAGGACATTGAAACCCTTTTCGCTCAAATAGCCCTCGAGCTCCTCATAAACAATATTCATCATGGAATAACTAGTGAATAGCACAAAGGCGCTGCCATTCGTAAGGCCAATGTATTTTTTTATCCTGTCTGCGACAGCTATGGAATATTCAGTAAGCCTGCTTGGAAGCGGCATGTCCTTGGCTATATACATCCTGACCTGGTTTTTATAGTCAAATGAGGAGCCGAGCTTGAGGTCTCTCGAGTCCCTCACGCCCAACCTTTCCTTTATATAGCTAAAGGAGCTGATGTCCACAGATAGTGTTGCGCTGGTCAGGATAAAGGGTTTGCGGCTGTCGAACAAGGTGTCCTTCAGAAGCTCTCCTATATTTATAGGCGCTGCATTGATGGAGATTTTGCCTGCCCTTTTATTCCTTGAGCACTCTATCCAATAGACGTAATTTTCCATTGCCTGGGCCATGATGACCTCTATTGATTTATTGATGGCGTGGATTTTTCTGATAAATGAAGATATTTCGAGTTCATCCTCCTTGTTCCTGGCATTTTTCTTGGCCTCTAGCAGCGATTCCACGAGCTTGAAAAGCGGCATTGAAAGCTCATTTTCTATAAAGTCCGGCTTTCGCACCCTTAACGAATCACCCTCGCCGTGCAATTTTCTGGCTTCAAAGTATTCTTTTATCTTTTTAAAGAACGATTCTGAGCGTTTACGCACGATCTCGACCCACTCCATGCTGGACTGGTCAGAAATTGTAAACAAAAAGCCCTTTTCTTTTTTTGGATTGAACAAGAGATCCATCAGGTACTTTATGCCCGACGAGGCGACGCTAGCCCCTAAGTGCTCGGTTGCCACGCCTTCTATGTTATGGGCCTCGTCAAAGACCAGTATATCGTATTCAGGCAGCACTGTCCGCTGCTCGTCGTCCAGGGCCAGATTCGAGAAAAATAAATGGTGGTTTATGATCAAGATGCGCGCGTCTTTTATCTTGTCCCTTGCCTTCTGAAAAAAGCATTCCTTAAAATATGGGCAGTGCTTGCCAAGGCAGTTTTCCGAGGTAGCCGAGACCATGTCCCATACCTTTGGATCCGGCTCGCCGTCCATATCGTAAAGCGTGCCGTCTGTTGTCTTGTAAGACCACGCTACGATCTTTGCAAAATGGCGCAGTTCGTATTCGTCGGCAAAGAGATCCTTTTGCTTGAAATTTGACCGCCTGAGCCTTCTCAGGCACACGTAGTTACGCCGGCCTTTTACAAGGACTGCCTTGAAATCTTTGCCAAGGGCTTTTTCAAGGAAAGGAATGTCTTTATGGATGATCTGCTCCTGCAGGCTGATAGTATTTGTGGAGATAACTGCGAGGGTCCCGGTTTCTAAGACATACCGCGCTACGGGTATGAGATAGGAAAAACTTTTGCCGACTCCAGTGCCGGCTTCGACAATGAGGGTTTCTGAGTTAAAAATAGCACTATTGACAGCTTCTGCCATCTCCACCTGCTCCTGCCTCATCTCATAATTTGGCATGGCTTTGGCAATAGGCCCGGATTGATCGAATATAGTGTCTATATAATTACTCATCCGTATTGTTCAAGGCTAAGCCTTGAACAGGTGCCTGTTCAAGGCTTAGCCTTGAACAATGATACTCTTTTTTCTTCTCCGCTTTTGAGGCGCTGGATATTGGAGCGGTGTTTGTAGACGATTGCCAGGCACAGGAGGCTCATGAACACCACGATTTCGGTAGGCTCGCCAAAAATAAGTGCGAATATGGGGACTGATACAGACGCGATTATAGATGCAAGAGAAACAAATCCTGTCAGCACGAATACGATCAGCCACACTGAGAAACCGAGCCAGAAGATCTTTGGGATAAGGCCGATAACAACTCCCGAGCTCGTAGCGACGCCTTTGCCGCCTTTGAATTTTAAGAACACAGTCCAGTTGTGGCCTGCTATAGTAGCTAAACCAACTAGCACCTTATATAGTTCGGGGCGCGCTACAGGGGATATATACAGGAAAAGATTAGCGATGTAGCTTACGCAAATAAAGCCCTTTAATATGTCTATTGCCAGCACAACAAGTCCAGGGGCTTTACCCATGATCCTGAAGGTATTTGTCGCGCCTATATTGCCGCTCCCAAATTGCCTTATATCAATGCCTTTTATCATGCGGCCAAAGATATACGCTGTCGGTATTGAGCCAATCAGATACGCGCTAAAAAGCCCTAAAAAGTGTACAAGATTTGTCATGATCAGTTATGCCTTTTGGATTTCGCTTAATTCTTTTGAGCCGCGCCAGATGTAATCTATTCCAGAGATAATCGTAAACAAGATCGCGGGATATATGAGGAATTTGTTGAATTGAAATATCGCAAGGATCGCTATTATGCCCAGCATCTGGAAAAATGTGGTTATTTTTCCCAGTCCGCTCGGTTTTATCGCGATGTTGCCTTTGAGAAAAAATATCAGGATAGAGCCGATGACGATAATGGCCTCGCGCGTCAAAACTATAAGCACTGCCCACGCGGGAATATGCAGGTCTTGAGGTATGCTTTTTATGATAGACAGGGATATGAACGCGCTGGCTATGAGCAGTTTATCAGCTATCGGGTCAAGGATAACCCCCAGCTCCGTGATCTGGCTGCGGCTTCTCGCAATGCCTCCGTCAATAGCGTCTGTAAAACAGGCTAGCGCAAACACGGCCAAAGCCATAAACCTCAGGTTCGGCCTTGCCTCGCTGTAATATAAAAGCGTGGCTATAAAAAACGGTATCAGAAGAATGCGAAATATGGTGATCTTATTTGCAAGGTTCATAGCATATGTTCAAGGCTAAGCCTTGAACAGGGCTGTTCAAGGCTTAGCCTTGAACATATGTAGTGTTATTGCCAGGTCTCTTTGAGATATTTTGGTATGCCTGACGCCTCTTTGGGGCCCACGAGCACCTTCCACCCAGAAGTATCCTCAAGTTTCCCGCTGATAACTGACACGTATCCCGGGATAATGATTTTTTTGTGCGAAACAGCTTTTTCTACTTCGAATTTTTTAATGGTCTCGGTTATTATCTCGGGCGTGAATTTCTCTGCCGCCCACGCAGTAAGAACGCTCATCCCCTCTGAATCAGTAACCAATAGATACGCCGCGTTCTTTGAGGCCTCTATTTCCGGCGAGACAGTGTAGAACGTCAGAGAGAAATTCGTTGTTACCATGAGGGGTGAATTTTCATCAACAGGACCAAATGCGTAGAGTTTTGGTTCAACAGTAACTGGTTTCTGCGGGTCTGTGTAAATATTCTGGCGCAGGGTAACGATCGGCAAAAGTACCTCTTTATCCAAAGAGTCAACCACTATCAACCCCGCATATTTCACAATATATGTACATGCCTCCTGCACCAGGCTATATTTATCTTTTCCCCTTACAAATGCGATTATAGGATAACCGACTATCCTGTAGTTTTTTTTCAGGCTCAGTCTCCTGACCTGCGTGAAGTCGTTTAGCGCGTCGTTCAATGTGGCTGGCTCAGGATCCAATACTATACTTTCTACACCTAACCTTGCCGCTTCTTTTGCAAGCTTATCAAGTCCTTCCAGCCCTTTTGCCTTTAAAGCAAGCGCTGCTTTATGGGACTTCGCTAGTTGAGCCATTTCTTTCAGGTTTCCGGCATTGGCAGCGTAAATCAGGGGTTTTTTGTCAGCGCATTTTTTCAATGCCTCTTCTATTGTCTTTGCGTTGTCGCTGGCCAGGATCAGCGCCTTTTTTGAATCAGCGAGGATCTTATCAAGCGCGCCGATAAATTTTTCAGAAGAGTTGCTGGAATTAACAAGCGCTATCATATCAATGGCGATGTGCTGGCCGACTCTCTCAAAAGACAACTCTTCTATCGCCTTGACCCGCTCGATCAAATCCGCGTCAGAAAGCGTGTCCTCCACGCTTATGGCAATTGCGGTCTGATGATAGAATGTCTTCTCGTGCCTGAATAGTACTGTCTCGCCGCCTGTCTCTATTTTATTATCCCCCTCGCCAAACGCTATTGTCGCAATGGGCGGCCGCGAGGCCTCTGAAAGCGCCTTTTTTGCCTCCTCTGTCACGTCCGGACACTGGTCCAGCGACGCCTTTTTCATCGCCAGCTTCATTGCAAACGCAAGGCATGTCGGCGAACCGCACTTCTTGCAATTTGTCTTTGGCAGCAGCTTATATATATCTAACCCCGATAATGCCACAATAATACCTCCTAGCGTCTGCTTTACATTTACATAACTGCTTCCATGGTCAACGCCGGATGGCCGATCTTTTCCAGATACGGCAGCAGTTCTTCTGTTGTGGTCGCTATTGTCTCGTCAGCGATTTTATTTATGAAATCCGGATCTCCCAGTTCCTTGCATCTATCTTTTAATTTATCCGTAAGCGATTCTTTTAATTCCTTGGTCATCCAGACAATTCTTTTAATTCCTCCTTCGGCAGAGATAAACTTTTTACTTACAATATAAAGCCTTCCTATCCCCATAAAACCAGGAGTTTGCTGGCCTCCTCCGATCGTACCTGCCAGCGTTGAAAAAGTCATACCAGCAGGCGTTATCCCCGTGTATTCTCTATTTACAATCATAAAGCCATTTAACTCTGGCAATATGGCAACTACACACTCAAAACATCCGCAGCTGGTCTCTGGTGAATCTATGATAGAATAACCGCAAAATCTTTCCAAAGTATGATTGGATTTTTGTTTGACGATTTCGTTTACACCTGCCCATTCTCCCTTTACAGGATCAAGACACTCGCCTTTTTTTACAGGCTGATTTGGACCTGTTGGATTCAATTCATAAGATGCCTTGGCATCCAACCAGTTGTATGCACCGCACAACCCGATTCTTTCCGGTTTTACTATGCACACGTGATTTGGCGCAAAGCTCTGACACAGCGTGCATGTCCAGAATAGATCAACACTTTCATCTGTCATACCTGCTACGCGCGCGTCCCTTTCCTTATATACTTTCTGAATATCTTCTGATATCCTTTTAACATCCTCTTGCTTCGTATATATGGTAACCTGCACCTTATCCGCTATTGCGCTGAATACATCATGAATTCGCGCATGCAATATCACACCAAAGTGTTTTAGTTTAAGACCTTTGTTCTTCGCATCCTTTGAAACCCTTATCCAGCACATATCCCTCTGGCCCATGTGAAATATACCCATTGCCTCGTTCAGGAAACTGTGTATCTGCCTTTCGAGGATCGGCTCAAAATCCTTTTGCATCTTTCTTCCGGAAACCTCTACGACTACGCCTAGTGGTGTCGCGCCGCCTTCTTTTATATCATCTATCTCCGGACCAATGACTTCGATCTTTCCGTCCTCTATCTTTTCCGCATCGACCATTTTCACGTATTCAAACGCGTCAGAGTACTTTCCGCCAAACTGCACGAACATCTGCTCGCGCCTGACACGCTCGCCTTCAAACGCAGGAGAATATGAAACAGGTATCGGTATCTCAGAGATCTTTAATTTTATGCCCCTTAGTTCAATTGCCGCGGGCACAATTTTTTTATGATCCAGCTCTCTTATCACGTGTTCATATGTGCATATACCGCTCGGTCGTATCTCAGGGACGTTCGTATCTGCAATAATAGGAAAGCCCATATTTATTGCGCCTGCACCGGTCGCGTATTTAATATCATCTAATTCCCCCAGAACCATTCCAAATGCAAATACTCTGTTTTTGCAGTACATCAGATTTTTGAGCGCCTCTCCTTTTTTGTGGCCGCCGAATGTCAATGCCCCGCGAATCGCCCAGTTCAAGGGATAAATCCCGCTAATCGTGTCTCTGCCGTAAGGTACTATATAAGTATCCCAGCCCATCTCAACCTTTTCTTCCAGGAGCTGGTCTATTATGCTGCGGCCGTTTACATTGCTGCCTACGAATGTCATAATGCTTCTTTTTTGAAGTTCGCGCACAATGTAAACTGCGGTCTTATTATCCGGCGCAGCTCCGAGAATCGCCGCGAACCCGGGCATCCTGCCGTCAACAAGCTGTATGCCGAGCGTACGAAGTATTGTGTCTGAGAAAAAGCCATTACAGTCCTTTTGCGGCTCCTGATTATAAAGGTACCGCAAGGCCATTATAATCTCTTCGCATAAAAGCGCTGCCACGCCCGAATCAAGCGTATCTCCTAAATAAGGAAGCCAAATCTTGTCTGACGGCTCTTCGTGAAGGAGTGTCTTTGAAAAATCCAGGACCTTTTTCGCGTCAGAAAGGTTTTTTACCTCTTCACCTAGGAGCGCGTAGGCAAAAGGAAAATAAAACGCGGTCTCTGGGAACTTGACCTCGCAGGCCTCGCCTTTTTCCTTAATCGTTTTATTTAAAAACCCCTCTGCCTCTTTATATATTACCTTTGCGCCCCTTATAGCAGCTGATGCGATTATCTTGGACATGCCCCCTCCTGATTATAAAGTCATTATTGTTTCTTTGAATTCCTTTTCCTTAAAGCCATACTTTGCGCCTTTTATCAAATTGACTATCTTGCCGTAGTCAAAATAGTCCTCGAGTATTATGTCTTTTATAGGCGTTATATCTACTTTGTTTTTAATCAACGCTCCGAAGATACCGATCGTATCTACTGAATTTAATGCTATAGCTCCGACTATAACATTATTTCTCAACACGATTTTTTTATAAATGTTCTTTTCCGCGTCTGTTCTTACGATTTCCTCGTAAATATCTTTTTTTGGTTTTGTTATGCCTATCGAAATAACAGGGAGCCCGAAAAATTCCAGTGAATTCATGGCGAGGGTACCGTCATACCTCTCTTCATTGCCCAGCATGTTGAGCGCCGCAAGCCTGCCCTGCTCGCATGCGACCGGCCATATCGCGTTTATGGAATTTTCTTCAAGGGCGACATCAAAAGACTCGGCCACATCGCCTGCCGCGAATATATTCTTATCACTTGTCCTTAAAAATTCGTCTACCACAATACCCCAGTTTGTCTTTATACCGGCTGCCTTTGCCAGATCTATATTTGCGCTCACGCCTTTACCTATAATAACCAGCTCGCAGTCGTATTTCGAACCGTCATCCAGGATTATGCCGCTGACTGAATCTTTTCCTGATATTTCTTTTGCCGAGCGGCCAGTCACTATGTTTATACCCTTTTTCTCGATATGCTTTTGCATCATGCTGGCAGAGCCCTCGTCTATTATCTGTGAGAGTATCTGAGGCGAGCGCACGAACACGCTGACCTCTTTACCTCTGTTTTTCAATGCGTACGCCGCGCGCAGCCCTATTAGTCCGCCTCCCAGGACAGCCGCCTTTTTCACCCTGCCCAGCATGGACTGGATCTCCTGCGTATGGCCTATAGTCCTCAGAGGAAACACGCCCTTCTTGTCCACGCCAGGGATTTTTTCTAACTTAGGGGAGGCGCCTGTTGCTATTAAAAGCTTATCGAATTTCAGCTTCTCGACTCGTCCGCCTAGGCGGACTCGCTCGAAGAATATTTCTTTTTTTTCAGTATCTATTTTTGTTGCTTTAGCTCCTAATACAGCATCGACCTTGTTTTGTTTAAAGAAACCGTCAGGCCTGTACCAGATCGTCTTTTCGTCAATAGTGCCTGCCAGGAGATATGAAATCAGACAGCGCGAATAAAGAGGTCTTTTTTCGTCAGATATGACTGTTATCCTGGATTTTTTATCCTTTGACCTTATTGCCTCTATTGCGCTTATGCCTGCGGCACTGCAACCGATTATCGCGATTTGCATAGCTTCTCCTCAAACTCTTTCTCTGTACCTATAAATAACGCTTCTGTCGGGCAGGCCTCAACGCATGCAGGCGTATCTCTATCCGGGCAAAGATCACACTTTACTACGATCTTATCCTGTTTCTGTCTGGTAAGCGCGCCAAAAGGACAGGTCATTACGCACATCCAGCATCCCACGCATCTATCTTCATCATGTTTTGTCTCGCCTGTTTTTTTATCCTTGTACATGGCGCCTGACATGCACGCGGTTACGCATGGCGCGTCCTCGCAATGATGACAGCCTGTCGATATCGTAATTCCTTTATCCACTGCCTGCGCCTTTCTTCTTTTTATAGGTAAAGGGATCTCTTTTATGGCCTCGTTTATTTTTTTTGACTTCGAGTGTTCTATTGCGCAGGCGATCTCGCACGCGCTGCACCCTATGCATTTCTTGATATCGCAGAATATCTTTTTCATTTTACACCTTTGCGCGCATAGATGGTGTTAGTTTCAATGCCGCGCGTTTTTTATCAATGTGCTCTATCATCATGCGCGCGGCCTTTATGGGGTCTTCTTCGAACGCGAATTTTGCGCCCACAATGCCCTCGAGTTCGTTGCACAGATAATCCGTTACATTCTTGCTTCCCAGGACAGGCGGATCTCCTCCAAAGACTGTAAAAACACCTGACGCCATAAAATACGTGCCTATTGATATTGCCTTCTGGCTCATCCACTCTGGCGCAGCGCCTGCTGCAGGCAGATCAGATATATCCTCACCCAGGCCGCCTTCCTTCACGACCTCTGCCGCGGCAATTAATATACGGGCATTATCCACGCAGGAACCAACGTGCAATACTGGCGGCAAACCAACCGTCTCGCAGACTTCTCTAAGGCCTGGGCCTGCATATTCCATAGCTGCCTCAGGCGTCATCAAGCCTGCCTTTGCGCAAGCAATAGCTGAACAACCTGTCTGTAACACTATCACATCATTCTTTATTAATTCTTTTACCATCTCAATATGCGCCCAGTCGTGCTTGATCTTTGGATTGTTGCAGCCGACTACGCCCGCGATACCGCGGATCCTTCCTGATATAATAGCGTCGTTTAAAGGCCTGTACGTGCTCCTGAACCTGCCGCCCAGTATGGTCTTGACCTGCTCTGCTGTAAAGCCAGCTACCAGATCCATGATCTCTTTTGGTATGTTGACCCTGTTCTTATCTCTTTTTTTATAATTTTCGACCGCGCGCCTGATTATGCTCTTTGCCACTTCGTATGCGCGCTCCTCTTTGAATTCTATATGCCTTACGCCTGGAAATTTTAATTTTGGAGATGTCGTGATCACTTCTGTGTGAAAACAGGATGCCAGGTTTGTCAGGGCAGGCATTATACATTGGACATCGACCATCATCACCTCTACAGACCCGGTCAAAATCGCCAGTTCCTGTTGCAAGAAATTTCCAGCTGTGTGTACACCGTGGCGCATCAATATCTCGTTTGCCGTGCAGCACATGCCTACAAGATTTATGCCTTTTGCGCCCTGTTTTTTTGCAAGCTCCAGGAGTTCAGGGTCGCTGCTGGCCTTTACTGCCATTTCTGAGAGTGTCGGCTCGTGGCCATGCACTACGACATTTACATGGTCTTCCTTTAATACACCCAGATTGACCTTGCTGCGAATAGGTTTTGGGCTGCCGAGCATTATATCTTGAAGGTCTGTTGCGATCATCGAGCCACCCCATCCATCACCCAGCGAACATCTCAACCCATGCATGATTATGTTCTTGTAGTCATTGTCGACTCCCATGTGTACCCTGTGCAGGGATTCGACTATTTCCCGGTCAATACCCCGCGGCATAATCCCTAATTTCCTCCACAATTCCGCTCTTTTCTCAGGGGCCCTTGAAGCAAATTTTAGCTCCCCATGCTGCTGGCCAAATTCAGAAAGGGCCTTTTCAGCTACTTCCCTGGCCAGCTCAAGATCTTTTTTGCCTTCCGTTTTTATTTCGTATATCTTTGCTATCTCTTTTAACTTAATGCTATCGGATATGCCATAGTCATGGGCATGTCCGTTTCCAACAAGCGATAAGGTATGCGCTACGTCTCTACCGTGATCAGAGTGAGCTGCTGCCCCTACTGCTATATGCTGAAGCAGATTTCTTGCCACTATTGTATCAACATTAGCGCCGCAAACCCCTACCTGCGCGCCTTCGCCAAACGGATCTATCCTGCAAGGGCCCATCTTGCAATTTTTGCAGCATATACCCAGCTCTCCGAATCCGCACTGCGGCTGCATGGCTTCGAGTCTATCCCACGCAAGCTGTACAGAATCCTTCTCTGCCTGTTTTATCATCTGTTGACTTGCCTTGTCAGCGGATCTGTCCAGATATTTTGCCATTTATTGCATCCTCTATAACCCTGCTGCGTCAAGCACCAGAGGAACCTTTTTATCCCAGCCAATCGGCATTATATGTATGCCCTGGCTCATGGGTTTTAATTCTTTTATCAGTCGCGCTGCTATCTCTATTGATTTGGCGCTTTTGTCCTGCGCCTTGTCCATTTCCTGAATCAAATTATCAGGCACAAACACGCCGCTTACATTTTTATTCATAAATTTAGCCATGCCGGCGGATTTTAAAAGCACTATGCCGGCGATTATAGTCGCATTTAAATGAGTTGACGCATCCAGAAATTTTTTGAACAGCTTAACATCGTATATTGCCTGCGTCTGAAAAAACTTCGCGCCAGCCGCAATCTTTTTCTCCATCTTCAAGACCTCTGGTTCTATAGGGTCTGCGCCAGGATTCACAACCGCTCCAGCGCAAAACTTTGGTTTGCCCTTTAATTCCTTACCAGCCATGTCTTTTCCTGACTCCAGCACCCTGATCGCCTCTAATAACTGCACAGAATCCATGTCAAATACAGGCTTTGCGCCTGGATGATCGCCTAGTATGGGATGATCGCCTGTGAGCGCCAGCACATTCTTTATGCCAAAGACCGCGGCTGACAATAGATCTGACTGCAAGGCAAGCCTGTTTCTATCCCTGCACGTGACCTGAAACACCGGCTCTATACCCCGCTCTATCAAAAGCTTGCAAATAGCCAGAGAACCCACGCGCATAACAGAGCTTTGGAGATCCGTAACGTTTACCGCATCCACCCTGCCTTTAATAAGATCAGCATCCTTTAATACCTCTTCGATATCAGTCCCTTTTGGCGGACCGATTTCAGAGGTAACTATAAACTTGCCTGCTTTAATTTTATCGCATAATGACATATAGCTCCTTTGTTCAAGGCTTAGCCTTGAACAAGCTTGTTCAAGGCTAAGCCTTGAACAAAGATGCTTGTATTTTATATGCTTCCACTAAGTTTTTCATCAGCATTGCCACTGTCAAAGGACCCACGCCGCCAGGAACAGGTGTTATATAAGATGCCCTGACCTTTGCCTTGTCAAATTCCACATCGCCCACGAGTTTTCCTTCAACGCGGTTAATGCCCACATCGATTACAATCGCGCCCTCTTTTACCCATTCACCT
This sequence comes from Candidatus Omnitrophota bacterium, assembly GCA_018902915.1. GTDB lineage: Bacteria > Omnitrophota > Gorgyraeia > Gorgyraeales > Gorgyraeaceae > JAHIPS01. The sequence continues at coordinate 15,295 of JAHIPS010000029.1, read as the reverse complement.
TTAATCAGGCCTGCCTTGCCAACAGCCACAATAAGTATTTCCGCGTTTTTTACAAATTCCTGAAGCCTGCCCCGCTCGCCCGTAGCTATGTGACAGACTGTGGTAGTCGCAAATTTATCCAATAATAAGAGCGCCAGTGGTTTTCCAACTATCTCGCTGTGGCCGACCACAACAGCCTCTTTTCCATACAGCTTGAGCCCGTCTATTGAATTTAAGAGCTCCATGCAGCTCGATGCTGTGCACGGCAGTATCTTTGCGTTGCCGAACACTATCTCGCCCATGTTCTGCGGGTGTACTGCCTCGACATCCTTTAGAGGTGTTATGTATCGCGAGATCAGTTTCGCGTCTATCTGCTTAGGAAGCGGCATCTGGATCATGATGCCATGGACATTTTTATCTTTATTGAGTTTATCTATTGTCTTTATCAGGACTTCCTGTGTCGCGGCCGCGTCCAATTTCTCCAGGTGATATTCCACGCCCAGATTTTCAGCATTCTTTCGCTGGGATTTTAAATAGACCTCTGACGCTGGATTCTCGCCGACCTGCACGCTGACCAGCTTTGGCGCTGCGCCATACCTGGCCTTCAGCCCCTGTATCTCGTTTTTTATCTTTTCTTTTAGGTTTGCGGCAAGCGCTTTTCCGTCTAATAATTTTGCAGCCATGTTTACCCCATTCTTTGTTTTGTTTTAGCGATCGCGTTTTTGTACAGGTCCTGCATTTCCTTTTTTAACACCACAAGCGATGCTTTTTCTTTTTCTGTAAAGTCCTTGTCTTCTACGCCCTTGAGATTTATCTCGCAGTTAAATACGCCGGAATTAAACGCAGCGTTTAAAAGCTCAACCCCGCATCCCACATCTGTTATTAAATTAGGGTTTCCTTTTTCAGAAAGGTCCAGGCTGATCACTATAGCCTTTTTGGACAATTCGCAGATATTTAAACAAACACAGTAACCATTTTTAAGCGCTTTATCAATTATTTTTTTGTCTTTTGTCTTGAACGCATCACCTATCGCGGAATACGCCTTCACATCCTCGTCTATTATTGCGGTAAATTCATCGCGGACTTTTTTTAAAGAGGTTAGATGTTTCTGGATATCCTGCTCAACGTCTTTATATTTCTCTTTACCAAGAGTAAAATTGCACACCATCTCCAGGAGCGCCGTGCCCAGAGCCCCGCACAGCCCGGCCGCGCTCCCGCCGCCAGGCGCCGGCAACCTTGCCGCAAGGTCATCAATATATTTTTTTATCGATTTGTCTGTGTACATAGCCTCATGTTCAAGGCTTAGCCTTGAACAAGCTTGTTCAAGGCTAAGCCTTGAACATGAGATTCAAAATAGCCCGATTATTCTTCCGTTTTTGTCAATGTCCACTTTTGTGCCGGCTGGCACAGACGGCAGCCCTGGCATCGTGCGCATCTTGCCACATAACGGGTATAAAAATCCAGCGCCTGCCGATATCCTGATGTCCCTGACAGGCAATGTAAAACCAGAGGGCCTGCCCTTTAATTTAGGATCATGCGAAAGCGAAAGATGCGTCTTTGCCATGTTTATGGGCAATTTGTCATAGCCCTGCTCTGTATAATACTTTATTTTCTTTTCCGCCTCTTCAGAATATTCGACGTCTTTGGCGCCGTAGATCTTTTTCGCGATCGTCTCTATCTTCTCTTTTATAGGCACATCCAGCGGATACAAAAATTTAAAATTCGATTTTTGCTCGCACATCTTCACGACTGCCTTTGCTAGATCCTTGCCGCCCTCGCTGCCTTTTTCCCAGACCTCGCTCAGGACAACATCCATCGCGCCTGCCTTTTTAGCGATCTCTTTTATCGCGTTTATCTCCTCCCCTGTGTCATATGAAAACTTATTTATCGCCACGACCACAGGCACACCGAATAGCTTTAAATTTTCAATATGTTTTACCAGGTTTTCAGCGCCTTTTTTCACTGCCTCGACATTTTCCTTCTTCACGACCTCCATGTCCATCGGCCTTCCAGGTATTGCTTCAAAGCCGCCGCCGTGCATCTTTAGCGCCTTTACAGTGCACACGAGTACTATGCCGTCAGGTGGCTTGAGCGCCTTTGTCCTGCATTTTATATCCAGGAACTTTTCTGCCCCGCAATCCGCGCCAAAGCCGCTCTCAGTAACAACATAATCGCATAGTTTCAGCGCTATCATGTCAGCCAGGACAGAATTATTTCCATGCGCGATGTTGGCAAAAGGCCCGGCATGCATTATGCAGGGCGTGTTTTCTGTTGTCTGTATTAGATTTGGTTTAAGGGCGTCCTTTAAAAGCACTGTCATTGCTCCAGCGCACTTTAAATCCTCAGCAGTGACTGCTTTTCCGTCTTTTGTCGAGGCAACAACCATTCTGCCGAGCCTTGTCCTTAAATCCGGCAAACTTTCAGCCAGCGCCAGTATTGCCATTACCTCGCTCGCGACAGTTATGTCAAAACCTGTTTCGCGCTCGACACCATTCTCCGGTCCACCAAGTCCGATCCTGATCTGCCGCAATGCCCTGTCGCTTATGTCAACACACCTGCGCGTCACTATTGAATCAGGATCTATAGTCAGATTATTACCTTTTAACAAATGATTATCTATAAATGCCGCGAGTAGATTATTTGCAGCGCCCACTGCGTGGATATCTCCTGTAAAATGCAGGTTTATATCCTCCATTGGCAGGACCTGCGAGTAGCCGCCGCCAGCAGCACCGCCTTTTATACCAAACACAGGACCCATTGACGGCTGCCGCAGAGTAGTTATGACATTTTTACCGATCTTTGCGAGCCCCAGGCTGAGACCTATAGTAGTCACAGTCTTACCTTCTCCTAGCGGAGTAGGCGTAACAGCAGTGACATCAATATATTTTCCCTTGGGTTTGTTTTTGAAACGGTCTAAAATAGAAAGGGATATCTTGGCTTTATAGTTTCCGTACAGCTCTAACTCGTCTTTTTTTATTCCTATCTGGCGGGCGATTTCAATAATAGGTTTTAATTTCGCAGCCTGCGCTATCTCGAGATCACTCGGAACCTTCTTCAACATCCACCTCCCCATTCCCTATATTTGACAATTCCTGCATTGCACGTTTTGTCCAATATAGGTTAGTAGCGATAGTGCGGTTCTAGATCAAAGGCGTTTTTGATAAGGCGTATGTTCGGTGAAGCGCTATCAACGCCTTCAACGCAAACTACATCAAATCTAGAGTCTTTATCTTCCAGGCCGTATCTTTTTATGTACGACAGAGCTGCCTTTGAGATCTGGCCCTGTTTTCTCCTGTCAATCGTATACTCAGGCGCTTCAAATATCCGAGAATTAAGAGAGCGGACTTCTATAAAGGAGATGCAGCCTTTGTCCCTGCCTATTATATCTATCTCCCCCAATCTTGTCTTATAATTTCTCGCTATTATACGAAAACCCTGCTTCTTCAGGAAATCTACTGCCAATCCTTCTCCCTTTTTGCCTGAATCAATTCTTGCAAAGGTCATTTTTTATAGGGGCTGTGCCCCGTCCCCTTTGGCTTTGCCAAAGGATCGGGGCGAAGGTTTTTCTATGGAGCTCGCACGGGCCGTATCTTTTTATGGCTTCAATATGCAGCCTTGTGCCATACCCCTTATGTTTCGAGAACCCGTATTCAGGAAATCGTTTGTCATAAGAAAGCATTATCTTATCGCGCGAGACCTTGGCAATGATCGACGCTGCTGCTATTGAAAGGCTTTTTGAATCGCCTTTTATGATCTTCACGGTGCGGTAAGGGAACCCCGGATCAATATTCCCATCTACCAGGACACAGACCCTGCTTCTTATGTCCTTTTCCTTTTTATTGTTTCTCTGACAAAATTTCTTGACCAGGCTTCTGACCGCGTCCTTCATCGCCAATGCAGTTGCCCTGTGTATATTTTCTCTATCTATAAAGCCCTGTCCTCTTCTTCCTATGCCAAAGACTGTTTTCTTCAAGATCTCCACGGAGCTCTTTTTTCTCTGGCCCGGCACGATTTTTTTGGAATCGTCGATTCTTTCTCTGAAACGAGGCGGATTAAATCTTTTTAAAGGCATCCGCGTCAGGCTGACCGCGCCTGCCACCACAGGGCCAGCCAAAGGCCCCCGACCTGCCTCGTCCACGCCTATTATTAAAGATGCGCCCTCAACGAACGCCTTTTTCTCCCAGAGGAGCATCCTGTTTCTGGCCAAATTCCCGCTTTTCTTCGACCTTGGTCTCTTTGCCAACTTTTTTCCTCAGGTAGTAAAGCTTGGCGCGTCTCACGTCACCCTTTTTTATCACCTTGATTGAATCAATCATGGGAGATTGCGCCTGAAAGACCCTTTCCACTCCCTCGCCATAAGAGATACGCCTTAATGTAAAGCTCCCTCTCATCCCGGAGCCTTTCTTCGCGATGCAAATACCCTCAAAGGCCTGAAGCCGGGTCTTATCGCCTTCTTTTATTTTCACATAGACCCTTACAGTATCCCCTGCCTTAAAAGCGGGTATGTCTTTTTTTGCAAGGGTTTTTTCCAATTCACTAAGCCTGTTCATCGTCTTCCTCCTTTACAAGATCCGGTCTTTTTTTCTTTGTTATTTTTAAGGATTCTTCTTTTCTCCATTTTTTTATTTTTTCATGATCGCCTGAGAGAAGCGTCTCTGGCACCTTCATGCCATTGTAGTCAGCAGGCCTTGTGTATTGAGGGTGCCCTAAAAGATCTTTTGAAAAGGACTCGTCCTTGTGCGAATCCTTATTTCCCAGCACGCCGGGTAAAAATCTCGCGACAGCGTCGATCACTACCATTGCCGGCAATTCCCCGCCCGTCAAAACAAAATCCCCGATCGACACCTCTTCATCGATCAGAAACTCCCGCACCCTTTCATCAATGCCTTCATAATGACCGCACAAAAGTATCATGTGCTCGCATCTGGATAATCTCTTTGCCATGCCATGGTCAAATGTCGAGCCGCCGGGACTCATTAAAACAACCCTGGTCTTCAGCCTCTTTTGTTTGGTCTTCTTCCTTATATAATTTACAGCCTCGAAGAACGGCTCCGCGCTCATGACCATTCCGGGACCGCCGCCAAAAGGCTTGTCGTCTACCTTCCTGTGTTTGTCTTTTGAAAAAGGCCTCAGGTCTATTATATTTACCTCAATAGCGCCGCTCTCACGGGCCCTTTTTATAATAGACTCTCCCATGACAGCGTCGAACATCTTTGGGAATATTGTCAAGACGTCTATGTGCATACTAAAGATAGTTTAGAGTACACCCTGTTTTTTTAACAGACTTCTTACGATTTCAGACGGCACTGCGCCGTTGGATATCCAGTATTTGGCCCTGTCATTGTCCACCACTATTACCGGGGGCGTCTTTGAAGGGTCATAATGACCTATCTCTTCTATGGTCTTACCATCCCTCGAGCGTCTCTTGTCGCACACGACTATCCTTCGATGCGGTTTCTTTTTTGTCCCAAATCTTTTCAATCTGATCCGTACTGCCATGTTTCCTCCCTATTCTTCCTTTTCACGTTTGATTTTTGCGCCTAATTTTTCCAATTTGTCTTCAATAATATGGTAGCCGCGGTCAATATGATAGATCCTGGAGATGTCAGTCTTCCCCTTGGCGACCAGTGCTGCCAGCATCAACGCCGCAGACGCGCGCAGGTCAGACGCCATTACTGGCGCGCCGCTAAGCCTGGAAGCGCCCTGGACTATGGCGCGCGGTCCCTCCAGATAAATCTGCGCGCCCATTCTCGCGAGTTCGCTCACATGCATGAACCGCTCCGGATATATCTTTTCAATTATCACGCTTATGCCCTTCGTTATGCTCATGAGCGCCATCATCTGCGCCTGCATGTCAGTCGGAAAACCCGGATACGGCAACGTCGTCACATCCACTGGTTTTAAGGAGCGTGTCTTTTTAACGTGCAGCCCGTCCTTTGTCCTTGTGATCCTGATGCCCGCGCTCTGCAGTTTGTCCACGATAGCGCCGAGATGCTCGATATTGGCATGTTTTATCAATACATCTCCGCCTGTAATAGCAGCGGCTGCCATAAACGTGCCTGCCTCTATCCTGTCGTATATAATAGAATGCTCTGCGCCGCGTAGCGATTTTACTCCCTCTATCTCTATAATAGGCGTGTCGTAGCCTTTTATCCTGGCGCCCATCTTTGTCAAAAATCTTGCCAGGTCAGCGATCTCTGGTTCGCACGCCGCGCTCTCGATGACTGTTTTCCCTTTTGCCAGGGTAGCCGCTGTCATGAGATTCGCTGTTGCAAGAACACTCGAGCCAAAATTCCCGCCCAGATACACGCGAGCCCCTCTGAGTTTTGGCGCGTCAGCGACAATATACCCATGCTCTATCTTTATATCCGCGCCTATCGAGCGCAGTCCCTTTACATGCAGATCAATCGGCCTTGGCCCTATCACGCAGCCGCCAGGCATTGATACGCGCGCGCGTTTTAGTTTAGCCAGCACAGGACCCAGCACGCATACAGAAGCCCTCATCGTGCTCACGAGCTTGTAAGGCGCGGTGTGATTTGAATATCCGGCCGGTTCTACAGTTACGACATCTCCCTCCATGTCTACCTTAGCGCCTAAATAACGCATGATGCGGAGCATCGTGTAGACATCCCTTAGCGGCGGCACGTTTTTTATCACGGATTTTCCGTCGCTAAGAAGAGTTGCGGCCAGTATCGGAAGCGCGGCATTTTTTGAGCCGCTGATCTCCACGCTGCCTTTTAGCCGTACACCACCTTCTATAATAAACTTATCCATAATATCCTGTCTATGCCTGCGAAATCCCTTACCATTCTTTCTACCCTGTATATCTTTCCTATACTAAAAATATCTATTATACGCTTTGCCTGACCAAATCCTATTTCCAAAAATAAAGTCCCGCCCGTCTCTAGATGATCCTTTGCCTCGCCAGCTATGCGCCTGTAAAAATCCAATCCATCGTTGCCGCCATACAAAGCAATATACGGCTCTTCCCTGACCTCCTTTTGCAAAAAATCAAAATCACCCTTTTTTACATACGGCGGGTTACACACCATTATATCAAATTTCAGATTTTTTTCAATCGGTAATCCCCATTCCAAACTTTTTTCTTCTGCTCTGAAACCGTGATGTTTGGAACGGGGTAAAGCCTTAAAAAGATCCCCTCTGTAGAATTTTATGTTTTCGCTGACCCCGTGGCGCGCCGCGTTTTCTTGCGCCACTTTCAATGCAGGCTCTGATATATCCGTGGCAACGATCTCTGCGCCCGGCAATTCCCGCGCCAAACTGACTGCAATGTTACCTGAACCAGTGCATAAGTCTAATATCCTGACACATTGTTTTGTGTAATGTGTAATGTGTAATGTGTAATGAATTACTTCTTCTACCAATTCCTCTGTCTCCGGTCTCGGTATCAGAACATCTTTATTTACAACAAGCTCCAGCCCTCTAAATTCAGCTTTACCCTCTATATATTGAACCGGCTGATACATATCCCTTCACCTTTCCTTATTTGACCTGACCAAGCTTGAGTTTGCGCTCTGCCTGCATAAGCGCCCCGACGATCTCGTCTATCTCACCTTCCATTACCCTGTCTAATTTGTGGATAGTAAATCCTATCCTGTGATCAGTAACTCGCCTATCCGGAAAATTATAAGTGCGTATTTTTTCGCTGCGGTCGCCTGTCCCCACCTGGTTCTTCCTGTCGCTCGCTGTTTTTTTCTGCTGCTCCATCCTCAGTTTATCCAATACCCTCGCCTTCAAGACCTTCATTGCAGCAGCTTTATTTTTGTGCTGCGACCGCTCGTTCTGGCACTGCACGATCGTGCCCGTCGGTATATGCGTGATTCGCACCGCGGAATCCGTGACATTCACATGCTGGCCGCCAGCCCCGCCCGCGCGATACGTGTCTATCTTCAAATCCTGCGGGTTTATCTCCACATCCACGTCCTCAGCCTCGGGAAGCACTGCTACTGTCACAGCAGAAGTGTGTATCCTCCCGGACGACTCTGTAACAGGAACGCGCTGCACCCTGTGCGCGCCGCGCTCGTATTTGAGTCTCTTGTACACGTCCTTGCCCTTTATAGAAAATATCACCTCTTTAAACCCGCCTACTTCTGCAATATGACTATCCATTACATCTATCTTCCATCCGCATCTCGCAGCATACTTAGAGTACATCCTGAATAAATCCCCGGCAAATAGCGACGCCTCTCGGCCGCCAGTGCCTGCCCTTATTTCCATAATAATGTCTTTGCCGGCATCAGGATCATCCTCGAACATTACTTCTTCTAATTCAATCTCCACCGCCTTTTTTCTCTCTTCGAGTTCACTTATCTCAGCCTTTGCCATCTCAACCAATTCTAAATGCGTTTCCTTCTCGGCTATTTTCTTCGCGTCCTTTATCTCCGAGAGTATTTTTTTATACTTCCTGTATTTGGCTGCTGTATCTCCGAGGACAGAAAGCTCCTTTGCCAGTTTCTGGTACCTGTCCCTATCAGAAACCACCTCACCATCTGCCATAAGCCGATGTATCTCGTCGTATCGCTTTAATCGCGCTTCAAGCTTCTCGAACATATTATTTTTTCTTGTATTTCTTTAAAAATTTATCTACGCGGCCCGCGGAATCAATGAATTTCTGCTTGCCCGTAAAGAAAGGGTGACACTTGGAACATATCTCCACTCGGATATTCTGCTTTGTCGAGCGGGTATGTATTACTTCTCCGCAGGCACAGATTATAGTAGCTTCCTTGTATTCCGGGTGAATTTTTTCCTTCATTTTCTCTTCTCCTTTTGTTCAAGGCTAAGCCTTGAACATGCCTGTTCAAGGCTTAGCCTTGAACAAAAGTTATTTACTGGTTCATGCTTTCGAGGAATTCCTCGTTTGTCTTTGTCTTGGAGAGCTTACCGAGAAGAAGCTCCATTGCCTCCACGCCATTTAATTCATTCAAGACCTTCCTGAGCACCCACACCCTCTGCAGTTCTTTCTCGCTCATGAGAAGCTCTTCTTTTCTCGTGTTTGATCTCTTTATATCAATAGCTGGATAGATGCGCCTCTGGAATAGATTTCTATCGAGCTGCAGTTCCATGTTGCCCGTGCCTTTAAATTCTTCGAATATGACCTCGTCCATCCTGCTGCCAGTATCCACGAGCGCGGTCGCTATGATCGTCAGGCTCCCGCCTTCCTCTATATTCCTCGCGGCGCCGAAAAACCTCTTTGGCTTGTGCAGCGCGTTCGAATCCACGCCGCCTGAAAGTATCTTCCCTGAATGCGGCACGACCGCATTGTACGCGCGCGCCAGTCGCGTGATCGAATCCAGCAGTATCACGACATCCTTTTTATGCTCGACAAGCCGTTTTGCCTTTTCCAGCACCATCTCTGCCACCTGCACGTGTCTCTCTGCCGGCTCGTCAAATGTCGAACTGATGACCTCGCCTTTTACTGAGCGCTGCATATCCGTGACCTCTTCAGGCCGCTCGTCTATGAGAAGCACCATTATAGCCGTATCTGGTGTATTCACGGCTATGCTGTTGGCCACCTTTTGCATAATTATCGTCTTGCCGCTATATGGAGGCGCCACGATCATACCGCGCTGGCCTTTTCCTATAGGGGTCAATAAATCCATGACGCGCGTGGAAAGCTCTTTTTGTTTTGTCTCCAGCACGAATCTCTCATTCGGATAAAGGGGCGTGAGCCTGTCAAACAGGATCTTGTCCTTAGCAGTCTCTGGATTCTCAAAATTGACCGCCTCGACCTTTAAAAGCGCGAAATATTTTTCGCCTTCTTTTGGCGGCCTGATCTGCCCGCTCACCGTGTCCCCCGTGCGCATGCTGAATTTTTTAATCTGCGACGGCGATACGTATATGTCATCCGGACATGGGAGATAGTTATAGTTTGGCGAGCGCAAAAACCCAAACCCATCAGGAAGCGTCTCCAGCACGCCTTCGCCAAATATAAGACCGGCCTTTTCTGTCTGCGCCTGCAATATCTTGAATATCAGATCCTGTTTTCTCAAACCGCTGGCTCCGTCGATCTTCAGGTCTGCCGCGACCTTGTTCAGCTCCGAGGCCTTTAATGATTTCAATTTTTCAATATCCAGTTTTTCTTTTGTCACCATGTTAAACTCCCATCCGTTTCCAGATCTTTCTGACCTGGAGTAAGGTTTTTGTTTTTGACCCACTATTATCTATGATAAAGTCAGCGAGCGCCAGCTTTTTCTTCAAAGGCGCCTGCATCCTGATTATTCCCAGCGTATCGCTTTGCTTTCTGCTGGATCTAACGACTATCAGCTTATCCATCTTTTTATAATATCCTGATTCCACTAAAAGCGGGGCGTCCACCACCACTACTCTATTTTTCTTTGCGCAAATCATCTTATTTATCGACTTTACGGCCTCAGGATGCACTATTTTGTTCAAACTATTCAGTTTTACCCTGCTCTTGAAAACGATCTCGCCCAGCTTTTTCCTGTCTATTGACCTGTCCTTTTTGAGAATGGCCTTTCCAAAATGCCGCACTATCTTTCTGTAAACTCCTTTTCCAGGCGCCATCAGGGAATAACACACCCTGTCCGCGTCAACCACACAAGCGCCTAATCGCCTGAACATGCTCGCGACCGTTGTCTTGCCGCTCCCGAAACTTCCCGTAACGCCTATAATCATGATTTCTCCGTACCCAGCCAGGTTTTGCCGTGCTTTACAGTCACTTCGACTGGCACCTTGAGCTTTACCGCGCCTTCCATCTTCGCCTTCACGAGCCGCGCCATTTCCTCGAGCTCCTTCTCTGGAACCTCAAAGACCAGCTCGTCATGCACCTGCATTATCATCATGGAATCGAGTTTTTTCTTTTTCATCTCCTCATGAATATTTATCATCGCGATCTTGATAAGGTCAGCTGCCGAACCCTGCACAGGCGTGTTTATCGCGATCCGCTCAGCCTGCTGCTGTTCCCGCATCGCGCCTGTTGTGATCTCCGGTATATACCTGCGTCTGTTAAAAAGCGTGGTAACATAACCCGCGTCCTTTGCCTCTTCTATCTTGTCCTCCATGTACATCTTAACACGCGGGTATCTCTCAAAATAAGAATCTATAAAATCCTGCGCGCTTTGAGGATCAATACTCAACCCCCGGGACAAACCAAACGCGCTTATGCCGTATACTATGCCGAAATTAACTGTCTTTGCGTTCGCCCGCATCTCAGGCGTTACATCCTTTTCATCCACGTTAAAGATCAAAGACGCTGTATGCGTGTGTACGTCAATGCCTTTCTCAAACGCCTGTATCAGCTCCTCGTCGCCTGACAGATGCGCAAGGATCCTCAGCTCTATCTGCGAATAATCAGCAGACATTATATATCTATCTCCCTCGCCAATAAATGCCCTGCGTATCTCGCGGCCCTCGGCCGTTTTAACAGGTATATTCTGCAGGTTAGGCTTGCTCGAGGAAAGCCTGCCAGTTGCCGTGACTGTCTGGTTGAACGAGGTATGCACCCTGCCTGTCTTTGGATTCACCAGTTCAGGCAACGCGTCTATGTACGTTGATTTCAATTTTGAAAGCTCCCTGTATCTCAAAAGTTCTTTTGGCAGCGGGTGCACACTCGAGAGCCTTTCCAAAACACCCATGTCAGTGGATCGGCCTGTCTTTGTCTTCTTTATTACAGGCAACCCCAATCGGTCAAACAATATCTCGCTCAATTGTTTTGGCGAATTTATATTGAATTCGCCTCCTGCCATATCGTAGATCTTGGTGACTATCCTGGAGAGCTCCTTCTCAGCATCCCTGGAGGCCTTTTTCAGTAAACCCTCGTCTATCTTTACCCCGTTTCGCTCGATATCTGAAAGCACATCTATCAGTGGCAGCTCTATGTCTTTAAAAAGTCTGTCCATCTCTTTTTCAAAAAGGGCCTGCTCGAGGATCTCTTTTAACCTAAATGTCACGTCGCTGTCCTCGCAGGAATATTCAGAAAGCTCTTCCACACTTACCTCTTCCATCGTGATCTTCTTTTTACCGGTTCCTAAAAGGTCTTCCATCGATATCATCTTGTGACTGAGATATTCAAATGCCAGGTCATCCAGGTTATTATTGAGCTTGGACGGGTTTAATAAATACGCCGCCACCATCGTATCAAAACTAATGCCTTTAAGCTCTATGCCATAATTATACAGGATCAATTTTTCATACTTTATATTCTGCCCGATCTTTTTTATCTTTTCATCTTCCAGTATCGATTTTAACTCCCTGAACGCGTATTTTAGATCAATACCTTTAAAGCTGACATAATACGCCTCGCCCGCCTTCCAGCAAAACGACACGCCCAGCGGCCTTGCCTCCAGCGGGTTTCCGCCTGTTGTCTCAAAATCCAGCACAAACTCTTTCTGCTTATTTAGGTTTTTGACAAATTCGTCAAATCTCTTTTTGTCCCGGATCGTCTCGTATTTTGCCTCGCGCCGCACCCCGGAATCGCTGGACGAGATCTCTTTTGCAAAACTCTTGAATTCCAGCTCCTTGAAGATCTCCAGGAGTTTTTTGGAATCAGGTTCTGCGACACGCATTGACTCGATGTCTATTTTAATAGGGACCGAGGCGTCTATCATTGCCAATTCCTTTGACATGCGCGCGGATTCTTCTTCATTTGCCAGTAATTTTTTTCTCGCTTCGCTTTTTACCCTGTTAAGATTTTTATACAGATTCTCGATATCGCCGAACTCCCTCACGAGCTCAATGGCTGTTTTCTCGCCTATGCCGCGCACGCCAGGTATATTGTCAGTGGCATCGCCTGCGAGCGCCATCAGGTCCACGATGCTTTCAGGCCCAAGGCCGGAAAATCTCTCCCTGACCTTCTCCCTGTCATAGACAAGCCCTTCTTTATGAGTGCTGTATATCTTTATGTTATCGTCAACAAACTGCAGGATATCCTTGTCGCCAGTTACAATGTAAACATCCAGACCTTTTTTTGACGCCTCTTTGGCAATAGTGGCCAGGACATCATCTGCCTCGTAGCCCTCTTTTTCAAATACAGGTATGTTGTGGGCCAGGACCATATCTTTTATCAGGGGCATCTGGGAAACCAGGTCGTCTGGCATCGGTTTTCTCTTTATCTTGTAGCCCTTGAATTTTTCATGCCTGAATGTCGGTGCCTTCACGTCAAACGCCACGGCCAGGTAGTCAGGCCTTTCGCTCGCCATGATCTTTTTCAACATCAGGATAAATCCATAGACCGCGTTCGTTGGCAAGCCCTTCGAGTTCCTCAGTTCCTTTATGGCATAAAATGCCCTGTAGCAATAAGAATTTCCGTCAATCAGGAATAGCTTCTTTTTTTTCATGGATTTTATATTGTAATGGAAGGGCTAACGGTGCTTAAGAATAGAGAATTATTCCGGCAAAATATTAAGTATTGCCTCGAATTCTTTCTTTGCGCCTGAGTAATCGTCCTCGCGATAGCGCATGATACCTTCGTTATAATGGTCTTCTATCCTCTCCTCCTTCATCGTGTTTTTTACGACCTGCTCTAATTCCAGCAGACTCGCGTCGTCCGGATATTCTTTTTTCCCGGCACGTATCTCGTCCATGGCCCTGGTATATTCGCCCTTTTTATAATAATCATGGGCCTTTGCGTAATAGGTCCTTGCGCCGCTCGTGGACCTAGTTTTTTTAGCAACGGTCTTTTTGGTGACAGCCGGGGTCTCGGGCTTTGCCCTGTTTTTTTCTTCCCTGAGTCTTTGTTCCGCCAACCTCAGGGACTCTTCGAGCTCTTTATCAATGGCAGGCCTCGAGGTCTTTGTCTTTTTTTCCATGGTAGCAGCGCCCCCTAACCTGGTCCATTCGCTTTTCTTTTCCTTGGCCTTCTTTTTCTTCTTTGCCTTTTCAGGTTTTGCCTTGGCCCTTGGCTTTTCATCCAGTTCTTTCCTTATCTCTGCGTCCCTGGTAGTTTCCTTTTTAACTTTTTCTGGCGCCTGCCTTGCCTTTTTGAAAACCTTTTTTTGTTCCTTCTGCGCTGAGCCTACCTTTGTCCAGCCCCCGACATCTTTTGCTTCTGGCTCTTTGGGTTTTATTTCCTGCATGACCTCCTGCTCTTTAGGCAGGGATTTTTTTTGTATCGTCTTTTCTCCTGCGCCAACCAATCCCAGTTTCTCAAGCCGCTGCCTGGCCTCGTCTGTCCACGCATCGCCTGGCCTGCCCAGCCTGTATCTCCTCATCCAGTGAAACGCTGCCTTTTCTAATTCGCCTCTTCTCTCGTAGAGAAGCGCCAGGTTCGCGTGCGCCTTTTCATAATCAGGTTCCAGCGCAAGCGCCTTTTGATATTCTGATTCTGCCCTGTCAAGCCAGCCTTTTGCCTCAAAGAGTATCCCCAGGTCATTGTGCGGGGCAGCGTAATCTGGATCTAAGCTAGATGCCTTTTGATACCATACGATAGCGCCATCTATATCCCCGTTCTCCTGGGCCTCATAGCCTTTTTCCCTGTAAGTCTTGGCTTCTCTATCAAGACCTGCCGCATATACGTTTTGTAGATTAATAAAAGAAATAGATAGCAGGGATATAGATAATATTATAAAGACTTGTGGAAAAAGCTTTTTCATTACTATCTCCATTTTTCACAAGTGTATCACATGAGGCCCCTTGCGTCAAGAAAAAATTACCTCCACCAAGTTGACAATTTTGACATTGTCAAAATTGTCAACTTGGTGGGTGCGGATAGTGTATGTGGTTGGAGAAATACCCGCCTGTTAGCGCATCCAGGTCAGCTGTGAGTTCTTGGATGCGGAGGTCTTTCTCGAGCTTTTGTCTCAGATTTGTAGGCGGCGATAATTCGTTTTCTATCTGGAGCCTGCGGCGCTCGAAATACACCCTTGTGATCTCGTCCAGGATGTCATCCCGCAGCTGCACCATTAATTTTGATCTGACGTCAATCGATGTCTGGTCGGGATTCCATATTATTTCGCCGAGGTCCCATTTGACGCTTGCTCCCCAGTCGGAGGGGCCGATATAGTATCTGTCTACGCCGCTGTCATAGGTGATTGTTTTGTCGTAGTCGAGCGAGAATTCGGGCAAAAAGGCCTTAAACTTTGCGTGCTTCCTCCAGTTTTTTATCTTATCAGGATTTACCTCTGCGTATTCGATAGCTGCATTCTGGACCTCTCTTATGGCGGGTTCGTGGCTAAAAAGCTCCAAGATATTATTCCCTCTCCCCTCAGGGGAGAGGGAAAGGGTGAGGGGGCTGGATTTATACAGTCCCTTATCAGTAGCGACCCAAATCCCGCCTTTATTATCTGCGGCGATGGAGTTTATTCTATCAGCGTCCATCCCTTTATATAGCGCCTGCCAT
>JAHIPS010000028.1 GCA_018902915.1 Candidatus Omnitrophota bacterium | reverse complement strand
TTGGCGCGGCCGTTCAGATCCGAGAGCTCTATAATAAAGGTAACGTCCACTATCTCGCCCTTTAACTTTTTCACAAGACTTACGACTGCAGCCATGGTGCCGCCAGTTGCTAAAAGATCGTCTATCAGCAAAACCTTTGCCCCAGGCTTAAACGCATCCTCATGGATCTCAAGAGTGTCTTCACCGTACTCCAAAGAATATGTGGCGCTCAATGTCTTGTGAGGCAGCTTTCCTTTTTTTCTTACAAGCGTCATCCCAGCGCCCAGCTTATACGCAAGCGCGCCGCCAAAAATAAAACCCCTTGAATCAATGGCCACTACCACGTCAATGTTTTTGTCTTTATATCGCTCGTAAAGGGTATCAACGACCTGCCTAAACCTGTCCTTGTTACTTAGAAGCGTTGTGATATCCCTGAAAAGAATACCCTTCTTTGGAAAATCCGGGATATTGCGGATGTATTTTTTTAAATCATCCATACTAATACTCCCCCAGCTCCCCACTCTGCTGGATTATGTGCGCGCGCAATTTGTCAAGCGCTGCGCTCTCGATCTGCCTGACGCGTTCCCTTGTTATACCAAAGTGCTTTGCTGTCTCTCCCAGTGTATGCGTAGCGCCCTCGCTCAAACCAAAACGCAAATCCAGGATCTTCTTTTCCCTGTCATTCATGAGATCCAGGAGATTATCGATCCTCTCGCGCCGCAAGGTATCAGTCACATTGTCCATTGGAGACGAGCTTGACTCGTCTTCTATCAGGTCCATGAACTGGCCAGTGCCGTCATCGCCGATAGGCGCGTCCAGGGACGAGATCTTTGTCGCGACCTCGCTTATCTCGCGTACCTTTTTCATTGAGGTGCGCATCTTTTTCGAGATTTCTTTTATCTTAGGCTTCCTGCCGTACTTCTGCGTCAGCTGCTCCGTAACACGCTTCCACCTGTTTATTATCTCTGTCATGTAAACAGGTATGCGTATTGTCTTACCCTGATTCGCAATGGCGCGGGTTATGTATTGCTTTATCCACCACGCGGCATAGGTAGAGAACCTGTAACCCTTGTAAGGATTGAATTTTTTAACTGCCTTGATAAGGCCCAGGTTTCCTTCCTCTATAAGATCCATCATGGGGACGCCCAGCTTTGAATAGCGCTTGGCAATGTTAATGACAAGCCGCAAGTTAGACTGGATCATTTTTTTGCGCGCCTTTGCATCACCGCGCCTTATCTTGCGAGCAAGTGATTTTTCCTGCTCAGCGGTCAAAAGCGGGATGTCCTTTATTGCCCGTAAATATAATTTAATCCCGTCCATCTATACCTCTATTTCCCGTTAAGTATCGCTGCCTGCGCAGCTGCGAGTCGCGCTACCGGCACCCTGTAAGGTGAACAGCTCACGTAATCCATGCCGACATTGTGGCAAAATTTCACAGAGTCTGGCTCGCCGCCATGTTCGCCGCAGATCCCTACCTTAAGTTTCTTGCGCGTCTCTCTTCCCAGCTTTATGCCCAGCTTGATAAGAAAACCCACACCTTCCTGATCAACTGACTGGAAAGGATCGCCGGGCAAAATCTTTTTTTCGATATATTCCGGCAAAAACACGCCCGCGTCGTCACGGCTGTAACCAAATGTCATCTGCGTCAGGTCATTAGTGCCAAATGAGAAAAACTCTGCCTTTTCCGCGATCCTGTCGGCAGTCAATGCAGCGCGCGGGATCTCTATCATGGTGCCCACAAGATAGTTTACTTTTTTCTTCGACTTCTTGATCACCTCTCTAGCTGTCTCACGGACAATCGGCTCAAGAAAATCAAACTCTGCCTTTGTGCCCACCAGAGGTATCATTATCTCAGGTAAGACCTTTATGCCTTTTTTCGCCATGTTGCAGGCTGCTTCCATAATCGCCCTTGTCTGCATAACACAGAGCTCAGGGTATGTAACAGATAATCTACAGCCGCGATGCCCGAGCATGGGATTCATCTCGTGCAATTTCTTGACAAGTTCCCTTATCCTGTCAGGAGACTCTTTCATCCTCCTTGCCATTTCCTTTATACCTGCTTCGTTACTGGGCAAAAACTCATGTAAAGGCGGATCGAGCAGCCTTATGGTAACAGGCAGGCCGTCCATCTCCTTAAATATACCCTCGAAATCCTTTCGCTGATAAGGCAGGAGTTTTTTGAGCGCCTTTTCCCTCGCCTCTTTATCCTGCGCAAGTATAAACTCCCTGACAGCCCAGATCCTCTCGCCCTCGAAAAACATGTGCTCTGTCCTGGTAAGGCCTATGCCCTCGGCCCCGAGCCTGCGGCCGGCAAGGGAATCCTTTGGCGTGTCTGAATTCGTGCGCACATTTATCCTGCGATACTGGTCTGCCCATTGCATAATCTGGCTGAACATCTTGTATATCTCGCTTTTCTTTGCAGATGCTCTATTCTCGACCAATCCTGCTATAACAGGACTTGATGAGGATTTAATATTCCCCAGCATGACCTCGCCGGTTGAGCCGTCCAGAGAAAGACAATCGCCTTCCTTTATCACCCTGTCAGCGACCCGTATCTCTTTTTTTGCATAATCAATATTGAGAGTGCTGCATCCTGCTATGCAGCACTTGCCCCAGCCCCTTGCCACAACAGCGGCATGCGAAGTCATGCCTCCTGTTGACGTCAAAATACCTTCTGCCGCGTGCATACCAGCAACATCCTCGGGAGAGGTCTCGTGCCTGACCAGTATGACCCTTTTGCCTTTTGCCCTCCATGCCTCAGCGTCCTTTGCAGTAAATACCACATGTCCTGAAGCTGCGCCAGGACCAGCAGGAAGACCTTTGGCAAGCACAGTAGCGCTGGATTTTGTCTTAAGGTCAAATATAGGGAATAAAAGCTGGTTTAACTGCTCGCCTTCTATCCTTAATAACGCCTCTTTCGGCGAGATCATTTTCTCCTTTACCATGTCGTACGCGATCTTTACAGCTGCGAGCCCTGTTCGTTTGCCAGTGCGCGTCTGCAGCATAAAAAGCTTGCCTTCCTGAATGGTAAATTCAATATCCTGTATATCCTTATAATGTCTTTCCAGTCTGTGCCTGATAGCGTCAAGTTCCCTGTAGACCCTTGGCATTTCTTTTTTCAGGTCACTGATCGGCTCTGGAGTCCTTATGCCTGCCACGACATCCTCGCCCTGCGCGTTTATAAGAAACTCTCCGAAGAACCTGTCTTCGCCGGTAGAAGGGTTGCGCGTAAATGCGACTCCTGTGCCCGAAGTATTTCCCATGTTGCCAAATACCATTGCCTGCACATTCACAGCTGTGCCTAAAAGTCCTGCGATCTTATTGATCCTTCTGTAAATAACAGCCCTCTCTGTATTCCACGAACCAAACACTGCCTTTACAGCAGCCATTAGCTGAACCTTGGCATTGCTAGGAAAAGGTTTTTTGACATGCTTTTCATAGACCTTTTTGTATTCGCCGACCAGCTCTTTCAACTGCTTTGCTGTAAGCTCATTATCCAGCTTTACATTGTATTTCTTTTTCAGCGCTGACATCTTTTCTTCAAAATGCTCGTGGTCAACATGCATTACCACGTTGCCAAACATGTCAATAAATCTCCTGTATGCGTCCCAGGCGAGGCGCTCGTTTTTGGTCTTTTTGGCCAGGCCTTTAACAGCGTCGTCATTAAGGCCCAGGTTAAGCACTGTATTCATCATGCCAGGCATGGAAACAGCAGCGCCGCTTCTGACTGACACTAAAAGAGGATTATTCGTATCCCCGAGCTTTGCAGCCATTGCCTTTTCAAGCTTCGCGATATTCGTGTCGATCTGATTTTGTAAATCCGCTGGATATTTCCTGCCGTGTTTGTAATAGTAATCACAGACATCTGTTGAAATAGTAAATCCCGGAGGAACCGGCACGCCTATATTCGTCATCTCTGCCAGGTTAGCGCCCTTGCCCCCAAGATGCGCTTTCATTTTCGTGTTTCCATCTGCCTTTCCTTCGCCAAAGAAGTAAACCATCTTACTCGCCATTCCTACTCCCCCCTCCCTATATTGGACAAAACGTGCAATGCTCATTTTGTCAAATATAGACTTTGTTATTTGACCACTATCTGCGGTAATAATGCCAAATTTGCCACGCGCTCCGTGTAAAGCACGTTAATCGCCTTCATCATCGCGAGACGATTTAATCGCAATGATCTATCTTCTGCATTCACAAGGACCTTGTCAAAAAATTCATGCAGGATATTGTAGAATACCTGTCCGTACTCTTTTGTCGCTTCCCTGTATTCTTCTTTATCAATAAGGCCATGGATCTTATCTTTTGAATTCAGATACGCGGCCCAGACCTTTTGTTCCAGATCTTCCTTGAATAATTTCACATCGACTTCGCCTATCTTTTCATTCTTCGCGCCTTTTAATATATTGCTTGTCCGCTCTACGACCTTTGCCGCTTCCAAAAAATACCTCTCGTTAGTTATGCTTATAAGGGCTTTCTTTCTTTTGAAAATATCCGCTATATCAAGAGAGACCGTTCCTAAAATCGCCTTTTTTAACTCAGCTGGTCTCACGTCCCCCATTAAAAATTCGACCCTATCCTTTATATAATCAACGACCTTGG
>JAHIPS010000027.1 GCA_018902915.1 Candidatus Omnitrophota bacterium | reverse complement strand
TAAATCCATCAAACCAGTGCAAATCATCTCTTTTTAATTGTCAAAGAGCTTAACTACCCCCTCACCCTAACCCTCTCCCCCTTGGGGAGAGGGAAAATGTGAGATCTTTGAAATTCCATACAATAAATTAATTTATGGATTTTATTATTAGGGAATAGCCGAGCGTGCCCGGGTTTTTCATCTTTAGTGGGATGCGCTTCTCATCTGCTGAAAGCCAGAGTTTGAACTTTGGCGGGTCGCTTGTAAAGACATATGCCTGATATTCGCCTAAATCTGTTTTTATTGTTTCTATACCGCTAAACATTACCTCCAGATCTATTGTCGGCAGCGTTATTTTGAACTTATCATCCTCTTTAAGATCGTCTTTTGTCCGGCAGTAATAGACCAGGAGTATAGCGTTGTGAATAGGCGAATCCTTTTGTATAGAAAAACTCTTGGAGCGGAGTTTACTCTTTGACGAGATATCCACCCTGAAATTTTCCTGGTCGTATTTCTCAATGATCCTGTCGGCGAACCCTATCTTTTTCTTGATCGTCCTGTGCACCTCTACTGGCAGAAATGTCTCCTTATCTCCGTAGATCTCTTCAGTGTCTTTAAGCGCTGCTGTCTTTGTAAAAAGCGTAATATGGTAAATCTTTTTATCGCCCAGCTGTTTTTCCCCGTTAAAAGTCAAGGTAGACTTTCCTATGCTAAGCCCGTTATAAATCACTTCATACGTAAAGGTCTCGCCATCTCTTGCCTCAACAGTATGCCCTGTTTCAGGAAGATTTGTCAGCGCATACGCCAATATACAGGAAAATATAATTATAAGAAAAACGCTGGTCTTACGCATAGCCCTCTCTTATTAAAGGATGGGGAGGTATTTGTCGATCTCGTACTTGGAGACCTGGGCCTTGTATTCGTCCCATTCCATGTATTTGTTGCGGATAAAATACTCGAATAGCTTGTCGCCAAGCGCCTCTTTTACGAGCTTTGATTTTTCTGTGAGCTTTATCGCCTCGTAAAGATCCTCTGGCAGGGACTGGATGTCGGATTTTTCCCTTTCCTTTTCTGTCATCCTGTAAATATTATCTTCTGCCGCCCTGGGAAGCTTGTATTTTTTCTTTATGCCTTCAAGGCCGGCTCGAAGCATGACTGAAAAAGCAAGGTATGGATTTGCTGCAGGATCAGGCGAGCGGAATTCTACTCTGGTCGCCTTTTCCTTGCCAGGTTTATACATAGGTACTCTTACAAGCGCAGACCTGTTCATTTGAGCCCAACAGATATAGACAGGCGCCTCGTAACCAGGGATAAGGCGCTTGTAAGAATTAACCCACTGGTTTGTCACTGCTGTCATCTCGTTTACATGTTCCAATATGCCTGCTATAAAATACTTGGCTGTATCTGAAAGATGCGATTTATCAGTCTTACTAAAAAACGCGTTTTTCGCGCCTTTAAAAAGCGACTGGTGCACGTGCATACCGCTTCCGTTGATTCCGTAGATGGGTTTTGGCATAAAAGTGGCGTATTTACCGTGCTGGCGCGCGACCTCTTTCACGACCATGCGGTATGTCATGACATTATCTGCCATGGTAAGCGCATCGCAATACTTTAGATCTATCTCGTGCTGCGAAGTAGCGACCTCGTGATGGGAATACTCCACCTCTACACCCATCTTCTCAAGCATAATCACTGTCTCGCGCCTCAGATCCTGCGCCACATCTAAAGGAGTTAAATCAAAATATCCTCCCCTATCAAGGATTATGGTATTTTTAGGGTTTTCAAAATAAAAATACTCAAGCTCAGGGCCTATATAATAGGTAAACCCCAGGTCCTCTGCCTTTTTTAGATTTCTTTTCAATATATATCTGGGATCGCCTTCAAATGGCTTTCCATTGGGCTTCAGTACATCGCAGAACATCCTTGCAGAAAGCCCGTCCTCGTCAGCCCTCCACGGGATAAGCTGAAATGTCGTGGGATCCGGCATGGCCACCATGTCGCTTTCTTCAATGCGGGCAAATCCCTCTATGGACGAACCATCAAAACCCATGCCGTCTTCCATGGCCTTCTCGAGTTCACGCCTGGTCATGGCAATGCCCTTTTGGAAACCCAGGACATCGGTAAACCAGAGTTTGATAAATTTAATGTTGTGCTGCTTGACTAATTTTAAGACGTCTTTTTTTGTCTTTAAGGCCATGTTTAACTCCTTTTGTATTCTGCCGAAACTGTGGTTTTTATCCCGCCACGCACGTTGAATTCGCCATTAATGCATGCCCATCCTGGCTTACACGCATTTACGAAATCATCGAGAATCCTGTTTATCGCATGCTCGTGGAATATCCCTATATTTCTATAAAAAATCAAATAGAGCTTGAATGATTTTAACTCGACGCACCACTTGTTAGGATTGTACTTAATAGTTATATTCGCAAAATCAGGAAGACCTGTTTTTGGACATACGCACGTAAATTCCGGGTTTTCTAAGATTACAACATAATCCTTGTCTGTATACTGATTCCTCCAGACCTCTATCTTTGGTGTCTTTAATTTTCGGATGTTTTTTTGCAGTCCCTGGTACGATGGCAAGCTACCTCCTCATCTCCTGCATCATGATAATGGCTTCGGCGACTTCTTTCATGGGCTTACGGCGGTCCATGCTGTATTTCTGGATCCTTCTAAACGCGTCTTCCTCTGTAAGGCCTTCTTCTTTCATTAAAATACCTTTTGCCCGCTCAACGCTCTTACGCGTCTCTAACTCCTCCTGGATGACCTTTGTCTTTACCATCAGCTCTGTATTTTCTATTGCGATTGCCGCCTGATTCGCGACGCTTGTCAGAACATTTATCTCTGTCTTTGAAAATTTATGAGGTTTTGAGGTGTAGCAGTTTAACGCGCCGATTACCCTGTTCTTCACTGCGAGCGGCACACACAATAAAGACACAAGGCCTTCTTTCTCTGCTATATCTTTGTATTTATAGCCTTTTTCCTTTAATACATCTGTTATGACTATCGGTTTATTTTCAGACACGACCTTCCATACAATGCCTTCTTCTTTTTTTAGAGGCTGTTTCTTTATATATTCCTCGCTTATGCTCTGTGTGGCCCTTATGGCAAGGTGCTCTTTTTTATCGTCGAGGAGCATCAATGTGCAGATCCTGGAATTCATGACCTCTGCGGTGACAGTCACGATTAATTTCAATATATCCTCGAGATAGAGATCGCTGGATATGGCCTTTGAGATCTTTGAAAGCGCGTTAATCGTGTCCAGTGTCCTGGGTTTTGTTTTCTTTGCGCTCATGAGGCTACGATTCCTATACCTGCTTCGTTTGCTAACTGAATAGTCTCTTCTTTATCCATAATAAGTGTTTTTTTGGCCTCTATTGATATACACGATGCCTTTAATTTCTTTAAGAGCTTTATTGTCTCAGGCCCTATTATAGGTACGTCAAACCTCATATCCTGGTCTGGCTTTGAGACCTTGACGACCACTATGCCGTCTTTTCCGTATCTCGCGCCTCTTTTTATTGCCTCGTCTGTGCCTTCAATAGACTCGACTGCCAGAACTACCTTATCCTTTACCACCACTGTCTGGCCGATATCCAGACCCGCAATGGATTTCGCAATCTGTCTTCCAAACTCAATATCCCCTGCCGTCTTTTCATCCAGGCTTTTTTGTGTCAGAACGCCTTTATCTGGCATATAATCTGTTAAAAAAGTAGTCGAGTCCAAAAGCTTTATGCCTGCTTCGGTCAATCTATCCGCTATTGCGCCTATGATAGAATCTGTCTTTTTATCCTTTACGCCGTTTAAAAGCTGTTTCATGCCATTGTCCAGCTTTATATTTTCATCAAAAAGACTTTTATGTTTCACCTGGCCGGCCATTACTACTGAGGAGAGCTTTTCCTGGACCAGGATCTGGAATAACTTTCCCAATTCGCCCGCGCCAAGCCAGTATATCTTTTTGACAAACCCGGAAAGGCCATTAGAAGTCTCTTCCTTTATGGCTATGGCTACCACCTCTACGCCAATTTTTTTTGCCTCTTGCGCAAAAAGAATGGGGAACCTGCCATTGCCTGCGATAAGTCCTATTCTATTCTCCACTTTTACCCCTGCAAATGCCTCGCTTCGAGTCTTTTATAAAATCTAACAGGTACCTTACTTCGCTGGAATCGCCAAATTCTTCTTTTACCTTCTCTGCGGCATTTTTCAATGCTAAGCCTGAATAGAACAGGACCTTGAAGGATTTATTTAATGCGGCTTGAGATTCCTTTGATATTTCGGAACGTCTTAATCCTATGAGATTCAGGCCATAGACCCTCGTGGGATGGCCATCGCAGGTAGAAAAAGGCGGCACGTCCTGCACGACCTTGGAGCAGCCCCCTATCATTGCGAGTCTACCTACTTTTACAAACTGGTGTATCGCAGTGAGACCTCCTATCACAACCCTGTCTTCCAATGTTACATGGCCTGCGAGGGTCCCTGCATTTGCAATAATACAGCTGTTCCCGATCTTACAATCATGCGCTACGTGGGAATACGCCATGAAAAGATTCTCATCTCCTATATATGTAACGCCGCCTTCATCTGTGCCAGGATTCATGGTGGTATATTCTCTTATGGTATTATTGTTTCCTATTTTAAGGAAACTCTTAGCGCCTTTGTACTTCAGATCCTGCGGAGGGCTACCCAAAACCGCCCCTGTAAAGACGCGGCAGTTCTCGCCTATAGAAGTACGGCCTTCTATTACCACATGGCCGCCTATAGTAGAGGATGAGGCTATCTCTACGTCAGGACCTATAATAGCATAAGGGCCGACTTCTACATTGTCGGCCAATTTCGCCTTTTTATCTACAATTGCTGTAGGATGTATCTTCATATTAAGCGTTGACGAGGGCAAACATCAGGTCTGCCTCGCTCACAACCTGGCCGTCCACGAGCGCCCTTGTATGCACCTGGCCTATCTTTGATTTTAATTTCACTACCTTTACTTCCAGCCTCAACTGGTCGCCAGGTAAAACAGTTTTTCTAAACTTTGCATTGTCAAGGCTCATAAAATACGCAACCTTTCCGATATTCTCTTTCTTATTGAGCATCAAAACGCCTGCCACCTGCGCCATTGCCTCTATGATCAATACGCCCGGCATAACAGGCCTTCCGGGGAAATGCCCTGTAAAAAATTCCTCGTTTATCGTGACGTTTTTAATACCAACGGCCCTCTTCCCAGGTTCCAGCTCTATAATCTTATCGACGAGCAAAAATGGATAACGGTGCGGCAGGATCTTTTGTATGTCGCTCGCGTCCAGCACGCCTCCGTCTGTCTCAACATACACGCCTTTTATGCCGCCTTCCTGCAGCTTTTCCCTCTGCGTTTCTATCTTATCAACAAGCCGTATATTTAAAGGATGGCCGCTTCTCATCGCGATAATGTGGCCTTTTATGCCGTAACCCAAAAGATACAAGTCTCCCAATAGATCCAATACTTTGTGCCGCGCAAACTCGTCATCAAACCTCAGATCATTATCAATAACGCCTTTTTTACCGACCACGACTGTATTTTCATAATTCGCGCCCTTGCCGAGCCCCTGTCCCTTTAGATCATCGACCTCTCTCTCAAGACAAAATGTCCTGGAACTGGCGATCTCCTTCTCAAATGTATTTTCGTCAATCGTAAAAGACAGGTACTGGGCCTTTAAAAGAGGGTGCTCATAATTTAACGTGTAAGACACCCTGAACTGGTTATCAGGCAGGACCATGATCATGGCGCCATCCTGCTCTACCCATATGGGAGAGCGGATCTGGTAGATCTTTTTTGACACCTCTTGATTCTCTATGCCTGCCTTTTTTAAAATCTCTATAAAACCTATTGCGCTTCCATCCAGACCAGGAAGTTCCGGCCCGTCTATCTCGATAAGGATATTATCTATGCCCAGGGCCCACAATGCAGCCATGAGATGTTCTATCGTATGCACCTCTACGGAATCATTGCCGACTGATGTCCTCCGCGGGCTTCTATCCTGTTCCAGTATATTCCTGGTGTCTGCCTTTATCATGGGCGAATCCTTCACATCCACCCTTATAAAATTTATCCCTGTATTCGTGGGCGCTGGTTTAAATTTAAGATTCACCTCAGCCCCCGTATGAAGGCCGACACCGCTAAGCTGTATTGGTTTTTTTATTGTCCTCTGTTCCATGCTTCTCCTCTTATTTGCTATTTTATTGGCACATTAAAATGTGCCCTACGTATTTGTCGCAAAGGCCTTTCTTATATGGCAGGTTGAAACCTGCCAACTTATTTAAAGGCCTTTGCCTTTAAGTTTCTCGATCTCCTCTTCCATGACCTTTATTTTTTTATACAGATCCGGCAGGTTCTGAACGCAGGCGTTGATCCTTTTCGCGACTGTATGAGATTTCGCGGGAAAACCTGAAACGCAGGAATTTGGGGGGATGCTCTTGGTTACGCCAGATTTTCCGCCCACTACGACATTGTCGCCTATAGAAACATGACCTATGACGCCAGACTGGCCTGCGAGCGTAACATTATTTCCTATGATTGCCGAACCTGATATCCCGCTCTGGGCGACTATTATAGAATTCTCTCCCACTATGACATTATGCGCGATCTGCACAAGGTTATCTATCTTCGTGCCTTTCTTTATAATGGTCTTGTCAAAACGCGCCCTGTCAATAGTGACATTCGCTCCTATCTCCACATCGTCCTCTATGACTACACTTCCGATCTGCGGGATCCTCTGGTGCACGCCCTTTACAGTAGAAAATCCAAATCCATCGCTTCCTATAACAGTGCCACCGTGTATTATGACCCTGTCGCCGATAACCACGCGCTCCCTTATTATTACATACGGATAGATCCTGCAGTCCTTTCCTATTTTTGTGTGATGCCCCACGTACGCGCCTGCGTAAAGAGTGGTTGAGTCTTTGATCTCGACATTGTCCTCTATTACAACGTACGCCTGCATGGCAACATTGCGGCCGATCTTTACCTTCTCCCCTATAACAGCTGTCGGATGTATGCCATTGGGTTTCTTGACCTCGTTCGGCGCCATAAGGCTGACCATTTTTGCGAACGCCATCGAGGGGTTGTCTGTTCGTATAATAGGCTTTGGCGCCTTATTGACATCCTTGGACGTGATTATGGCAGAGGCCTTTGTCTGGTTCATGAGCGGCAGGTATCTGGAGTTTGCGACAAATGTAAGATCTCCCTTTTGTGCCTCTTTTATGCCGCATATGCCTGTCACAACAATATCCCCGTCCCCTACGATCTCGCCGTTGACTATTGCAGCTATCTCTTTCAGCGTCTTCTTCATCTCCCTATCCTCTACTTTTTATAGCCCTCGTTCAATATCTTTATGACCTCGTCTGTAAGATCCAATGCGTCGCTGCCGTATAACAAGACTCTGTCATTCACTATGATCGAATAGCCATGACCTTTTCCATACTCTTGTATGACGCCATTCATCTCTTTCAGGATGTCTCTCACCATATCATCTCTTTCTTTCGTGAGTTCGGCCTTTGCATCCTGGTCAAATTCCTGAAGCAAGCGTATCTTGGCCTCTATGTCGCCTTCTTTCTTCTTCCTGGCGCTGTCATTCATGAGCTCGAGCTCGTCCCTCATGTTCCGTATCTCTTTTACTAATTTCTCCCGCTGTCCCTGTTTGATGTCGCCTGTTTTCTCAAGCTCTTTGTCAAAGTCCTTTGTCTTCTGGTATTCATCAAAGGCCCTGGAAAGATCCACGTATCCGATCTTAGTATCTGACTGGGCAAACGCCAGCCCTGAAAATAAAAACATGCTGATTAGTGTAAGCGTAAAAATTATTCTCATTGTAACCTCCGTTAGAATCCGCGGCTCATGCTAAAATGAAACTTGCCTTTATCCTCCTGCCATGTATCAGGATTAAGCGGATAACCAAAATCTAATTTTACAGGACCGATTGGCGTCCTCACCCTGATACCTACACCAGCGCCTGCCTTTACCCCGCCAGTCGAATTGCCATTATCGGGCTTTGAGTCAGGTCTGTACCACACATTTCCAGCGTCAATAAACGCTGCTGCCTTAAGATTTGTCACTATGGGAAGGGTGAGTTCTATGTTTGCAACAGCCATGCAGCCGCCTCCCAAAGGATCGCCTGACTGATCCTTTGGCCCGACATCGCGTTCTTTATAGCCGCGTATAGTATGAGTGCCTCCTGCAAAGAATCTCTCGTATATGGGGACCTTTCCTGAATCTCCGTACGAGGTGACGACCCCGCTCCTCGCCTTTAATTCCAAAACAAACGGACCTATTGAAAAATACTGGCTGGCCGAATCAAAAAACTTTGCGAAATCCCTGTCGCCCTGCAAGGGCCCGCCAGCCACCTCAAAGTATCCAGTAAGTACATGTCCTTTGGTCGGATTAAACCTGTTATCCGTGGTATTGTGCGTCAACTGGAACAGTGTGCTTGAAACCGTGTTGCTCCCTACTTCATCTAGTAATGCCTGGGACGCGGAGGACGAGACATCAGATATTTCCACTGTCTCTATTCTATATACAAGATCAGCCCTTAGATAGTCGGTGAATTCCTTGGCGAGCCTGAGCGCGCCTCCCTGTTTTACCTCGTCATACGCGTATCCTGTTGAGCCGCTGCGATTCGTCTCAGACGCGTACAAATCAAATCCAAAAGAAAGCGGGTGGTCAAAGATCCACGGCTCTGTCCAGCTCAAAAGATAATTCTTGCGCACGCTGCCAAATTCTGCGCGTAGTTTCAGGTCCTGGCCATCGCCTGTAAATGTCGGGAAATTTAAAAGATCGAAGTTGCGCTGTTCTACTTCCACAAATCCTATAAGCTTATCAATGGATGAGAACCCGCCGCCAAAACTGAACTCGCCTGTCTTGGATTCCTTTACTTCCACCAGCATATCTTTTTGAGTTTCTGTTTCTGTGTCTTCTATGTCAAATGTGATATCCTCAAAAAATCCCAGGTTATAAAGCCTTTCCTTGCTTCTCCGGAGTTTCTCGCCGTCATACTGATCTCCCGGGTACATCCTTATTTCACGTCTTATAACCACATCCTTTGTCTTGGCGTTTCCCTTTATGTTAATCTTTCGCACGTAGCAGACTTCGCCTTCTACAATATTATAAGTGACATCCACCCTGTCTGTTTCCAGATTCAGGAGCGTGTCAGGCTTTACCTTGGCCATTATATAGCCCCTGTCAAAATAATGTTCCTGTATGGCAGCCACCTCTGTATGAAGCGCTATCTCTGTAAATGTATCACCTGGCCTTAATGTTAAAAGCGGTTTGAGCTCTTCCTCGGGAAAAACAGTATTGCCGACTATCTTCAAGACACCTGCTATATATTTCCTGCCCTCCTCGAGATTTATAACAAGCTCTATCCATTTTTTCTTTCCTTTTTGGCGAGACACGATCTCGTAACCTGCCTCTGCGTCCAGATAGCCCTCTTGCCTGTAAAAGGCCTTTATGCGTTCCATGTCATCGTCTGCCACATCTTTTTTGTAAACACCTGATCGGAACATCGCGGATGTCCTTGACTTTATAACCTTTAAAATCCTAGAGTCGCTAAACGCGGTGTTGCCTATAACTACTACCTTTCTAATAACTGCCTTTTGGCCCTCGTCTATTTTAAATATGACCACTCCCTGGCCAGTCTCCCTGTCCTCCTCCACCCTGTATGTGACCTCGACCCACGGGAAGCCTGCCCCTTTATACAGATCCTTTATTGCCTCTGCGTCATCCTTTAATTTTCTCTCATCCGCGAACTCGTTCAGCTTTGAACTTATAACTGATTTTAGTTTTTCCTCTTTGTATTTCCTTGAGCCTGTAAATCTAATCTCGCCCAGAGAAGGTTTTTCCATGACTGTAAAGATTATGCCCACGCCGTCCTGGACATCCTCGGCAGTGACAGTCACGTCGCTAAAATAGCCCATTAGGTAGAGTCTCTTGACGTCCTCGTTGACCACCTTTTCCATGTATGCGTCGCCTCTCTTCGTCTTTAGCTTAGACAGTATCTTGGCGCTGGACACAGTTTTATTATCCCTCACGTCAACGTACTTTATGATCTTCCTGGAGGATTCTTCCTGGGAAAAGGCCAGAGGAGAAAAACAAGACCCTGTGATAAATAAAATTATAAGTAACGCAGTCAGTTTTTTCATAGTATATATTATTACGAATATATCACATATATAAATATGTGTCAATCACTTCCCTTATTCCACTACCTCTTCGCCCACGCTGGTAAGATTTTCAAACCTGGTATAGTCTTTAATGAATGTCAATTTAATAGTGCCGACAGGGCCATTACGCTGTTTTGCAATAATAAGCTCTGCTATGCCTCTGTTTTCCTCTGTGGGATTATAGTATTCTTCTCTCAAGAGCAGTCCCACGAGATCAGCATCCTGCTCTATGGCGCCTGATTCCCTCAGGTCTGAAAGCTGCGGCCTGCGATCCTGCCTGGTCTCCACTGCCCTTGAAAGCTGACTCACTGCTATAAGCGGAACGTTCAGTTCTCTCGCTAGCGCCTTTAAGGAACGTGAAATCTCTGAAATCTCCTGCTGCCTGTTTTCAGAACCAGGGAGCCCCTGCATGAGCTGGAGATAATCCACTACTATGAGTTGTATATCGTGCTGAGATTTTAATCTCCTCGCCTTTGCCCTTAATTCAAGGACTGACAGCCCTGCAGTATCGTCTATAAAAATAGGCGCCTCTGAAAGTTTCCCGGCAGCATTTGTAAGACGCGGCCAGTCTGTCTGCGACAGGAATCCCGTCCTCACGCTATGCGCGTTTACACGCGCGTGCGAACACAGCATCCTTTGAACCAGCTGCTCCTTTGACATCTCAAGACTGAAAATAACAAGCGGTTTTTTCTCCACGATGCCGATATGTTCTGCTATGCATGCCACCAGCGCGCTCTTTCCCATAGACGGCCTTCCTGCCAGGACTATTAAATCCGAAGGATGCAGCCCCGCTGTAAGAGAGTCCAGATCAGTAAGACCAGTTGCCACGCCTGTTACATGCGCCTTTTTCTGATACAGCATATCGATCGTCTCTATGCTGTCCTTTATTATTTCTTTAATAGGCGCGAAGTTTGTGTCTATTTTTTTGGAGGAGATCTCGAATATCATGCGCTCTGCCTTATCCAGGATCCTTTCGACATCCCCGTGCGTATCGTAACTCTCGGATATTATATTGGTCGCCGTGGAAATAAGATTGCGTAGAATACTTTTTTCTTTTACGATCTGGCCGTAATGCTTTATATTCGCAGCTGTTGGTACGACTGTTGTAAGATTTGTCACGTATGTCGCTCCGCCTATCCTCTCTAGATCATCTGTCTTTTTTAATTCCTCTATCAGCGTGACAATGTCTACGGCCTTGTTAAAGCTGTATAATTTTAAAATGCAGTCGAATATCTTGCGGTGTGCGTCAGTATAAAAACAGGTGCTATCCAGGATCTCTATGGCGTCAGCGATGGCATGCTCCTCTATAAGCATGGAACCCAACACTGCCTGCTCTGCCTCTAAATTCTGCGGCGGCATTTTTTCGAGCTGCATATCGATCTTTTCCATGACCAATCCCCTACTTTTTAACCACCCACACCTTTACTTCGCCCGTTACCTCGGGGTGAAGCTTTATGCTAACGTGGTAAACACCTAATATCTTTACAGGTTCTTCCATGATTATCTTTCGCTTATCTATTGAAAAGCCTTCCTGCTCGAGCGCAGACGCTATGTCCTGGTTGGTGACGCTGCCGAAAAGCTTGTCGTCGTCTCCCGCCTCAACAGAAACAGTACACGAAGCAAGCGAAAGTTTTTCTTTGAGCCCCTCCGCAGCCTTTTTCTCCTTTGAGGCAGCCAGTAATTTCTTTTTCTTTATCTCGTCTACGATCTTGAGG
This sequence comes from Candidatus Omnitrophota bacterium, assembly GCA_018902915.1. Classification (GTDB taxonomy): domain Bacteria; phylum Omnitrophota; class Gorgyraeia; order Gorgyraeales; family Gorgyraeaceae; genus JAHIPS01. The sequence continues at coordinate 15,440 of JAHIPS010000027.1, read as the reverse complement.
TTGGAATCCGTGGCTGGCTTTGCTAATTTTTTTGGAAAAAGAAAATTCCTCGCATGGCCATCCTTTACCTGCACGATCTCTCCCATTGACCCGAGACTCTTAACGTCCTCTATCAATATCACTTTCATCTCTATTCTCCCACGTATGGCAAGAGCGCTACATACCTTGCCCTTTTTATGGCAACGGCCACTCTTCTCTGGTGTTTGGCGCAATTACCTGTTATGCGGTTCGGCAAGATCTTGCCTTTTTCAGTGACAAACCTTTTCAGCTTAAGGATATCCTTGTAGTCTATGGTATCTACCTTATCCACGCAGAACTTACAGAACTTCTTTCTAAAAAATACTCTTTTCTTTGCTCCTTTTTTCTTGTCCTTCCGGAAACTACCTCGTTTTTCTTTAAACATTTTACTATCTCCTCGCTTTAATCGCAGAACTTATGCTGAACTATACGCAGAACCTACGCAGAAATTCCGCATTGGTTCAGCGATTCTACAGTTCCGCGTAGATTCCGCGATTATTCAAAATGGGGCTTCATCGCCCGTGCTTAGTTCGGCGTCGCCAGCGCCATGCGCGAATTCCTCTTTTGGCGCCTCTGGGGCCGCGCCTGCGTCACCAGCTGCCCTTGGTCCGCCTAAAAACTGGACCCCCCTGTCTGCCACTACATCCAGCGTGTTCCTCTTCTGGCCGTCCTGTTCCCATGAACGGTATTGCAAACGGCCTTCTATAAACACGAGCCTGCCTTTACTAAGGTACTGGCTGCAGCTCTCTGCCTGTTTTCCAAAAACCACTATGCGCACAAAGCACACGTCGTCTTTTTTCTCCCCGTTCTGAGTCACGTATCTCCTGTTTACCGCCAGACCAAATGTGGCAACAGGCGCGCCGCTCGGCACGTAACGCAGTTCCGGATCCCTCGTAAGATTCCCCATAAGAAAAATCTTGTTCAAATTCGCCACTGTACTACCTCCTTTTCTACGCTTGCTCTGTTATCAGCACACGCAAAATCGATTCATTCAGACTAAAGGACCGTCTGATCTTGGCGATCGCGGTCGTGTCTATGTGAAAATCAATAAGATAATAAACGCCCTCTTTATGTTTTTTTATAGGATAGGCCAGTTTCTGCTTGCCCCATTCCTTTATATTATCTAAAGAGCCATCCTGTTTCTTGATAATATCCTGCACCTGAGTCGCGGTCTTCTCAAGCCCCTCCTTTGCAAGGTCTGCCTTGATGATAAACATGCCTTCGTATTTCTTCATTCTAACCTCCGTTATACCTGTTCATTGCTGTTTGAACGCCTTTTTTTATCCAACACCCGCACGCGCCTGAAGCGTGATCTAATATCTCAGAAAGATTTTTTTGTTCAGCCTTTGTAAACCTGCCCAGCACATACTTCGAGCAGTCCCTTACTGATGACCTACCCATGATGCCTATCCTCATCCTTGAAAATTCGCCTGTGCCCAGGGAATCTATTACTGAGCGCAGTCCTTTATGCCCGCCGTCAGAGCCCTTCTCTCTTATCCTTAATGCGCCAAAAGGAAGCGCGACATCATCTACTACCAATAAGACATCTTCCAATCCTATCTTGAGCCAATTCACAATCGAGCGCACAGAGTGGCCTGAAAGATTCATGAATGTCTGCGGCATTGCAAGATAGGTATTCTCCCCGTCTATAGCGCCCTCGCCTGTAAAGGCCTTGAACTTCCTGTGCGAGCGAAACCGAATCTTATTTTCCTTTGCCACTCTTTCCAGAACCAGAAACCCTATGTTGTGTCGAGTAAGCTTGTAGTCTTTCCCAGGGTTTCCAAGACCGATTATTAACTTCATCTATGTTATTCTTTTTTATCTTCTTTCGCTGGTTTTGCCGGTTTCTCATCCTTCTCAGGAGCGGCCTCGCCTTCTTCAGCAGGCTCTTCTTTCTTCTCCTTGATAACCTCTGGCTCCTGGAGCTCGCCTTCAGCAGGCGCAGCAACAAGATCCTCGACCTTCTTGGGATGCTCCACGCTAAAGACTGTAGCCTCTGGATCATCCAGGATCTTTACGCCTTCAGGCGCGATGATATCCTTTACATAAAGTGACTCGCCTATCTTGATATTGGTGACATCCACCTCGATCTTCTCAGGTATATTAGTAGGCAAACACTCGACCTCTGCCTCCCACATCACATGCTGCAGCACGCCTCCATCCTGCTTCACGCCTATGGCCTCGCCTTTTCCAGCGATCGGCACCTTTACCTTGAGTGTCTCGGTCAGGGATATTTCCTGAAAATCAACATGCAAGAGATGATCCCTGATAGGGTCCCTCTGGACCTCTTTTATAATGACCATGCGCTCCTTGCGCTTTTTTGCGCCGTCTACATGAAGCCTCACGATGACGTTTTCGCCTGCCTCTGTATGAAGGGTCTTAAGAAGATCCTTTGAGCTTATCCTGAGGCTCAATGTGTCCTCGCCTTTTTTATAGACGACAGCGGGCACAACGCCTCCTTCCCTTAATTTCTTGTTCGGTTGTTTTCCTCTTTCTTCTCTCAAACTCACGTGTAGATCTACAAAGTCCATTTCAAATCACTCCTTTTCTTAGTCGAACAAACAGCTGACTGACTCTTCGTTGTGAATCCTTTTTATCGCGTCTGCCAATAAAGGCGCGATGGAGAGCACCTTTATCTTTTTATGAATCTTCCCATCCTCCACCGGGATAGTATTTGTCACAAATAATTTCTTTATGGGCGAGGCCTCGATGCGTTTTATTGCAGGACCTGAGAGTATCGGGTGGGTGATGGCCGCGTAAACATCCTTCGCGCCTGCCTTTTTCAATGCATTTGCCGCCTCTACAAGCGAACCTGCTGTTGCCACGAGGTCATCTATGATCAATACATTTTTCCCCTTGATTTCCTCCTCGCCAAGGATATTCATCACCTCTGTATCCTCTTCCGAAATCCGCCTTTTGTCAACTATGGCGAGAGGCGTCTCTAATCGTTTTGCGTACGCCCTGGCCATCTTTATGCCGCCTACATCAGGAGACGCCACAGTGATATTTTTAATCTTCATTTGTTTAATGTGATCCACGAAAACCTTTACTGCGTAAAGATGATCCATCGGGATGTCAAAAAATCCCTGGATCTGGCCAGCGTGCAGGTCTATTGTCAGGATCCTGTCAGCGCCTGCAGTAGTCAAGAGATTCGCGACAAGCTTTGCCGTGATCGGAACGCGTGGCTGGTCTTTCCTGTCCTGCCTAGCGTATCCAAAGTGAGGTAAAACTGCTGTGATCCGCCTCGCAGAGGCGCGTTTAAGCGCGTCGATTAAAATCAAAAGTTCCATCAGGTTTCTGTTGGGAGGGGGGCAGGTAGACTGCACTATAAAAACATCCTTCCCGCGCACGTTTTCATCTATCCTCACGCGTATCTCCCCTTCGCTAAATCTGGTGACCAGCACCTTTGAAAGCGACATCTTCAAACACCCGACAATCTCTTTTGCTAATGCTGGATTAGAGTTTCCTGTGAAAATAGCAGCAGTCTTATTCATGGTTAGCTCCCTATGTGTTCGCAATTCAATTTATTTTTTCCTCAATATCCTCGCGGGTACACCTACCACAGTTTTCCCCGCAGGTACATTATGGTTCCTGGTCACCACGCTGCCGGAACCGGTTATTGCGCCCTTTCCTATTCTTACAGGCGCGATTAAAATAGTGCCTGTACCTATAAAGGCATTGTCCTCTATAACTGTCTTATTTTTTCTCTTACCGTCGTAATTTGCGACTATTGTGCCAGCACCGATATTGACACCCTTACCTATTACAGTGTCGCCTATGTAGCACTGGTGCCTGACTTTCGTATTTTTTCCTATCCTGGAGCGCACTATCTCGACAAAATTACCTATGCCTGCGCCGTCATCCACTACAGTGCCTGAACGAAGCCTTGCAAACGGCCCGATAGAACATTCCGAGCCTATTTTAACATTGCTATCTATGAAAGTATAGGGATATATTATCGTGTCCTTTTTTATCTCAACGCCCTCTTCTATGTACGTATTGTTAGGGTCGATCACGCTCACGCCCCTGCGCATAAGCCTGTCCAGTATCCTGCGCCTTACCACCATTTCCGCCTCTATCAGGTCCTTGCGCGTATTTACCCCGAGAAACTCTTCTGTGTCATCAGTGGACACCGAATCCACGATAGCATTCGATCTTGCCAATACATCTATGGTGTCGGTCAGGTAATATTCCTTTTTCTTATTGTTAGGTTTTATTTTACCTAGCGCCTCAAAAAGAAGGTCCTTGTTAAAACAATAAACGCCTACGTTTATCTCCTCCACGACCTTTTCGTAGATCGACGCGTCCAACTCCTCTATTATCTTCGCGATCCTGTCATTACTAGAGCGCATGATCCTGCCGTACCCGGTAGGATTTTTTAAGGTCGACACAAGGAGCGTGCATGCCGAGCGCGTGGATACGTGCCTGCCTATAATCTTTTTCAATGTCTCTGGCTTTAAAAGAGGCACGTCTCCGCAGGAAATTAAAACCGAATCTATCTTTTTGTCTTTTAAAAGAGCGGTCTTTGCCTTTGCCACTGCGTCGCCTGTCCCCAGGAGCTTATCCTGCTTGATGCACTCGACGCCATCCAGTTCCTTCTTGACCAGGTTTGAACGATGGCCCACAATGACTATGATATTTTTTATCCCAATAGAGCGTATGTTGTCTACCAGATACTTTATCATTGGCTTGCCACAAATAGGGTGAAGCGCCTTTGGCAAGGACGAACGCATCCTCGTGCCTTCCCCTGCAGCTAAAATTACCGCAGCAACGTTACGCATAATGCCATCTCTCCTATTCTTCTTCGCTCAGCTACTTTCCTTTGAAAATCGAGAATCGAAATTTGACCGAATCGAAAATCTCTTTTCGTCTATTTTCAAATCTCGATTTTCGATTCTCTGCCAATTTTTGGCTTTGCCAAAAATTGGCTGGGACGTGTGGATTCGAACCACAATAACGAGATCCAAATTCTCGCGTCCTACCATTGGACGACGTCCCAAATACAATTTACTGTCTGGGCCTTGCCTTCTCGGCCTCATATGCCTCTAAAACCTTTCTCTGTATGATCTCCCTGCACTCTACGGTTATCGGGTGCGCAATATCCTTGTGCTCTGACTGCCGCGCGTCATGCTCTGCCTCTGGCGTTGCAGGTTGCGCGGATCTCAGAGGTATGCTCGCCCCACACTCGTTGCAGAATTTGCTCCTGACCTCGTTTTTGTGATTGCACCTCGGGCAAGAATCCTTCATCCTGCGCGACGGCATTGCCACAAAAAGTCCGGATTTTCCCTCTATAACCTTTATGTTGCGCACCACGAATGAATTATCAATGGTTATAGTAGCGTAAGCGCGTAGCTTGCTGCTGACCCCTTCTTTTGGAAATATCCTAACTTCGGTTATCTCCATAGATGCCTCCTTTGTAAGTCGTTGCCAAAAATATATCTATGTCTCGTTCCTTCGGTATCCTCTTTAAGGCATCCCTTGCCTCGCCCATGCTTTTAAACGTGCAGAAAACCGAGGGCCCGCTTCCAGATAAAAAACCAGGCGCAGCAGCCGCATTTGCCAATAAATCCTTTGCCTTTTTTATTTCCCGGGCGTCACTTCCCAGGACATCTTCAAAGCTATTGTAATAACCTTTCTCAAGCGAAGCTAAATCGTTTTGCTCGAGAAATGAAATCATTTTTGCAATGCCGCTTTTGCGAGCTCGCACGCCACTCCCATCTATCCTCTTATACATCTCAGTTGTCGAAAGAGCTATGTTCGGCTTCAAGACTATGTGGTGAAAATTCGCGTCCACGTTAACCGGTTCTAAAATCTCTCCTGCGCCTTTTCCGATTGCAAAGGCTTTGTCCAGCATGAAAAACGGGACATCCTTGCCTATCTGGACTGCTATTGAAAAAAGCCTTTCAGGCGAAAGTCCCAGCTCAAGCTGTTCGTTCAAGCCCCGCAATACAGATGCAGCATCGCTTGACCCGCCGCCTAAACCAGCAGAAACAGGTACTTTCTTTTTAATTACCACGTCCAGGCCTATCTTCACATTTCTAGCCTCAAAAAGCGTCTGGATTGCCTTGTAGGCGATGTTTTGTTTTCCTGAAGGGCACGAGTTTAAAGGTTCTACCCTTACCTCGACACCGCTGGCTTTTTCCTTTATCAGAATCTCGTCTTTTAAATCTATTTTTTCAAAGAGCGTTTCTATTGTATGATATCCGTCTCGCCGCTTCTCTAAAACATCCAGGTATAGATTCAGCTTTGCCGGCGCATAGACCATGAATTGTCGCATCTATTTCTTTCTCGCGATCGCCCTCTTGGCTGCCTTGGCAATGTCTTCTGCTGTCAGTTCAAAAAATTTGAAGAGCTCGCTCGGAGAGCCGGATTCGCCAAACCTATCTTTTACCCCTATAAACTCTATTGGCGCCGGGCATTCCCTTGCCAGCACCTCGCTAACAGCGCTGCCCAAGCCCCCTGCGATCAGATGCTCCTCAGCAGTAACGATTGCGCCTGTTGTTTTTGCCGCATTTACAACCGTTTCTCTATCAATCGGCTTTACTGTATGCAGATTAATTACACCGGCGTCGATGCCTTGCTTTTTCAATATATCGTGTGCGATAAGCGATTCTCCTACTTCGTGGCCGCACGCTATAATCGTAACATCGCCTCCCCGCTTAAGTACACTTGCCTTGCCGATCTCAAAAACATCTTTTTCCTTTGTGATAACAGGTTCTTTTGCCCTGCCAAGCCTGAGATACACGGGCCCTTTGCAAGAAGCGCTCGCAATCGTCGCCTTTTTTGCCTCTAGCGCGTCGCAAGGAACAATCACGGTCATGTTAGGAAGGATCCTCATAAGCGCGATCTCTTCTATTGCCTGATGAGTAGGTCCATCCTCGCCCACTGACACGCCGCCATGCGTGCCGACTATTTTCACATTCAAATCCATATAAGCGACTGACACCCTTATCTGGTCCCATGCCCTGCCTGCGGCAAACACGCCGAACGTACACGCAAAAGGCGTCTTGCCTGAAATGGCAAGCCCTGCGGCAGTGCAGATCATGTCCTGCTCGCTCACGCCCATTGAAAAAAATCTTTCAGGAAATTTTTTCTTAAACCATCCTGCGCGCGTAGAGTCAGTCAGGTCTGCTGAAAGTACCACGATATCCTGTCTATTCCCGCCTAACTCTACAAGCCCCTCGCCAAATCCATCTCTTGTCGGCTTCATATTCATATTTCCAGTTCCTTTATCGCGCGGTCGAGTTCCTCTTTGGAAGGCGCCACGCCGTGATATTTATTCTGGTTTTCAAAAAATGAAACACCCTTGCCTTTTACAGTATGCGCGATTATGACAGTGGGCTTGCCTTTAATGGTCTCTGCCTCATCATACGCGTCCATTACTTCCTCGATGTTGTGCCCGTCTATCTCCAGCACTCCCCAGTTAAACGAGCGCCACTTATCCTTTAGCGGCTCGAGGCCTTTTACATCCTCGATCCTTCCGTCTATCTGAAATTTATTATTATCGACTATGCCGCATAGATTATCCAATTTATAATGCGCGCTTGTAAGCATGGCCTCCCATATCTGGCCCTCGTCAAGCTCGCCATCGCCCATAATGCAGTAAACTCTCTTGGGATCCTTGTTCAATCTCGCGCCTAACGCGCAGCCATTTGCAATAGAAAGCCCCTGGCCTAAAGAGCCGCTTGAGACCTCTATGCCAGGCAGCCCCTTTTGCGGATGACCCTGCAGCCGCGTGCCAAGCTTACGCAATGTAGAGAGTTCTTTCCTGTCAAAAAAATTCATGTGCGCGAGTGTTGCGTATAGCGCGGGGCACGCATGGCCCTTTGACAGGATAAACATGTCTCGCGTATCGCAGAGCGGCTTTTCAGGATCGCACCTGAATTTGTAAAAATAAAGCCCAACCAAAAGCTCCACCATTGATAATGACCCGCCTGTATGGCCTGAGCCAGCGCATGTAAGCATCTTCACTGTCTCGATGCGGATCTCGCTTGCTATTCTTTCTAATTTTTTAACATCAGGTCTCTTTGTCATATCCCCTTCACTCCAGGACTATTTTTTCCTGGTCTAATTTTTCCAGTTTCTTTTTAACCTCGTCATCCGCCTCGATCTCTACGGATTTCATCCACGCCTCTTTTGCCCTGCCTGAATCGCCTGTCTTAAAATACGCGTCGCCTAAATGGTCGTATACGACCGCGTCGTCCCCTACGATCTCCACTGCCCTCTCCAACTCTTTCACCGCCTCCTCAAACATGCCTCTTTTATAATAGACCCAGCCCAGGCTGTCTATATACGCGCCATTATCCGGAAAAACCTTGAGCGCCTTTCTCACGAGCTCGCTCGCCTCTTGGAGATTAATGCCCTCTTCTGCATACACATACCCGAGATAATTCAATTGCTCCGGGTCTTCAGGATTCAATTCGATCGAGCGCTTCAGCTGTAAAATCGCCTCGTCCCGCCTGCCTGTCTCCTCGAGCATCGCGCCTAAATAAAAATGAGCTTTTGCGTTAAAAGGATCCACTTCGATACTTTTTTTGTATTCATCTATGGCCTTCTCTTTATCCCCTTTTTCGCTGTAACAAAAACCAAGCGCCAGGTGTATGTCCTGCTCACGCCTGCCTAACGCAAGCGCCTCTTCCAATGTCTCTATTGCCTCGTCTATCCTGGAATCAGCCACGAGTATATAGCTGAGCTCTATATACGCCACGATATCCTCCTGGTCAAATTTCAGGAGAAGCTTGTACTGGCGTATTGCCTCGCTCACGTCATCCTTCTGAAAATATATCTGGCCAAGCTGGCGATAGAGCTTTGGGTTCACAGGGTCCAGTTTTATTGCCTCTTCATAATGGGCTATCGCGTCTTCCAGATCATTATTTATTTCAAAGAGCACTGCCAGCGCCAGGTGTGCCTCTAGATAATCAGGTCTCAGGCTGACTGCCTTTTTTAATTCCTCGATCGCGTCTTCCGGCCTCGCGGCCTTTGCATAGACAATGCCCAGATTAAAATGGATCAGCGGAGAATCAGCCTTGTCCTTTAGAAGATTCTCGTAGACCTTTATGGCCCTGTCAATGTCCTGGCCCAGTATGTATAGATCAGCGAGCGATGTGAGAATAGCGAGGTCCTTTGGCTCGCTTTTCAAAATCTCTTCGTATTCCCTTGTTGCCTCGTCGTATTTTTGTTGAGAGGTATAAATAAGGGCGAGAAGAAACCTGGCTCTTGTGTCTTGTTTTTCAAACTCGACTGCCTTCTTGAGACTGGAGACAGCGTCATCGATCCTGCCTAATTTAATATAACTGGCGCCAAGTCTATAATATATATGGCCTGCTTCAGGATCAAACTCAATGGCCTTGAGGTACTCGTCTATTGCCTGGCAGGAGGAACCCTCGTTATCATAAATCATGCCCATTGAATAATGGGCATATGCCTTTGTGGATATCGGGATCTCTGTTCTTTTTTCCGCTATATTTAATATTTCCCTGCGCGGGCTCAAGCTAGTCTTTTTCTTAGCCTTAGGCGCAGTTGCACAACCACACACCTCTAAACACAATATCCCTATAGCCGCTAATATTGAGAAACTTCTCAAGCTCATTATCACTGCTGCTCTTATTTCTTCTTGTGTCTATCTCTTCTACGCCTCTTTTTTCTCTTGTGCGTAGCTATCTTCCGTCTTTTTCGTTTCCTGCCACACGGCATGTTTCTTTCTCCTTGTTTAAGCTATGACTTTGTTTAACGGATATTCTATGATCCCCTGAGCGCCCTGCGCCTTTAGCTGCGGGATTATCTTTCGCACTATTCTTTCGTCCACGATCGTCTCTATCGCGCACCAGCCTTTTTGCGACAGTTTGGATATGGTCGGTTTTTTCATCGCTGGAAGCGCCTTTATTACCTTTGCGAGATTTTTTTCCTCCACGTTCATCTTCAGGCCCACTTTTTCCTCTGCAGAAATCGCGCCTTTTAAAAGAAGCGCGATCGACTCTATCTTTTCCCTCTTCCATTTATTATTCCACTCATCTTTATTTGCGACAATAAGCGTGTTGGACTCGCAGATCGTATCGATTATCCTGAGATTATTCGCCTTGAGACTCGCGCCTGTCTCAGTAAGCTCGACTATCGCATCCACTAACCCCGCGCCTACCTTTGCCTCTGTCGCGCCCCAGCTGAATTCCACGTCCACGTCGATCTTTTTCTTCTTAAAATAACTCTTTGTGGCATTGACAAGTTCTGTTGCTATGCGCTTTCCCTTAAGATCCTCTGATTTCTTTATCTTTGAATCATTCGGCACTGCCAGAACCCAGCGGACAGGCCTCAAGCCCTGTTTGCCATATATAAGTTCGCAGACCTTTACCACATCCTTGCCGCTCTCTATGGTCCAGTCATTGCCAGTGATGCCGCAGTCAAGCGCGCCATCAGCCACATACCTCGCCATCTCCTGCGCCCTGAGAAGAAACGGCGTGATCTCCTCATCATCTATAAATGGGAAATAACTCCTGGATCCTATAGATATATTAAAGCCTGCTTTTTTAAACATCCGGATAGTGGCCTCTTGCAGGCTCCCCTTAGGAAGCCCAAGCTTTAGCTTCATCATGTATCACCTTCTTCTTATTCTTTCTAGAATAGCGTTTTTTACTCTTTTTTATGCGAGTTTTGGGATTAATAGTCCAAGATCTACGTACCTTTATACGCTTAGCCTTTTTCTGCACCCCGTTCCAAATCAAAGATTTGGAACGGGGCATGCAACGGGATTATTATACAAGGTAGGTAAGGTTTTGTAAAGAGGAAAGTTATTGCCTGAGTAATCAGGCAATACCCTTACAGAAACTTCCCCATGGCCCGGCTCTTAAGAGGGGCATAACCTCTTGTTGCAGGCTTGAACGGGAGCTGGATAGAAAAGGTAGTGCCGACTTTGTCTTTGTCCTTATTGTAAGATCTCTCCTTCTCTTCCAACGTCAGCGAGTCTATTGTGATTGTTCCACCTGAGGCTTCTACCTTTTTTTGTGTCAGAAATAACCCTGTGCCGCGGCCCTCGCCTTCAGAACTGTAGCCTGGTTTAAAAATATTTTCGTACTCATCAGCAGGTACGCCTTTTCCTGTATCAGAAAAATCCATCTGCCATTTGCCAGAGCCATTGATAAATATATTTATACTTATCTCTTTCTTGTCCCGGGTCTCAGAAAAAGCACCCTTTGCATTAGAGAAAAGATTATCCAGAATAATGTATAAATTTAAAGGGCGGATATCCGGAAAAACGTTTTTAGCAGCGCTTTCAACATGGATATTATATACTAAGTCAGGTTCGGAATATCTCTCAGTCTGGAAATATCTCCTGGACAACAGGCCGCACATATTCTCAATGTCAACTTTCCCGTCCCCTGTTACTAAGCTTTCGATGACCTGTATTTCTGCTTTGAAAGCCTTCATGTCTTTTGAGACCAATCCCAAGATCTCTGGCTTGTGAATACTTTTCCCGTTCTCTAATAAAACTCCTATAGCATCTTGGATCACACTGATCATCTCTTTAACAGCGCCCAGTTTGCCTAAGGCATCAGCATTGTTATAGAAGTCTACCAACGCATCCAGATCTGTATTTATGTTTTTCAAATAATCATTCTCTTCTGTCAAAGCTTCATCATCTTCCCCATAAAACAAATCTAGCGCAGAAGTCCTGATAAACTCTGGAAAAGTCTTTATAGCGTGCCGTAAACCTGTCAACTCGAATTTGTCCAAAGAAGATGTTGCTTGCCCTGTCGATACTATAAATCTGATACCATCGTGGAGAAGTATTACAGCTATTCCTAAAGCATGTTTTGCGTTAAACTGTTCTGCCTTTTTCTTTACATATACAAAGGTCTCCTGTTTAGTCATGCCGCCCACAACGATACTTTTCTCATATAAAATTCTCAGAAACGTACAAACATCCTTAATCTTTGCCTGCTTATCATCAAACAACATCTGCGGCCTTAGATGCGAATTTTTGTATAGATCAACACCGTACGCCGAAGAGCTAAAAACCAGCACTATAGACACGAGCAATAATACGATTTTCAGATTGAGCTCTTTTCTAATCTTCGTCATAATCCAGGCAAAAAATTTCCCTTTTCCAAGGGTTTAGACTTAGCGTAAATACCCAATGTAAGTATAGCACAAAGATACCGCCTATGAAAGGGTCAACTATCCTTTTGTTTGTAAAAAAAGACCTTGTCGTTACGCCTGACTTTAAAAGGTAGCTTTATGCCGACTTGTTTGCCTTTTTCTGTAAAGGCTGCTGCCTTGCCAGCTATCTGCATCTCCTTTACTTCTGCAATTGATAAGGGCGTGCTTTTTCCGTAGATCGCGATACTGTCTCCTATCTTAACGCCCTGGTTCCTTATGTGTATGGCCGCGACCTTATTTTTATTGTAAAAATTCACCACCTCTCCTAAAAAGATCTTTTCATCTTTGCTGCTTACAGGGCCAGCCCCTGTGTCATTAGGTGTCCCCCGGAAAAATCCGCTCGTAAATCCTTATATAATCCTTGCCCAAAATATACTTGTTGCCCTTCTCTTCCAGGTCAGTGATGAGATATTTTCTCCTGCAGGGCTGGACACATTTGCCCCTATTCGCTGATTTTGAAAATGCATACGACGATAAAAAACATCTTCCTGATAGGCTCACGCACATGGCCCCATGGATAAATGTTTCTATTTCACATTCTATTTTTTCTTTTCTGATGGATTTAATGATATCCTTTATTGCTTCGAAACTGCGCTCCCTCGCCAGCCAAGGTCTTTTTTATCATTGTTTTGACTTCTTCGCTAAAATCCGCGGCAAGCACCCATTCTAAATATGGTCGGTCATTCTTAAGTATGCTTTTTATATTTTTCTTCTTTCTGTATTTGCCAAACGCAGGGTAAGGTTCTCCGTTCCACCAGCAAAACTTTCGTTCCCTGAGTTGCTTCAGCATCGCCCAATGCAGAATGCGCATTATCAAGCTCTTTACTGCAGTATAACTGATAAGCAGCTGTTAAATCCCTTGAAAACCAAGCCCTGCGTCAAAAAACTCGCGCTCAAGCACAGGCAGGTCAAACCTCAGGATATTGAACCCGTCGAGGTCAGCATCGCCTATAAACTCCAGCACCTCTTTAGCTATATCTTTAAATCGCGGCGCGTCTTTCACGTCATCATCTTTGATATTAATAATACGACTGACATTAGGCGGGATAGGTATGCCAGGATTAATGCGTTTTACATAAGTCTCTCTTGAACCATCTGGCAATAGTTTAATCATGCCGATCTCAACTATTCTATCCTTCTCAACCCATGTACCAGTTGTCTCAAGATCAAACACCACTAAAGAACGCGGCAATTTCATTTTTCTACCTTTCTGGTAAGCTGCACTTAGATATTTATTATTAGGATATCGGGAGAATAAAGACAAGGCGGAAAATTATGGTTTCAGGTATTCACTTATTACGGAGGTGAAGGTGTCGGCATAGGTTTCTGCCTTTTTGGCGCCTACTCCGAATACTGTGGTAAAAGTCTCTTTTGTGGTGGGTTTGATTATGGCCATGTCTTTTAAGGATTTATCCCCAAAGATTATGAAGGCTGGAACGCGGCGCTTAAAGGCAAGTTCCGCTCTTTTCCTGCGAAGTATCTGAAATAATTCCTGATCTATGCCCTGCCATTCTTTTTCTTTTATCTCTCTGCTTTTCTTCGCGATCTCTTTTTTCTTTTTTGCCAAGAGCGGCTTTACCAGCGACGGGGTAGTCTCACCTTTTAGCACTTTTATCGCGGAAGGTGTAAGCGAAAGTGTGGAATATTCTCCCTCTCTTACAAGAAAATCCTGGCCTATCATCTGTTCTATCATGTATCTTATGAATTCCAAAGAAGCATCAGCCATTGAGCCGAATTTGGATAGATTATGATGATTTCTTTTTTCAACATTGTCAGTCAGATGCCCTTTTAATATATTGGCTATATGGCCTGCTCCAAATCCGTAAGATATCTCCTGCGTAGCCTCATACACACAAAACAATATATCCTGTCCTATCTTTAAGGGGTTCTCTGCCGTGTCAAATTCATCCAGGCAATAGTCGCAGGCTGCGCAGGGATTTCTGTCATACGCCTGGTCAAAATAAGCTGCAATAGCCTTGTGTCTGCATTGGGGTTTTGAGCAGAAATGATATATTGTATTCAACTTGGCAATAAGGGTACCTTGATTGGAAGACTTCTCTGATAGAAACTTCCAGGTGCGGTAATCCCTGCCTCCGAAAAACATGTAACAATATGACGGAAGCCCATCGCGGCCAGAACGCCCTGTTTCCTGGTGATAGTATTCCAGGCTCTTGGGCATAGCAGCATGTATAATAAAACGGATATTTGAACGGTCAATGCCCATACCAAAGGCAACTGTTGCCACTATTATATTGACCTGTTCGCGCACAAACTTATCCTGGTTCACATGGCGCACCTCATCTGTAAGGCCTGCGTGATAAGGCAGATTCTCAAAGCCAAGCCTGTTCAATTTATCAGATATCGTGTCAACATCGTCCCTGCGCAAACAATATATAATACCAGGCTCGTTAGCGTGTTTTTCCAGCACATCAGTTATCTGTTTTATGATGATCGTACGGGGCACCACCCTGTAGGTCAGATTAGACCGGTCTACAGAAGCGATGTGTATTTTTGCGTCATCAAATTTTAGCTGGGCTACAATATCATCCTGCACTGCCTTTGTGGCAGTGGCTGTAAACGCGTGGACGCTCGTCGACGGGAACATTTCCTTTATAATCCTGAGATTACGATAGTCAGCCCTGAAATCATGCCCCCAGTGGCTTATGCAATGCGCCTCATCTATCACAAAAAAGGAAGTCTGTATTGAGTGCAAGAGATCAGCAGTTTCCTCGTTCTGCAGGCGCTCAGGCGAGATATAGAGAAGTTTTATTTTTTGTTCCTGGATGAGTGTTATTATTTCTCTTTGTTCCTTGACGGATAAACTGGAATTTAAATACACCGCGGCAATCCCTATATCTTTTAACGCGTCCACCTGATCTTTCATGAGAGATATAAGCGGAGAAATGACAACTGCCATGCCATCCCTAAGAAGCGCTGGCAATTGGAAGCAGAGTGATTTCCCTCCGCCGGTTGGCAAGACCGTAAGGCTCTCTTTATCCTCGAGGATAGAAAAAACTACCTCTTCCTGTAAAGGCCGAAAAGAAACATAGCCCCAATATTGCTTCAACACGGATAATATTTGATCTCTGGTATAATGCATGTCGTTATATTATAGAAGAAAAATCAGGATGGTCAAGCAAAATCTGCCCTTCGGGCAGAGACTTCAAAACAACTATTTTATTTCGATCATCTCACCGCAATTAGGACAATTCAGATGGCTTTGTCCGTCAATATGATATTCCTTGCCTCCAGGCTTAAATTGATCTATGAAC